>CAYMLW010000165.1:0-8985 GCA_964391035.1 uncultured Gemmatimonadaceae bacterium
GGGCTTCTCGGGCTACCTCCTGGATCTCCTGGGATTCGGCGACGGCGCCTGGCACGTCGCCGTCGCGGTGGCTGGCACCCTGGCCATCACCGCGTTCGTGGCCGGGGGCATCCGCCGGTCGAACCGGGGCAACGCCGTGGTGGTGGGGATCTCGCTGGTGGGGCTGGTCCTGCTCATCGTCGCCGCGGCGCCCACGGTCGCCTCCAAGGGGATCGGCAGGTTCGAGCCCTTCATCCCCGAAGGCGACGGCGGGTTCGCCGCGCTCCTGCACGGCGCCGCCCTCATGTTCGTGGCGTTCACCGGCTACGGCCGGATCGCCACGCTGGGCGAGGAGGTGCGGGAGCCGAAGCGGGTGATCCCGCCGGCCATCATCACCACGATGGTCGCGGTCTCGCTGCTGTACCTGGGGGTGGCGGTGGTGGGCGTGGGCGTGCTCGGGGCCGACGCGTTCGGCGTCGCGGCCGAGCGGACCGCCGCGCCGCTGGAGGCGGTGGCCGCGGCGCTGGGTATGCCCTGGTTGGCGTGGGTCCTGGGCGTGGCCGCGGTCACCGCCATGACCGGGGTGCTGCTGAACCTGGTCCTGGGGCTCTCCCGGGTGCTGCTGGCCATGGCCCGGCGCCGGGACGCCCCGGCCTTCCTGGCCCGTGTGGACGAGGAGCGGAGCAGCCCTGTGGCGTCCGTGTGGGCCTGTGGGCTCATCATCGCCGCCATCGCCCTCATTGGCGACGTCCGGACCACCTGGTCCTTCAGCGCCTTCACCGTCCTGGTCTACTACGCCATCACCAACCTGGCCGCCCTCCGGCTGCCCGCCGATCACCGCATGTTCCCCCGTTGGATTCCGGCCGCGGGCCTGGTGGGCTGCCTGGGGCTGGCCTTCTGGGTCGACCCCCGGGTCTGGCTCGTGGGCCTGGCGCTCCTCGCCGCGGGCCTCGTCGGCCACGTCGCCGCGAGACGGGTCCGGAGCTGAGGGGAGACTCCCGCCGGCGGTGGCCCGGGCGGGGCCGGGAGAGCCCCTTCTTGCGGACCCCGCGCCTCCGGGTCAGCTTGAGCCGCGCGGCCATCGTCGACCCGCGTCGATGGTACCGGTCAGGGAAGAAGGGGACCCGGACGCACATGGAACTTCGTTTCGGCCGACGGGAGCTGGCTGGCTCGCTGGCGGATCTGGGGACCCTGCTACCCCTGGCCATTGGCCTGGTCCTCATCAACGGACTCGACGCGACGGGACTGCTCCTGAGCGTCGGCCTCTTCTATATCGTCTCGGGACTGTATTTCGGTGTGACCGTGCCGGTCCAGCCCATGAAGGTGATCGGGGCGTACGCCATCGCCAGCGCCGTGCCGGCCCTCCAGATCACGGCCGCCGGCTTCTGGATGGCCCTTCTACTTCTGGCGCTGGGGCTCTCGGGCACGCTGACCCTGGTTCGCAGGATCGTCCCCATCGCCACCGTACGAGGCGTGGAGCTGGCTACGGGGGTGTTGCTCCTGGTCCAGGGGATCGAGTTCATCCTCGGCACGAGCGAGCTCCAGCGTTCGCAGGGCGCCGCCGAGCCGTTCCTGGAGGTGGGCTCGCTCGGACCCGTGCCGATCAGCCTGATCCTGGGGCTGGCCGCCGTGGTGCTCATTCTCGTCCTCCTCGACGACCAGCGCAGGCCCGCGGCGCTCGTTACCGTCGTCGTCGGATTCGGCGTCGGGGCCCTGCTGGGGGGATGGCGAGGACTCGACGTCATCGACCCGGGCATCCACCTCCCGACGCTCCTGCCCTTCGGGATGCCGACGGCGAGCGACCTGGTGGTGGCGTTCACGGCGCTGGCGCTACCCCAGCTCCCCATGACCATCGGCAATGCCGTGATCGCGCAGGCCGACCTGACCCGGGAGTACTTCGGCGAGGACACGGCCAGGCGCAGTTCCGTGAAGGGCCTCGCCGTCTCCATGGGGCTGGCCAACCTGGGCGCGGCGGCGGTGGGCGGGATGCCCCTCTGCCACGGCGCCGGTGGGCTCGCCGCCCACTACCGCTTCGGGGCGCGGACGGCCGGTTCGAACCTGATGATCGGCGCGGTCTTCGCTGTCGGGGCGCTCCTCCTCGGCGCCGGGGGCATGGGCCTGCTCGCCCTGATGCCCCTGGCCGTCCTGGGTGCCCTGCTCTGTTTCGCGGGGATCGAGCTCGCCCTCATGGTCCGGCGAGTCCAGCGCCCGAACGACCTCGCGGTGGTTCTCGCCATGCTCGGCGTGACATTGACCACGAACCTGGCCATCGGGTTCGGGACCGGGATCGCCCTCGCGTACCTGATGCGGTATACCCGCATTTCCTTCTGAAACGTGGCGAGGCCCTCCCCGGTCCCCTGCGTCGGCCGTCCTGCACACCAGCACCCGTCGAGCCGACGTCATCGAGTACTCCCGCGCGAAGATCGCATGACATCGTGACAGCCATGGATCCCATCGAATTCCAGCCCATCGGCATCATCCACTCGCCGTTCGCAGAGCCCGACGGCACCCCGGTCCAGGCCGCGGCGACGGACGTGGCCGGTCGGGTCGAGGTGCTCCCCCCGTACGTCGACGGGCTGGAAGACCTGGACGGATTCTCCCACGTAGTCCTCCTCTACCACTTTCACAGGGCCGGGCACCCGGAACTCCGGGTGAGACCGTTCCTCGACGACGAAGAACACGGCGTATTCGCCACCCGTGCCCCCGCCCGCCCGAACGCCATCGGCATCTCCGTGGTGCGCCTGGTCCGGATCGAAGGAAGCACGCTTCGGGTCCGGGGGCTGGACGTCCTCGATGGCACTCCGCTCCTGGACATCAAGCCGTTCGTGCCGGCGTTCGACCTGCGCCGAGCGGAGCGGATCGGATGGCTCGAGGACCGGGCCGAACGGCTCCACACCACGACCGACGACGGACGATTCACCTGACAGGGAGAGGGGGCTCCCGCCGGTTCATTTCACGTCGTCGCGCGCCCGCGCCCGGCCGCGAGGCACCGCCGTGAACCGGCTTCCTGCCTACTTCGTTCGCCCGGCTGCCGGAGCCAGCCGGGTACGCGCACGGGTACGGCGCTTGCAATGGCGTCGAACCCGGTGGCCGCCCAGCCCCGACCGGGATGCGAGGCATGGGCACATCTCATCCATTGGGAGGAGGATGGACCTTTGCGAGCGGGCGCTGTGACCATCGAGTTGACGGTGGGGGATATCGCGCGTCAGGAGGGATTCGATGCCGTCGTCAACGCGGCCAACGCCGAGCTGCGGATCGGCGGCGGAGTCGCCGGCGCGCTGCACCGGGCGGCCGGCCCGGGTCTGGCCGAGGAGGGCCGGCAGTACGCGCCCATCCGTCCGGGCGAGGCCGTGATCACCAGTGGGCATCGGCTTCCCAACGACCACGTGATTCACTGCCTGGGCCCGGTCTACGGCCGGGACGAGCCGGCCGACGAGCTGCTCGAATCGTGCTACCGGGAAGCCCTTTGCCTGGCCGAGCAGAACCACATTGCGTCGATCGCGTTCCCCGCCATCTCCACGGGCGCGTTCGGCTACCCGATGGAGCCCGCCGCCCGGATCGCCATAGGGACGATCCTCGAGGAGGCTCTGCGTCTGGAGTGGGTTCGCAGGATCCGGTTCGTCCTCTACGACGACCGCGCCCTCGAGACGCACGCGCGGGTGCTGGACCAGGCGGAGGAGGAGCGATGAGCGGGATCAACCCGACGCAGGCGTGGGTGACCGACGCCAACGTCGCCCTCCTAACGGACCGATACGAGCTGACCATGGCCCGGGCGTACTGGCGCGAGGGCATGTCCGACGACGCCGTCTTCTCGCTGTTCGTCCGCTGGCTGCCTCCCGGGCGCAACTTCCTCCTCGCCTGCGGCCTGGACGACGTGCTGCGGTACCTCGAGAGCCTGCGGTTCGGCCCGGAGGCGCTGCGGTACCTGGAGCGCCAGCCCGAGTTCGACGCCGGGTTCCTGGAGTGGCTCGGACAGCTGCGGTTCACCGGTGAGGTCCGGGCGGTTCCGGAGGGAACGCCCCTCTTCGCGAACGAGCCGATCCTCGAGGTCAGGGCGCCGCTGCCGGAGGCGCAGCTGGTCGAGACGTTCCTGATGAACCAGGTCCACCTCCAGACCACTCTCGCCTCGAAGGCCGCCCGCGTGGTCCTGGCCGCGGGCCACCGCCCGGTGGTCGACTTCGGCCTGCGCCGCATGCACGGGGTCGACGCCGGCCTGAAGGCCGCCCGTGCGTTCCACATCGCCGGGGTGGCCGCCACGAGCAACGTGCTGGCCGGGCAGGTCTACGGCGTCCCGGTCACCGGCACCATGGCGCACAGCTACGTGCAGGCCCACGACTCGGAGCTGGAGGCGTTCCGGGCGTTCGTGGGCGAGTACCCGGAGACCGTGCTGCTCGTGGACACGTACGACACCATCGAGGGCGTCCGGACGGTCACGCGTCTGGCCCGGGAGCTCGGGCCCGACTTCCGCGTCCGGGCCATCCGGCTCGACTCCGGCGACCTCGGTCGACTGGCGAAGGGGGCCCGTGCGATCCTGGACGAGGCGGGGCTGGAGGGCGTCGAGATCTTCGCCAGCGGCGGCCTGGACGAGCACGGGATCGCTTCGCTCCTGGACGCCGGCGCTCCCATCGACGGGTTCGGCGTCGGAACGGGGATGGGGGTGTCATCCGACGTCCCCGCGCTGGACATCGCCTACAAGCTGACGGAGTATGCCGGCCGGGGCCGCCTGAAGCTCTCTACCGGAAAGCCGATCCTGCCGGGCCCGAAGCAGGTCTACCGTGAGTACGAGGGGGGCCGCGCCGTGGGGGACACCATCACCCGGGCCGGCGAGGAGGCAGCGGGGAAGCCGCTGCTGCGACCGGTGATGAGGGAGGGCCGGCGACTCGAGGCCGGGCGGGTCGCCCTCGACGATGCGCGTGCGTACGCCGCGTCGCAGATCCGGTCGCTTCCCGAGGCCATCCGGGGGCTCGCCCCCGCCGGGGGATTCCCGGTGCGCGTGAGTCCCGGCCTGCAGGCGTTGCAGGACGAGGTGACGAGAGAGGTCCGGCTGGAAACGGAGGAGGCACACCCATGACCGCTGAGCTCGAGCTGGACCGATCCACGACAGCACTCCTGCTGGTGGACATCCAGCCCGACTTCCTGCCGGGCGGAGCGCTGGCCGTGGAGAACGGAGACGAGGTCCTGGAGCCGATCCGGGATCTGGTGGAGCGGAACCCGTTCGGGCTCTATGTCGCCACGCAGGACTGGCACCCGCCGGGTCACGTGTCCTTCGCCAGTCGGCACGAGGGCCGGGAGCCGCTCGAGGTGATCCGGGTCCACGGGCACGAGCAGACGCTCTGGCCGGATCACTGCGTCCAGGGCACGCCGGGCGCCGAGCTCCACCCGGGGATCCCCTGGGAGCGCGTGTCCGCCATCATCCGGAAGGGGACGGACGCGGCCACGGACTCCTATAGCGGGTTCCGCAACAACTGGGACCCTGATGGGGAGCGGCCGCCCACGGGCCTGGCCGGCTATCTGGAGGAGCGCGGGATCCGGACGGTGGTCCTGTGCGGCCTCGCCCGCGACATCTGCGCCAAGTGGAGCGCGGAGGATGCCGCGGCCGCGGGCTTCCGCGCCGTGTTCCTGTGGGACCTGACACGGCCCGTGGACCCGGCGTCGGACGAGACGGTTCGCCGGGACCTGGAGCAGGCGGGCGTGGAAGTGGCGAGCTCGGGGGACATCACCAGCCTCGCATGACCCCGTACGCCCCCGGGCCTGCGGAGGCCGACGCGCACATCGCGGGCCGGATCGCCGACACACCGGAGAACCTGGTCCGCTGGATCATGGACCCGCCACGCCGATAGGCGAGCGGACGAGCCGGTCCGCCGCGTGTCAGACGCCATGCCGGCCTGGTACCGATTCCCCACACACCGACGCCCATGCCGATGAAGGGTCCGGACGAATCTCTCGAGAAGGAGTTGAAGCTCCTGGACGTGTTCGCCATCAGCACAGGCGCCATGTTCAGCTCCGGCTTCTTCCTGCTGCCCGGCCTCGCGGCCGCGGAGGCCGGGCCGGCGGTGATCCTGGCCTACCTCATCGCGGGACTCCTCATGCTGCCCGCCATGCTCAGCATGGCCGAGCTCTCCACGGCCATGCCGCGGGCCGGCGGGGCCTACTACTTCCTCGACCGCAGCCTCGGGCCGGTGGTGGGGACGGTGGGCGGCGTCGGGACCTGGATCGCGCTGATCCTGAAGAGCGGGTTCGCCCTGCTCGGGATGGGCGCGTACCTAGCCCTCTTCGTGGACCTGCCCATCAAGACGGTAGCCGTGGCGCTCACCGTGCTCTTCACGCTGATCAACCTCGTGGGAGCGAAGGAGACCGCACAGCTCCAGCGGATTCTAGTCTTCCTCCTCCTAATCGTGCTGGGCTTCTTCCTCGTTCAGGGGTTCTTCGAGATCGTCTCTCTCGGCCCTCGAAACGTGGCGCGGGAGCAGCTCACGCCGTTCCTGCCCTTCGGCTTCGAAGGGCTGGCCGCCACCGTCGGGCTGGTCTTCGTGTCCTACGCCGGGCTGACGAAGGTGGCCAGCCTGGCGGAGGAGGTGGAGGATGCGGACCGGAACATCCCCCTCGGGATGACCCTCTCCCTGGTGACGGCCACCGCCGCCTACGTGCTGGGCGTCCTGGTGATGGTCGCCGTGCTGGAGCCGAGCACCCTACGGGAGGACCTGACCCCCGTGGCCACCGCGGCCGACGTCTTCTTCGACTGGCTGCCCGGAGAGGTCGGGCTGATCCTGGTGGTGGTCGCCGCCATCGCCGCGTTCGCGTCGACGGGCAACGCGGGCATCCTCTCGGCCTCCCGGTACCTCCTTGCCATGGCCAGGGACAAGGTGGTCTGGCCCCGGTTCTCGGAGCTCGGCCGGTTCAATACGCCTACCCTGGCCCTCGGGGCCACCGCCGCCGTCATGATCGTCCTCCTCCTGGTCCTGGACGTGATGTCGGTGGCCAAGCTGGCGAGCGCCTTTCAGCTCCTGATCTTCGCCTTCCTGAACCTGGCGGTGGTCATCCTGCGCGAGAGCCGGATCGAGGGGTACGATCCCGGCTTCAGCGCACCGCTGTACCCGTGGCTGCAGGTCGTCGGCACCCTGGCGCCCCTCTGGTTGATCACCGAGATGGGCGGGCTCACCGTCCTCTTCACCCTCGCCATGGTCGGCGCGGCCCTCCTCTGGTACCATTTCTACGCCCGGGAGCACATGGCCCGCGAGGGGGCGGTCCTCCACGTCTTCGAGCGGCTCGGCCGCCAGAGAGATCTGGGGCTCGACCGCGAGCTCCGGGACATCCTCATTGAGTCCGATACCGAGCGCGACCCCTTCACAGAGCTGGTCGCCCACGCTCTCGTCCTCGACTACGACGAGCCCGCGGAGTACGAGGCCATCGCCTGGCAGGTGGCGGCACGCCTCTCCGAGGAGGTGGGGATCCCGGTGGATCACACAGCAGAGCGGTTCCTGGCGGAGTCCCGCGCCGGGCTGATACCGGTGGCCAGGGGCGTGGCGTTCCCGCACCTGCGCATGGAGAATCTGAAGTCCGCCCACCTCGTGCTGGTCCGACCGCGCGAGCCCGTGCGCATGATGCCGGAGGACGAGGACGGCGAACGGGCCGCCGATGTCCGCGCGATCTTCTTCCTCGTGAGTCCCGAAGATGATCCGCGGCAGCACCTCCAGCTCCTGGCCGAGCTCGTCCGGTGCGTGGAAGCGGAGCCGTTCCTGCGGGACTGGCGCGCGGCCGGGAACGAGCAGGAGCTGAAGGAGACGCTGATTCACGAGGAACGGTTCCTCCGGCTCAGGCTTCGGGCCTCCGGGCCAACCGCCGACCTCGTCGAAAAGGAGGTCCGGGACATCTCGCTGACGGAGGGGGCCCTCATCGCCATGATCCATCGGCGGGGAGACGTGATCATTCCACGGGGACGCACGCGCCTCCAGGAGGGCGATCGGCTGACGATCGTCGGGGATGTCGAGTCGATCCGCCGGCTCAAAGCCGATTACCGCGGAAACGCCGCTTCCTGAACCCCTGGTGGCGAGGGCGGGCCGAAGAAGAGGACGGCCACGGCGGCGGCCAGGGCGACGGCGGCGAACGGCACCAGGACGTGCTCGAAATGGTCGCCGGGGCCGGCCAGGAGCGCCGCGAGGGGCGGCCCCGCGGCGGTGGCCCCGTTGCGGACCGTGGTCACAGCGCCCTTGATGGCCCCCACGTGCCGTGGGCCGTAGTAGGCCGGCCACACGAGCGACCCTGCGATCTTCAGCGCGCCGGCGGAGCCCCCGAGGAGGCCGCCGTACACCAGCGGCGCCGGCCCCCAGCCGGGTGCGAGCGCCAGCAGAAACAGACCCCCGCCCAGCGGAAGCAGGGCGACCGAGATCGCCACGCGCTCCGGAACGCGCTCAACGAGGAAGCCCGCCAGGTATGTCGTGGCCACGGCGGTGGCGCCGAACCCGACCATCGAACGGGCGGCCGCGCCGGCACTCCGACCCAGGGACTCGAACACCCCGACCTGATGGAAGATCAGCGCCGTGATGAGGAGCGGGGAGACGGTCTGGACCAGCGTCATCCCGTAGAATACCGGCGTCCGCAGCGCCTGGCTCAGCGGCCGGGATGGCGCCGGCGCGCACTCGGCTTCCAGACCCCGCTCCCGGGCCACCTCTTCCGGACTCGGATCCCTGGCCCGGTAGACGAGCGGTGCGAACAGCAGCGCGTACGCCCCGGCGAATGCCACCAGGGACCCGCGCCAACCCACCAGGTCGAACAGCCCCGGGATCGTCGCGGGGAACACCACCTCCCCCACCGCGTAGCCCAGCGCAACAAGAGCGAAGGCGCGCCCGCGATGGCGGTCGAACCACCGGACCGTCAGGGTCAGCGTACCGATGCCGATCGCCCCCTGGCCCAGGAGCCTGAGGGAGAAGAAGGCCATGGCCAGCATCCAGACGGTCGTGGTGCCAGCGAGCAGGAGCATGCCGCCCGCCATCAGCAACAGGATGGTCC
>CAYMLW010000166.1:0-8970 GCA_964391035.1 uncultured Gemmatimonadaceae bacterium
GGGAGAGCTGGCGGCGGGCGGTGCGGCCGTCGGCATCACGCTGGGCCTCACCATCCCGACGGGCCGGGTAGGGCCCCGCCGGGCTGCGCTCCGTGCGCGACAGGACCGACAGGACGAGCGGAACGTGCTGACCCGGGCGCAGGTCCAGGAATCGAATGCGGGGACGCTGTACGCGATCATCCGGTCGCTCCGTCCCGAGTGGCTGCGTCCGCGCGGTACCGGCAGCATCCGGGAGACGCCGCGTGGCGAAGCGAGTGGCACGGGTGATTTCGACATCGAAGTGACGCCCGGGATCCCCACCATCAAGGTCTACCTGGACGAGACGTACATGGGGGACGTGGCCGCGCTGCAGCACATCGACCCGGCGCTGGTCGGGGAGGTGCGGTTCCTCAACGCCGCCCAGGCGACGCAGCGGCTGGGCATGGGGCACATACACGGCGCCATCGTGGTGACCATAGCTCCCGTGCCGTAGGGCCGGGGGCTTTCGCACAGGAGCTCCCGGGCGGCCGAGCCCGGGCTGGTACAGACGACGCTCGAACGACCAGGAGAACAGGATGACCCGACCGATGAGCCACCCGCTGCGGGCGACCGCCCTCGTCCTGCTGCCCCTCGTCCTCGCTGCTTGCGGCGCCCACCGCGGGGCCACCAACGCGGTCCGAAGCGAGGCCGGCGGCACCATCCTCAGCGGGGCGGCGCTGACGGACGGCCAGGGCACGATCCTCGACACGATGCGTGGCAAGGTGCCGAGTCTGCGGGTCCGCCGGGATGGCGGGCCGTGCCCCCGGATATCGCTTCGGAACGACGCGTCGTTCATGACCCAGACCAACCCGCTCATCTACATCGACGGGACCCGGACGCAGGACACCTGCGTGCTGGAGTCGCTCCAGAGCCGGGACGTCGAGCTGGTCGAGGTCTACCCGTCCGGCGTCAGCAACCGACCCGGCTACGACATGTACGCCCACGGGCTGATCCTGCTCTTCCTTCGCTCATAGCCGAAAAGGAAGCCCCCGACGCCAGAGCGCCGGGGGCTTCTTTCGCCACCCTTCCGGCGTTCCATCGCCGGAAGGTCAGCCGCGCGTCAGTCCTGGTCCCACCACACGGGCGTGACCAGATCCAGCCCACCGCCCTGGCGGCTGACGGCCGCCTGGAGGTTGGACGCGTTCAACGACTGCTCGCTGTCCGGGTACATGAACCGGACGGGGATCCGATCCAGGACGAGGTCCGGCCCCATCGCCAGATCGGGGGTCCCGGTGCGCCGCCACTCGGCGTACGCCTCCGAGCCGTTCATCCACAGCGCGATCCACTTCTGGAGGTAGATGTCCTCCAGACCCTCGTACGCCACCTCATCCTGGGCCATGTAGGCGTCGATGGCGTCCGCGCTGGGCGCATGGCCGTAGGGCGCGTACAGCTCCATGTTGGCACGGATCCCGGCCTCGTACAGCGCTGCCGGATCGCCGCTGATCCAGCCCTTCGCCGCCGCCTCGGCCTGCAGGAACAGGACCTCGGCGTGCGTCATGACGGCGCTCGGCGTGGCCGCGCCGTTGGCGCGCCAGAAGTCGTTGATCCTGGAGAACCAGGCCAGCGACTGGCCCTCGGGCAGGTCCTCACGCCCGTTCTGGTGGCCGCGATACTCGCCATCGTGCGACGCCGGCTTGGCGTACAGCTCGAGGCGCGGATCGTTCAGCGACTTCAGCGTGTCCACCATGGTGGCGCTGATGCCGTTGTCGTCCCGGCCGAGCCAGTTCTCGTACAGGGGGTTCTCGTACGGAGGGCCGGGGTATTCGAGCATCGCGTTGTCCGCGTTGCTCGTGAAGCCGCCGGCATTGTACGCGGCCACGAAGGCCTGCTGGTTGCCGACCCGCATGGCCAGCCGCATCCGGAGCGAGTTCGCGAACTTCTCCCACGCGCCCGCGTCATTGCCGTAGAGGATGTCGCCGCTGCCGAAGCCGGCCGCGCCGGCGGACAGCATGCCGACCGCCGTCTCGAGGTTGGCCAGCATCCCCGCATAGACGTCCTGCTGGGCGTCGTACGCGGGCGAGGAGTTCTCCTCGCCGTTCAGCGCTTCGCTGTACGGGATGTCGCCCCAGAGGTCGGTGACGATATGGAAGGTCCACTCCTTCCAGATCATTCCCACCGCCTGGACATTGGCGTTTCCGGCCTCCGAGCCCTTGTCAATGACGGTCTGGATGTCCTTGAGCTCGCCGGTGTAGTAGCCGCCCCAGTAGCCCTCCATACGGGCGGCCCGGACGTTGCCGACCTCCTCATCCGGGTACTGGATCTGGACGAAATGCTGGGGCCAGATCGACGTGTGCTGCAGCATCTGGCCGGCCCCGAACGTGGCCTGGACACCGCCCTGGATCGACTGCGCCAGGAGGAAGTCCACCGGCACGTCCGTGGGCTGGTTCGGATTGTCGTTCACTTCGGTAAGCCCTTCGTCGCACGCTCCCACGGCCCATACCAGGCCGACGAGAAGCACGACGCGGGCAAGGATTGTCTTGCGCATCATGATCGCCTCTCTCAGTGCGGGAGCCATTACGGACGCAGCGTCAGGGAGAACCCGATGCTGCGCGGTGTCGGCAGCTGGCCGAACTCGATGCCCTGCACGTTGCTGGCATCGAACGCCGTCTCCGGGTCGATGTTGTCGATGTTCGGAGCGTAGAGCGCCAGGTTCCGGCCGATCAGCGAGACGCTCCCGCTCGAGAAGCCGATCATGCCCACGATCGACTGCGGGAGCCGGTACCCGAAGCGAAGCTCACGCAGCTTCACGTAGGTCGCGTCGAAGATCGCCGCCTCGTGGATCCCGTACAGCGAGCCGAAGTACGACTGCGGGCAGATCGTGTTGGTGTTCTGGGAGCCGTCCGGCAGAATGCCGTCCAGGACGATGCCCGGATCACACCAGTCGTTCTCCCGACCGCGCAGCGACGACTCGAGCACGCCGGCGTACTCGCCGAACATGTCCGTCACCGAGAAGATGTCCCCGCCCTTCTGGCCGTCGACCAGGACGCTCAGATCGAAGGGACCGTAGCTGAACCGGTTCTGGATGCCGCCGGTCCAGTCGGGATTGTAGTTGCCGAGCACCTCACGGCACGTGCCCCGCAGCGGGTAGCCGCCAGAGCTCAACAGCATCGCGCCATCGGCATCGCCGCAGCCGTCGCCGTCGGTATCCTGGCGCCGGTACGGCGTGCCGTACAGGGCGCCGTACGGCTCGCCCAGGCGTGCCTCGACGTTCAGGCTCCAGTACGTGCCGAGCACCAGCGTCTCGAGGTCGCCATGCAGATCGGTGACCTCGGAATCATTGGTGCTCCAGTTGACCGTCATGTCCCACTGGAAGCCGTTGTCCATGCGGATCGGTGTGGCCCGCAGGAGCAGCTCCCAGCCCCAGTTCTCCACGGCGCCGGCATTCAGCACCCGGCCCGTGTAGCCGCTGGCCCGGGACACCTGCACCGGTAGGATCTGGTCCTCGGTCCGGCTCCGGTAGTACGTCAGTACGAACCCGGCACGCTCGTTCAGGAACCCGAGATCGGTCCCCACCTCCCAGGAGGTGGTCTGCTCGGGCTTCAGGGTGAGGTTCGGGAGCTGGTTCGGCACCGCGAACATGGGCGTGCTGCCCCACGCCTGCTGGGCATTGTAGACCAGCGCCAGCTGGTAGGGGTCCGCATCCGCGCCGACGCGCGACCAGGCCGCCCGGACCTTCCCCGAGCTGAACCAGTCATTGGTGCCGACGATGTCCGAGAACACGAAGGCCGAGGCCACCGACGGGTAGAAGTAGGAGTTGTTCTCCTCGGGAAGCGTCGACGACCAATCGTTCCGCCCCGTGAGGTCGAGGTTCAGGTAGCCGCCGTAGTTCAGGCTCACCACGCCGAGCAGGCTCCGGACCTCCCGCTCCTCGACGTAGTCCGTGGGATTCGGCGTGACGGCGGCGTTGTCGATGCTGTAGATGCCCGGCGCCGTCAACCGCGAGACGGCCACGCTCGAGCGCTCGTATTCGTTCCTGCGGGTCTCGGCACCCGCCGAAGCGTCGATCGCCAGCTCGTCGGTGATCTGGCGCGTGGCGTTCGCCATCAGCCGCGCATTGATCTCCGAGCGATACAGCGTGTGCTCCGCGAACGAGCCGTCTCCCGCGTCGTCCAGGCTGCCCGGCGCGATGACCGCCTTGCGGTGGTCCCGGTACCAGTCCTGGCCCACACGCCCGTTCAGCGTGATCCAGTCGTTGAGCGTGTAGTTCGCCGCCACGTGACCGATCAGGCGATGACGCTGATCCTCGTTCGTGTTGACGAACTGCTCCCAGAACGGGTTGTTGTGGTAGTTGTAGTTCCAGTTGTACTGCTGCCCGTCGACGCACGGCGTCGGCTCATTGCCGTCGCACCGGTAGTCCCGCAGCGCGTTGATGTCGACCTGGCGGCCGAACCAGATGAACTGCTGCATCGGGTTGTCTTCATCGTACCCGGTGCCCGGCCGGCTGAAGCCGTCCTGGTTGATGTAGTTCAGCGACGCGTCGGTGTTGAACCGGTCCGTCACCGTGGTGCTTCCCTTCAGCGACAGGCTGGTCCGGCTCAGCTCGTGGCCGGGGAACATCCCGTCGATCGCCATGTTGCTGATCGACAGACGGACGTTCGACCCCTCACTCGAGCGCGCGAACGCCACGTGCGTGTTCAGCGTCTGCCCGGTGTCGAAGTAATCGCGCACGTTGTCCGGGTGCGCCACCCACGGCTGCCCGGGACCCGTGAACTGGTCGATGGGCCGGCCGTCCAGACGCGGACCCCAGCTTTCGTCCACGAAGTCCCACAGCCCCGCGCCGGCGCCGTCCACCCACCGGAACTCGCCGAACAGGCCCTGCCCGTACTCGTCCTGGTAGTCCGGCAGCTTCAGCGGCCTCTCCATCGTGTAGCTCATCGTAGCCGTGATCCCGAGACCCGCCGACTCCTTCGCCGACTTGGTCGTGATCACGATGGCGCCGTTCGACGCCCGCGAGCCGTACAGCGCCGCCGCGTTCGGGCCCTTCAGCACGCTGATGGCCTCGATGTTGTTCGGGTCGATGTCCTGGGCCGCGTTGCCCCAGTCGATCCCGCCGTACCCCGCATTGCCAGGGGCCGAGTTGTTGATGGGGATCCCGTCGACCACGATCAGCGGCTGGTTGTTGCCCGTCAGCGAGTTCGCGCCACGGATCACGATCCGCGACGACCCGCCCTGTGGACCCGCCGCCGTCACGTTCACACCGGCCACCTGGCCCTGGAGCGAGTTGATGACGTTCACCTCCGGTACCTCGGAGATGTCGTCACCGCTCACGTCCTGCACCGAGTAGCCCAGCGAGCGCTTCTCGCGCTGAACTCCGAGCGCGGTCACGACCAGACCCTCGAGCCCGATCGCCTCCGTTTCCAGCTCGATTCGCATCGTCGGCGAGACGTCGATCATTCGCGTGCGATAGCCGATGTTCGTGAACACCAGCTGCTCCGCACCCGACGGGACGCGCAGCGTGAACTGTCCTTCTGCGTCCGTGATCGTCCCGATCCGGGTGCCCCGTACGGACACCTGCACGCCCGGGAGCGGACGCTGAGTTTCGGCCGATACCACTTCGCCGGTCACCATCTGCATCTCCTGAGCCCAGAGCGAGCTCGGGAAGGCCAGACAGGCCGCGGCGAGGATCAGCCCTGCGAACCATCCGTTTCGCATGGGGGGCTCCTCCACCTTGGGGGGAAATGACGGTACTGCCTCGATCTCCGTCGATTGACCTTCGATCTATGTGTGGCTCGGGCCGGTCGAGCGGCCCTGTGTGGCAGGGTGTAACGCGTAGGATTCAGAGTTGTTGTGAGTTTGTCAAGCAGACGGCGACCGATCTGGGCCCGTCCCGCTCCTTATTCGTGATCGGGGTCACACCGACGCCAGCGCCGGCCGGGACCGGGGTCCGGCCGGCGTATGGCGCGGGGCGGGGTTCACCCTCCCGCCACGACCCGCATGAGCTGGCCGGTGAACCAGGCGGCGTAGGTACCGAGGGCGTAGCCGAAGACAGCCAGGAGGACGCCGACGGTGGCCAGCGCCGGGTGGAAAGCGGAAGCCACGATGGGGGCCGAGGCGGCGCCACCGACATTGGCCTGGCTGCCGACGGCGAGGAAGAAGACCGGGGCCTTGATGAGGATGGCGACGATGATCAGGAGCGCGGCGTGGATGGAGATCCAGACGAAGCCCACGGCGAAGAGCTCGGGGTTCTCGATGATGGCGGCGAGGTTCATGTTCATGCCGATGGAGGCGATGAGGACGTAGAGGAGCGCGGAGCCGACCCGGGACGCGCCCGCGCCCTCGAGGCTGCGGAGCTTCGTGAAGGACAGGATCAGCCCGCCCGTGGTGGCGACCACCACGATCCAGAAGAAGGGGCTGCTCAGGCTGAGCCGGTCGAGGGCCGGGTACGTCGCGCCGATCCACGGCGCCAGCCGGTCCGCGATGAAGTGGCCCAGGGCCGTCACGCCGAACCCCACCGCCAGGATTTTCATCAGGTCGGTCAGGTTCGGAATCCGGGCCACGCTCGCCTGGTAGTCGGCCATCGTCTGCTTCAGCGCCTCGATGGGCGAGTTGTCCGCCTTCAGCTTCCGGTCGATGATGTCCGACTCTCCGGCCGCGTACAGCAGCACCGCCAACCAGACATTGGCGACGAGCACGTCCACCGCCACCATGGCGCTGAAGATGTCGTCGCCCACCTCGAACACCTCCTTCATGGCCGTCTGGTTCGCGCCGCCGCCGATCCAGCTTCCCGCCACGGTGGTGAGGCCCCGCCAGACCGCGTCGGGTCCGCCGCCGGAAATCGCCGACTCCGGGTTGATCCACGAGAAGATCAGGAGCGCCACCGGCCCGCCGATCACGATCCCCGCCGTCCCCGTCAGGAACATGATGATGGCTTTCGGACCCAGCCGGATCATGCCCTTTATGTCGATGCTCAACGTCAGCAGGACGAGGCTCGCCGGCAGCAGGTACCGTGACGACACGAAGTACAGGTTCGAGACCTCCCCCGAGATGATCCCCAGCGTGGCCACCACCGACGGGATGAAGTAGCAGAGCAGCAGCGCCGGGACGTACTTGTAGAACTTCTGCCAGAAGGGGCTCTCGCTGTGGGACGTGTGGAAGACCAACGCGAGGATCAGCATCAGGATGCCGAGAACCACGGCATCGTTCGTGATCAGGGGCATGGCCGTTTCCTGCATGGCAAGCTGCGGGGTGCCAGGGGTCTCTCGGGGGCACTCCGATGCACCGGGCCTCCAGTCACCCGGGCCCGGAGGCCTGGAACGTCCGCGAAGGTACGGCCTCCGGGGGCGGCGCGCGAGCGCGATCCGGCGGGATCACCGCCCGTACCGCGACCACGCAACGGAACAGTGGCGCCGCGGTGAATCCCGTCTGCCGTCGCGTCGTCGCGGGGATCCCCCCGCGCCTGCCGTCAGCGCCTGCGATACAGCCCGTTCACCGACACCCGCAGTTCGTCGCCCTTGCGGACCCGCACGGTCTCCGTCGGCACCTCCGGTTCGAGACCCCGCTCCGACCACGCCCCGTCCAGCCGCTCCGCCCCCAGCAGCACCGCCCGTCCGCCGGGCAGACCATCGTACACGTCCTCCGCTCCGGCCACCGGCTCGATCCCCTGACCGGTCAGATCGGCCTCCGGCGTGAACTGGCTGAACAGGAGCCGACCCCCCGGCCGAAGGACTCGCACCGTCTCGTCGGCGGCCCGGCGCCACTCGGCCCGGCTCCGGGCGCTATGCATTACGCCCAGCGATACCACCAGATCGAACCGCCCCGGGTCGTACGGCAGCGCGTCCATGCGACCCCGCACCACTCGCTCCCCGGGGCTCGCCACCCGCCCGGCCAGCCGCTCCCGGACGTGGGCCACCATCGCCGGCGACGCGTCCAGCGCCCACACGTCGAACCCGCGGTCGGCCAGAAGCACCGTGTTCCGCCCTCCCGCACAGCCCAGGTCCAGGACCCGGGTCCCCGCCGGGTCCGCATACCCGTCGATCAGCTCGATCAGCCGGAGATCGGGATCACGGGCGGCGAATCGCACCACCCGCTCCGGGTCCTCCCAGAACGCCGCCTCTTCCATTCCGTGCCTCCTGTTCGCTGTCGCAGCCCCGCCAGGATCGACGCCGCCGGGCCGGCGGGGTTGACGCAGCGGCCCGGGCGATTTATCTTTGTGTCGAGATAAATCAGGGAGGATCCCATGGCTCGCGCCACCGACACCGCCGCGCCCACCGACGTCGCCCTCAAACTATGGGTCGTGCTCAGCCGTGCCCAGGCGGCCGTGGCCCGACACGCCCGGGCCGACGTGGAGCGCCACGATATCTCGCTGGCCGAGTTCGGCGCTCTCGAGGCGCTCTATCACAAGGGCCCCCTCCTGGTGGGCGAGCTCCAGCGCAAGGTGCTGATGTCGAGTGGCGGCGTCACCTATCTGGTGGATCGGCTGCAGGAGCGGGGTCTGGTCCGTCGCCGTCCCTGCGAAGAGGACCGGCGAGCGATCTACGCCGAGATCACCGCGGAAGGCGAGGCGCTCATGGACCGGATCTTCCCGCCGCACGCGGCCAGTCTCGAGGCGGCCGAGTCGGGCCTGACCGAAGCGGAGCAGGAGGAAGCAATCCGGCTTCTGCGGAAGCTGGGGCACGGGGCGGACGAAAGGCCGCTGCCGGGAAAGGACGCCCGGGGAGAGGACGCCCGGGCAGAGGACGCGGCGTAGCGTAGACAACTGAGTCACCGAGTCGGTGCACGACTCGGCCGAAATCTCTCGGTACCGAGAATCATGGACCCGTGAGAACGGGCGAGGATGAGAACCCAGAAGAGCTTGACGGCTGGCGGCTGGCGGCTGGCGGCTGGCGGCTGGCGGGCCCTTCCACCGCCCCTCGCTAGGCTGACGGCTGGCGGCTGGCGGCTGGCGGGCCCTTCCACCGCCCCTCGCTGGGCTGACGGCTGGCGGCTGGCGGCTGGCGGGCCCTTCCACCGCCC
>CAYMLW010000167.1:0-8966 GCA_964391035.1 uncultured Gemmatimonadaceae bacterium
CGTAGACCGTGGGCGTCGCCACGTTGATCGCCGCCCACGAGTAGCTGTTCCAGATGCCCAGGCAGCCGCCGTACAGGTTCAGCAGACGACGCGCGGTCTGAGACCCGTTCGTCTGGTTGTAGCTCCCCGTCCCGTACGGCACGAAGAGGGCGCCGTTGCCGTACGTCTCCCGGACCCGCCGGACCTCGCCGGCCAGCAGGTCGAGGGCGTCGTCCCACGAGATGGGCTCGAACAGCCCTTCGCCGCGTGGGCCCACTCGCCGGAGCGGCTGGGTCAGCCGGTTCGGGTGATACTGGCGACGCAGGTAGGCTCGCCCCCGCGTACAGGCGCGCAGGGCCGGGTCGGCCAACGAGTCCGGCCGGACGTCCGTGTCGAGCCGGGTGATGATGCCGTCCCGCACATGCGCCACCAGCAGGCAGCGGCCGCCGCAGTTGTGGGCCGGGCAGCCGACGCGCACGACGCGGTCTCCCGCCGGGGGTGTCGGTCTCGACATACGCACAAGGTCGGGATCGGCCGGCGCCCGTACAAGCGGGAGGGACCCGCCACCGGACGTGGGGATCTGCCGGACAGCGTGCCCCGGTCATCGCCGACGGGTGTAGCGTTCCGCGCCACCGCTGTAGCGATCCGCTACACGCGCCGGCCCGTCTTCAAGGCCAAGTGCAAGCAGCACAAGGACTTATCTCCCGGGTCACGATGGCACGAATCGAGTACCTGAACCCGTTCGTGGCCCCGCTTCCACTGGAGCGGTCCATCTGTCAAGACGCCCCGGGTCCCGACCGTCGGGCTCTCCGCCGCGTCCAACCTCATCGGCCCCATGATTCCACTGGCTCTTCGACTCGCCGCCCGGCGGCCCCGGACCCGGCCCGGGATCGTACCGAGTGCCGGGGGCTCTTCCTTCCTCGTGCTGCTCCTGATCCTCCCGTTGGGATCACCGGCTCCGGCCCGGGCCCAGTCGGGATGGATCGTGGTCTCGGAACCTCGTGAGTGGAGCGACAATCAGCGGCTTTCGGCCCCGGTCGACGCGCGAGTTCGGGTCGTGGGTCAGGCCTTCCACCCCGACGGCATCGAGTCCGTTCTGATCGGTCCGGAGCCGGCCGAGCTCGGGGAGGTGGCCGGCGGCGTCGTCGAGTTCAGGGGTTATGTCGCGGTCCGGGCCGGCATGGGCGGCGTGACCATCGAGGCCCACCCACCGACCGGCGAACCCCTGATCGTCATGTTCGCCGTCGCGACGACGGCGCCCGAGGCCGGGCCCGAGGGTGCTGCGCCGGTGCGAGCAGACCCGCCGGTACCCGTCGAGCCGGTACCCGTCGAGCCGGAGCGGGTCGAGCCGGAGCGCCCGGGCCGGGATCGCCCGGAGCCCGGGGAGGCGGCAGCGTCACCGACGGGCCCGACGTCGGGAGCCGAAGTGCGCCACTACAGCCCCGGGGTCGCCGCGCTCGGCAGTCTCGTGGTCCCGGGGCTCGGCCAGCTCTACACGGGCCGGAAGCTGCGGGGCGTGCTGTTCCTGGGCGCGGCCGCCGGGGCGATCGCCACTGGCCTGCTGTCGGAGGAGACGACGGTTCAGTGCCTCGAGCCACTGACCGACGGCGAGTGTCCCTCCGGCGCCGTCCATTCCGAAGAGGTCGACAAGCCGTACCTGGTGGCGGGGCTCGCCGGGGCCGGAGCGGTGGCTCTCCTGGCCGCTCTCGACGGCTACCTGGGCGCGAAACGGCTGAACCGGGCCGCCGTCCGGGAGGCCCGACCCGGCACCGCCCGTCCTCTCGATCGACTCGGCGTGGGAGCCGCCCGGGGCGGGGTACGGGTCGGCGTTCGGATCCCGTTCTGACGGCACGAGGAGGAGACATGTGGACCCACGTTCGAATGACAGTCGCGCTCCTCGCCGTCGCTGCGGTCTGGGCGGGGTGCGACAGGACAATCTACGAGGTGCTGACCGTCGCCAGTGTCGAGATCAGCGGTGTGCCGGCCGAGATCGCCGTCGGCGAGGACGCCCGGCTCTCGGCCCGTGCCATGTCCGAGGAGGGCGCCCTCCTCTCCGGCCGGGACTTCACCTGGAGCACGAGTGACCCGGATGTCGCGACGGTAACCGACGAGGGCCGGCTCACCGCCGTCGCACCGGGCGATGTGACGGTCAGCGCCACGGCCGAAGGCGTCTCCGGGTCCGCGGCCACTACGGTGATCTCGCTGGTGGTGAGCGTCGACGTCCACCCGCCGTCGGGGCACCAGATGGGCACGGGCTGGAGCCGACCCTACACGGCTACGGCCCGCGATGGGGCCGGCGGTGTCGTCTCCGGGCTGCCGGTCGCCTGGTCCAGCTCGAATCCGGCCGTCGCCAGCGTGTCGGATGAGGGGACGGTCCGCGGCGAGAGCGGCGGCACCGCGCAGATCCGGGCCACCGTGGCCGGGGTGACAGGCAGCGCGACCATCACGATCTCGTCCGACCCGTGCGCCGCGGTGACCCTCTGGCCGACCGTGGCCGCCGTCCAGGGGGCGCTCTACGCCAGTGACTGCGTCTGGCGCGACGACGGCTTCCCCTCCCAGTTCTTCGGGCTCACGTCTACCGACCAGTTCAGTGTCGAGACCACGCTGACCGGCACGGCGTTCCAGCTCCTCTCGGGCTGGTACCTTGCCGACTCCGCATGGCTGCCGACGTCGTACGAGGCCGGGCTCATCGACGGGGGCGACGGCGAGCTGATGACGAGGGTGCTGGTCCCCGCTGGTCGGTACCTGCACGAAGTCCATTCGTACGATGGCGGAGAAGGCGATTACGAGCTGAGGGTGGAATACGGCCCGTCGAGCCCGGAAGTGACCAACTGCGAGACCTGGATCCTGATCCCGGGCATCGACTATCGAGGCTCCCTCGCGGCATCCGACTGCGAGGCCGATCAGCACCATGCGGACATCTTCACCCTCCCCCTCGACGAGCAGGAGACGGTGACGATCGACTACTCCTCGTCGGAGTTCGATGCCCTCATGGGGCTGCACGACGCCGACTTCAACCTGCTCGTGGGCGATGACGACAGCGGTGGCGGGACCGATGCGAGGATCGAGTACACCGCGCCGAGCCGCGGGCTCTACCGTCTCCTCCTGACGTCGTACAATCCGGGGGGGACCGGCAGCTACCGACTCGAGGTACGGAGCACGGACGCCGCTGCCGCCGGTGAGCGAACGCACCTCCGCTCCGGGGACCCAGCCGACAGGGAGCTCGGAACGGTCGACGGCCCGGTCGGGGAACGGCTGCGCCGATCCGCGCTCTTCCAGCGTCGGTAGATGTCCAGACTCCGGACCTACGAGGCCGTTCTGCTGGGCCTGCTCGGTCTCAGCCTGCTGGTCGCGATCGTGGCCGCGACCAACCAGTGGGTGGCCCTCTTCGCTCCGAACGCGGCCACCGAGATCTTCGGGATCCTCATCACCGTGGTCCTCGTCGAGCGAGCCCTCACCCGGGAACGGCGGTCGGAACGGGACCAGCAGACCTCCATCGCCCTGGCCCGGGTGGGCAACCGGCTCAAGCGGATCGCCCGCGAGCTCCGTCGGATCGGCGACCGGGCGGCCCAGGCCTACCAGACGAGCGCCGAGCGCCTCGCCGCTGATCCGGCGTCCCGGGCCGCACGAAAGGAGCTGATAGACCACCTGCGATCCCCGACCGGGCAGGCCACCCTCGCGGCGGTACGCGAGGAGATGGCCGGCGTCGAGGAGGTCGTGAACAACTTTCCCGACCTTCCGGAGACGTACGCCATCTCGCTGGTCCACGCGGTCGACTCACTCGACCACCTCTGCGACTACCTGCGGAGCACCGAGGCCGGGGGAGATGGCGACGACCTGATGCGGGTGGCCTACTCGCTCCACGCCCTCGTGCGCCACGTCTGCAGTCTGGCCGAGGAGACCCGCGAGCTGGGCGACAGCGCCGCGGCTCGCATTGCCGAGTCGCAGCTCGTGACCGCGGACGACGCGCTGCTGCCGCTGTTCGTCCAGCAGTGGCCGGTGGAAGGGGAAGGGTTCGGCCCGGATCCCTGAGACGGGACGGTCAGTTCCGGAGTGTGATGCTCCGGATGCGCCAGCCGACGGAGTCGCGAGCGATCGCGGCCCGTACGGGGAAGGGCCGGGTCGTCGGGGGAGCCGTGGCTGCAGGGGACGTGAGCAGCAGGATGAAGTCGATCTGGGCGCCCTGGGCGTCGAGCCCCCGGACGCGAGCGGCCTCGACGGTCGCCTCCAGCCCATTGCCGGCCGACGCGCAGGCCGCTTCGAGGCGGTCCCGATCCCGCGGGTTGAGACCGAACCGCGGCCCGAGTCCCCTGGCGCACTCCGTCTCGACGGCCTCCGCGAACCCGTAGAGCGTGGCCAGCGCCTGCTCCACCGCAAGCTCCCGATCCACCCGGGGGTCCGCCGGCGGAACGATCCGCTCCTCGACGCCGGCGTCCTCGGGCTCGGACGAGACCGACTCCACACCGGCCGTCGCGGCGGGGCGGTCCGGGGCGGCTGGAGTCGACGTCACGGTCGGCTGTCGGACGGGCGCCGTCGGCTGGCCCTGGACCGGTGCATCCGCCTGCTCCCCGACCCCCACGGCCGGGGCGTCGGTGCCGCTCCCACCGAAGGCGGCGAACCCGAGACCGATGGCCCCGGCGACAGCCACGAGGAGCACCGCCACGTGCCATCCACGCGGCCGATAGCCCGGCCATCCGCTACGGTCCTGCGGCGCCTCGACCGGGTCCGACAGCGGATCCGGACCCGACAGGAGCGACCGACGGGATTCGAAGAGCACATCGAACACGGCGATCCGCGCCGTGACACCGCGCAGCTCGACCTCGCCGAGGGACTCGAACCGGAACTCCGGCCGGGTACGAAGCTGGCGCCAGACATCCTCGCTGACCAGCACCTGGCCCGGTGTCGCCCGCCGATACAGGCGTTGGGCCGTCTTCACGCCGTCCCCGTAGACCTCACCATCCGCGCGAGCCACGACCTCGCCCAGGTGGACACCGATCCGGAGTGTCGAGTCGTACCCCGCGGCCCGAGCCTCGCGCTGGTACGTCTCCATGAGCTGGACCGCCGAGCGCAGCGCCGCTCCCGTACTCGTGAACTCCGCCAGGGCGACCTGGTCGGTCAGCTCGACGACCCGGCCCTCGTAATCCTGTTCGGCCACATCGAGGGCGATTCGCCGGAACAGCTTCACCAGCTCGGGCCCGGGGCTCTCGCCAGCAGTGTCGTGGCCCCCGGCGATGTCGGCACACCAGACCGCTGCCAGTCTCCGGAGGGGGGTCCCGCTACGTGCGTCCATCGGCTCACGCGGTGAAGGTCCTGCGGCCGAGGGCGAGGTGCGACCACTCTCTGACAAGATGGATGCCCCCCGTTCGGTATTCAAGGAGTCGGGCGTGGGCCGGACTCCGGCGGTGTCGAGCCGGAGGTGCCCCGGTCTCGGCCGGGCTGCGTCGAAGGACCGTAGACCTCCAGCTCCATGATCCAGCCGTGTCCGCTGGGACGCTCGCAGTTCTCCAGCACGTAGCGCAGCTTCGTGGCGGTCACCACCGGGAACGAGGCGTCGGTGATCCTGTCCCACAGCCGGTTGCCCATGGTGGAGTCGCGCCGGGTGCTCAGCCCGTCCTCGGTCGAGAAGGCTTCCCGCCAGCGCTTGCCGTCCCAGTACTGGACCCGATACCGGCGTGGGACGTGGTTCCAGCCGTTGTGCCAGACCACGACGCTGTCGAAGGAGACCGGCCGACCGAAATCGATGGTGGCCTGGCGCCAGCCGCACAGCTCGGCCCACGCCCGCAGACCACCGGTGAATGCCAGGCCGTTGTGCCATACGCCGGGATACCACCGGTGACCGTCGATGATGTCCCATTTGTCCCGGCCGCCGCCCCAGCCGGAGTCGGAGGCGAGAGGGTGCGGGTACCCGCGGCGGACCGGGTTGAGGGCGAGGTCGGTGGACGGACTGGTGCGCGGGGGCAGCCACATGCTGTCCCGGGCTATGGTGTCCTGCGGCGTCGTGTCCTGGGGGGAGCCCGTCGTCACACCCGGGACGCCGGACGCGCCCGCCACGAGGAAGGCCGCGACGATGTACCCGGCCGCTCGCGGGCGCCGCCGCCGTCCTCCGTCAGCCATCGGGGCCTCTCGCCAGGCCCGTGTCCGGACTCATCTCCGGCCCGTACACCTCGATCTCGTAGATCCAGCCATGGTTCTGTCCCACGCAGTTGTCCAGCATCAGACGGAGCTTGGTCGACGTGACGGCCGGGAACGCGTTGTCGGTGATCCGGTCCCACCATGTCCCCTCACCTCCACGCCGCCGGTAGGCGAGCCCGTCCTCCGTCGAGAACGCGTCGGTCCACTCCTCCCCTGCCAGGTACTGGATGCGATACCGTATCGGGATGTGCTTCGTCGCCGACCACCAGACGCTGACGCTGTCGAAGATGACCGGCCGCCCGAAATCGATGGTGGCCTGACGCCAGCCGCACGGCTCCACCCACCCTCTTCTCCCACCGGTGAACGCCAGGCCATTGGTCCAGAGGCCGTAGACGCGGTTCCCGTCGAGGATGTCCCACTTGTCCCGGCCACCGCCCCATCCGGAGTCGGACTCCAGCGGGTGGGGATACCCGCGTCGGGACGGATTGCGGGCCAGGTCGGAGGCCGGGCTCGTGCGCGTGGGCTCGGGCACCGCCTGCTGGGGGGAGGGCCGGGAGGCGCCGGTCGGCGCGGCCGGGGCCGCGCCGCGGGTCGGCCCCGTGGCGATGCCGCCCAGCACAACGGCCGACACCGCCGCCGCGGCTCCGATCCGTCCGATCCTCGTCATCTCAGGACGGCACCTCCAGTTCGTACTTCTCGATGAGACGGTCCAGGCGGGTGCGGGAGATATCGAGCGCTTCCGCGGCCCGTCGCTTCACGCCGCCCTCACGGCGCAGCACCTTCTGGACGTGCGCCGCCTCCACGGCGCTCAGGCTGGCGTCCTCCGGCACCTCGTCGGACCCGGAACCCAGGAGGACCCCCTCGAGCGACAGGTGCTCCGTATCGATCACCGGCCCCCGAGCCACCACCACGGCCCGGGTCAGAGCGTGTTCCAGCTCCCGCACGTTCCCGGGCCAGTCGTACGCCGCCAGCGCCCGGACCGCCGCGTCCGTGATCCCCTCGATCTCCCGGTGCAGCTCCGTCGCGATCCGGCGCAGGAAGTGGTCGGTCAGAAGCGGGATGTCGCCCCGTCGCTCCCGCAGCGGCGGGACCCGGATCTCGACGACCTGGAGCCGGAACAGGAGGTCCTCCCGGAACACGCCTTCCCGGACCAGGGCATCGAGGGGCCGCTGGGTCGCCGCGATGACCCGGGCCCCCGTGCGACGCGGCCGCTCCGCTCCCACCGGGTAGAACTCCCGGTCCTCGAGGACCCGCAGCAGCTTGGCCTGGAACGCCGGCTCGGTCCGCCCGATCTCGTCCAGGAACACGGTCCCCTCGCCGGCCAGCTCGAAGTAGCCGCGCCGGGCCTGCACCGCCCCGGTGAACGCGCCCCGGGCATGCCCGAAGAGCTCCGACTCCAGGAGCGGCTCCGGGATCGCCGTGCAGTTCAGGGCGAGGAACGGCTCGTCGGAGAAGGGCGAGCTGAAGTGGATCGCCCGGGCGATCCGCTCCTTTCCCGTCCCCGTCTCGCCGTGGATCAGCACGGTGGTCCGGTTCTCGGCGAGGAGTCCGATGAGCTTGTAGATCTCGATCATCGCCGGATCCCGCCCCACCAGCCGCTCGACGCTCTGATCCCCCTGGGCCTCGCCGGAGAGGTGACGGACCCGGCGTCGCAGGCGGCGGTGCCGCAGACACCGCTCGATCAGCAGGTCGATCTGGTCCAGGTCCAACGGCTTGACCAGGTAGTCATAGGCCCCGGCGCGCATGGCGGCCACGGCGCTCTCCATGCTGTCGTAGGCCGTGATCACCACGACATCGGTTTCCCCGGCCTCCCGGATCCGGCGCAGGAGCGAGAGCCCGTCCATCCCGGACATGCGAACATCGGTGATCACCAGGTCGGGATCGACCCGGTCCAGCGCCGACAGCGCCGACTCCGCGCTCTCGACCCCCGAGACGTCGTAGCCCTCCCGCTCCAGGTGGTGCTCGAGCGTCTCGCGGATCGAGCGGTCGTCGTCCACGATCATGATCCGCGCGTTCATGACGGTCCCTCCTCCAGCGGCAGCTCCAGCAAGAATACCGCGCCGACGCCGTCCGCTGCTTCGAGATCCAGACGCCCCCCGTGGTCTTCGACGATCCGTCGCGCCGTCGGCAGCCCGAACCCGGTGCCTTCGCCTTTCGTGCTCACGGCCGGGCGGAACACCTGGTCCCGGATCTCCTCGGACACGCCGGAGCCCTCGTCGCGGAACCGGACCCGGATCCGACCGTCCTCATCCCCGGTCTCGACGTGGATCGCCCCGCCTTCCGGCATCGCTTCCTGTGCATTCGCGAGCAGGTGCAGGAACGCGCTCTTGAGGTCTTCCGGGTCGCCCCTCACTACGTCCCGGCCGGCCTCGAAGCGGCGGCGGACCCGGACGCCCTGGGCCCGGAACTGGGGCTCCATCAGCGCCAGGGCATCGTCCAGAACCACGTGGACGGGCACACTCACACGGCCCGGCGGATGCGTGCTCGCCGTCTCGAGCACCCGCCGCACGGCCGCGTCCAGACGACGGACTTCCCGGAGACAGATCTCGACGGGCCGGGCCGCCGTCTCGGGCAGCGCTCCCGCTTCCACCTCCCGATCGAGGTCCTGGAGGTTCAGCTTGATGGACGTCAGTGGGTTGCGGATCTCGTGCGAGACCCGGGACGCGAACTCGCCCATGGCCGCCAGATGGCGTGTCTCCTCCACGCGCCTCAGCATGGCCCGAACCTCTTCCACCATCCGACCGAACGCGGCGGATAGACGACCCACCTCATCGCCCCCGGCCGGTGGCAGCTCCGGCTCCAGGTCCCCGGCCGCCACCCGCGGCGCCGGCTCGAAAATCGTTATCTTGTTGGAC
>CAYMLW010000168.1:0-8936 GCA_964391035.1 uncultured Gemmatimonadaceae bacterium
GTCCCGCCCGTGCCACTGCCCGCTCTCCTGCGGATCTGGTTCCTGTCGAACCTCGCCCGCTACGTGCCCGGGAAGGTCTGGCAGTTCGTCGGCGCGGTCCAGCTCGGCCGGCGCGAGGGCGTGGCCGCCTCCGTGCTCCTCACTTCGATGCTCGTCCACACCGCCCTTACCCTGGTCTCGGCCGCCGTCGTCTCCCTCGCGGCGCTCCCGGCCCTGCTCGATGTCCTGGGAGGAGCCGCGGCGCTGACGGTGGTCGTGGCGGCACTGGCGGGGCTCGGCCTGGTCCACCCGGCCGTTCTCAACTTCGGACTCCGGCTCGTCCCCGACCGCCTGGCCGAGGCCCCCCTCCAGTGGACGGGATCCTGGGGCCGCGGGGTCGTCCTCCTCGGCCTCGCCGTCCTGGCCTGGATGGTCTACGGCCTGGCCTTCGCCCTCTTCATCGACGCCCTCATCGGCGTTCCGCCGGCCCTGTTCCCCGCCCTCATCGCCGCCAATGCCCTCGCATTTCTCGTCGGCTACATGGTGCTGGTCACGCCCGGCGGGCTCGGCGCCCGCGAGGCCGCCCTGGCCATCATGTTGGGTCCCATCGGGTCCATCGGCGTGGCCGCGGTCCTCGCCGTGGCCTTCCGCCTCTGGCTGATCGCCGGCGAAGTCCTCGGCACGGCGTTCGTGGCCATGGCGCCCCGTCAGCGCAGCCGCAGCTCCGACGCGGACAGCCGATAGCGTCGCACCAGCGCCAGCGCATCCCTCGGCGACGCCGGCGTGCGGCGCCAGAACGCCCGCCGGAACCGCAGCGTCCGGGGCAGCCGGATCACCGCTGCCCCCCACGCCCGGATGAGCGTCCGGACGATCTCCCAGGTGGGGGGCAGCCGAGGGGGCGGCTCACGCGCCGGTGCATCCCGAGACCCCCGCTCCGGATTGGTCTCGGCGCCCTGTGCCCGGGCCAGCCGCACGAGCCGGCGGAGCGTGTGGACGAAGGCTACGGGCCAGTAGGAGACCGGGAGCAGCTTGAACACCGTAGTCAGGCGGTTCCGCTCGCCGTAGTAGAGCTTGAGCAGGGAGTAGCGGCGGGTGCTCAGCGATCGCTGGTGCCGGGCGATCGCGTCGGCGGCGAACGCGATCTCATGACCCAGGAGGTGGAACCGCAGGAAGAAATCGGTCTCCTCGAAGAACAGGAAGTAGCTCGCGTCGAAGCCGACGGCCTCGGCGGCGTCCCGCCGGACGCACATCACCGCCCCGTAGCTCCCGAAGGCCTGCTCGCGGTCCCGGACGACCGTGCCGGGCCGGTACACCTCGCCCGAGCCCACGTTCTGGGCATGGAGGTCCCCCCAGAACCGGACCCCGAGCGAGTTGACCACCGCCGGTTCGGTGGCCTCCAGCACGACGGTGGCCACCGCATCCGCCGATGTCTCGTCCATGCGCCGCGCCACGGCCGCGGCCCACCCCGGCTCGTACTCCACGTCCATGTTGCTCAGCACGACCACCGGGGTCTCCAGCTCGCCCAGCAGCCGGTTCAGCGCGCCGGCGTACCCCAGGTTCTCTCCGGCCCGGATCACCGTCACCCGGTCCCTCGGGTCCTCGATCTCCCGCTCCAGCGCAGCCGGAGAGCCGTCCGTAGACCCGTTGTCCAGTACCCAGACCCGGCAGGCCGGCCCCTCCTGGGACAGGATCGAGCGGACGCACCGAACCAACGCTGGCCCGCCGTTGAAATTGACTACGCCGAAGTCGATCCCGCCGGCCCGAACCGGGCTGGACCCGGTTTCGATGACGTCCACTATCTTGTTGCTGTCCGGTGGGTTATGCGTCTCTCGCTCAAGCCGGGTGGAGGCACGGGAACGCGATTCACGACGCCGACCCGTGGTCGTTCGGAGTGCGCGACGCCCGCTTCCGCCGGGCGCCGGGCCCGTCCAGCCGGCGCCGGAGGGCATCCAGCTCCGCGTGCTGGTTGGCCATCATCTCGGCCACGAGACCGAAGCCGAAGAGGAGGAACCCGAGGGTCTCGAATAGGATGACCAGGTAGAGGAGCGGACGATAGCCGAACGGCGGCATGGTGCCGGCAAGGCGCAGGACGATGGTGAGGATCCCGACCCCGACGCCGAGCCCGGCCACGACCAGCCCGGAGAGCCCGAAGAACATCATCGGCTTCCGGGAAAAGAAGAGGGAGAAAGCGACGGACATGAGGTCCAGGATCCCGACCAGGATCCGGCTTCGTCCCGAGTACTTGGCCACGCCGTGTCGGCGCGGCCGCAGGGTGATGTCGATCTCGGTCATGGCGAAGCCGCGATCGTAGGCCATCACGACGAAGAAGCGGTGCCAGTCGTGCCGGAGGGCGATCTCGTCCAGGACCTCCCGCCGGAATGCCTTCATCGAGTTGAGGTCCGACACGGGCACCTTGAAGAGCGCCCGGCTCAGCCAGTTGTAGATCCCCGATACCGCCTTCTTCTCGTAGCGGCCGACCTTCCGGCCCGTGACGATGTCCCACCCCTGGGCGAGCGTTTCCAGAAATCGGGGGATGTCCTCCGTGTCGTGCTGGAGGTCCGCGTCGTACAGGACGATCCACTCGGCGTCCGTGGCCTCGACCCCCGTCACGATCGCTTCGGTCTTGCCGAAGTTGCGACGATGCCGGACGACCCGAAGCCGGTCCCAGCCGCCGGCCTCCGCCTCGGCCGTCTCCACCGTGCCGTCCGTCGAACCGTCGTCCACGAGGATCACCTCGCCCTCGAGGCCGTGCGCCTCCCAGGTGGCCCGCAGCTCCCGGATGAGGTCCGGCATGTTCTCGACCTCGTCGTAGGCCGGGATCACTACGGCGAACCGGCGACGGACTACCTTCGAGGGCACCGCCCGCTCCTCGACCTGCACCTGCGCAACCTGGCTCATGGTCACGAGTATGCGCCGAACCGACCCGCTCCGCTACCCGGGTGATCCGGGCACCGACTGTCAGCGGGCCGGTCCGCCGGGCACCCACCGTCCGCGGGGCCGGGCCGACCTTCCGGGGGCCGCGGGTCGAACGCGGGAGTGCGCGACGAGGACGGAAACCACGCCGCGAACCCATCGGTGCCGACGCCGCCTACACCCGCTTGCGCATCCGTGCGCTCAGGATCCCGAGCTGGTCCCGGTACTTGGCCACCGTACGGCGGGCGATCTGGATGCCCTCTTCCTTCAGGATGTTCACGATGGCCTGATCGGTCAGGGGCTTCTTCGAGTCCTCGTTCTCGACGAGCTCCTCGATCTTGGCCTTGATGCCGCGGGCGCTGACGTCCTCGCCGCTGTCGGTGGACAGGCCGCTCGAGAAGAAGAACTTGAGCGGGAGCACACCCCGCGGCGTCTGGACGTATTTCTCGTTCGTCACGCGCGAGACCGTGGACTCGTGCATCTCGATGACCTCGGCCACCTCCCGCAGCGTCAGCGGCTTGAGGTACTGGACGCCGCGCTCGAAGTAGTCCCGCTGCCGGTCCACGATGAAGTTCATGACCTTGAGCATGGTCTGGCGCCGCTGCTCGATGGCCTGAATCATCCAGTTGGCGCTGTTCAGCTTGTTGCTGATGAACTCCTTGTTCTCGCCCTTGAACTTGCTCTTGTCCCTGGCGATCTCCCGGTAGGCCCGCGACAGCTTCAGCCGCGGCATGCTCGTGTCGTTCAGGAAGACGTGGTACTCGCCGTCGATCTTGTCGACGATGAGGTCCGGCGTGATGTAGTCGTCGGCCGGGGCCGCATGCTTGAGGCCCGGCTTCGGGTCCAGTTTCGCGATTTCGTCGGCCGCCGACTGGACCTCCTTGGCCGTGATCGACAGGTCCTTCGAGATCTCGCTCCACCGGTGGTTGACCAGCTCGTCGAAATACTCGTCGACGATCTTGTACGTCAGCGTGTCCTCCAACTCCTGATCCCGGAGCTGGAGCAGGATCGATTCCCGGAGGTTGCGGGCGGCGACGCCCGCTGGGTCGAACCGCTGGATCCGCTCCAGCAGCACCTCGGCTTCGTCCACGTCGTACGGCTCCAGCGTCTCCCCGTCCCGCGCCCACTCCTCGCCGTTCTCCTCGACCCACTCGTTCAGCCCCTCCACGACCTCGTCGAGGGAGCAGACCAGGAACCCTTCGTCGTCGATGTTCCCGATGATCTCCTCGCCCAACAGCACGTCGCGGGGCGACAGGCGGAGCAGCTTCAACTGGTCGAGCAGGTGGTCCGACAGGTCCCGGCTCTCGACCCGTACGGGCTCGTAGTACTCCTTCTGCTCGTACTCCTGCTTGCGACCGCCTGCGTCGAACCCGTCGAGGAGGATCTCCTCCCAGTCGATCTCCTCCTCTTCCTTCTCCTCGTCCGCCGTCAGGTCCTCGGCGTCGACCAGCGGCTCCTCCACGTCCAGGAACGGGTTGTTGAGCATCTCCTGCTTGATGTGCTGCTGGAGGTCCATCAGGGGCATGTACAGGAGGTCCATCGCCTGGTACAGGCGTGGATTGATCTTCATCTCCTGCTTCATCTGGGTGCCCTGGTAGAGCCCCGTCTTAATGCTCATACGGTCTCCGGCTTCGCGTATCGTTCTCGCATCCGCCCCGTCAGTGTGGGACCGAAGTAGATCTCGGCCACCTCGTCGTTCCAGACGAGCTCGGCCACGGTCCCCGAGACCCTGACCCGTCCATCGTACATGATATAGGCGCGGTCGACGATCTCCAATGTCTGCTCGACGTTGTGATCGCTGATGATCACGCCGATCCCCCTGTGCCGGAGATCCGCCACGATCTGCTGGATGTCGTGCACCGCGATCGGGTCGACTCCCGCGAACGGCTCGTCCAGTAGCATGAACTTCGGCTCGCTGACCAACGCTCGCGTGATCTCGAGGCGGCGTCGTTCTCCGCCCGAGAGCGAGTAGGCCCTGGCCGATCGCAGCGGCTTGAGCCCCAGCTCGTCCAGCAGTCGCTCCAGCCGCTGTTTCCGCTCCGACCGGGACAGGTTCATGGTCTCGAGAATGGCCAGGATGTTGTCCTCGACCGAGAGCTTCCGGAAGACCGAGGGCTCCTGCGCCAGGTAGCCGACGCCGATCCGCGCTCGCTTGTACATCGGGGTCGTCGTCAACTCCCGGTCGTCGAGGAAGACACGCCCGGCGTCGGGTCGGATCAGCCCGACCACCATGTAGAACGTGGTGGTCTTCCCCGCCCCGTTCGGCCCCAACAGTCCGACGATCTCGCCCTGCGACACCTCGATGCTGACATCGTTCACGACCTTCCGTTTCCGGTAGATCTTGACGAGGCCATCGGAACGGAGCGTGCTCGCGCCGGCCACCGGTCCAGGCTCCGCCGGAACGGGGCGTTCGCCATCCCCTAACAAGTTCCGTACCAGAGCGTCCAGCTCCATCAGGACGGTGTCCCGTCGGGGCACGATCGTCTTCCATTCGTCCTCCGCGACCCGTACCTGCTCCCAGTCGTCGAGCGATGGCTCCGCCTCCACGAGGCCCTCGTGGGCGACCCGGGCGAGGACGTGGTCGCGAAGGTAGCGTGCGAGCTGCTGCGAGGACTCGACGGTGTCGTCGGATGAGGCCCGCATGATCGCCTGGTCGGGCGACAGGCGCGCGTGGGCGGTGCGCACGGCCGTGACCCAGTCGCTCCGCTCCACGACGCCCTCGGCGTCCGCCTCGCGGACGAGCTCGACCAGGGCGAGGGCAATCGACGCGTCTCGCCGGCCGACGCTTTCGAGGTACTCACGCAGCCGCATCCATCCCTCCTTCCTCCTCGTCTTCTTCCTCCGCGGCACGCGCGCCGCCGCCCGGCTCGAGGTACAGCCCCTCGATGGGCCCGTCCGCCTCGACCCGGGCCACGTCGCCCTCTGCCATGAACAGGATGATCCGGGTGGCCTTCATGAAGTTGATCGCCACGCCATCGCCCTCCTCGTGCGCCATCCGGTAGAGGGACAGCGCAGGTTCGCCGCCGCCCACGACCTCGATCCGCTCCAGGACCGTCCGCACGCTGTCCGCGTTCTCGGTCTCCTGGACGTGGTCGAAGAACCCGAGAATCGTATCGCCCTGGACCCAGTCGCGCTCCACGTCGCTCAGGGCCTCGCGTGGCGAGCGGGCGACCCTCACGTCGGCCTCACCGGCGCTGTCCGCGGCGATCCGCTCGCCGTAGGCCCGGCCCACGGCGTGGAGCTCCCGGATCCCGACCGGGTCCGCGATGGCGTCCAGCGAGTCGGCCCGGAGCTCGAAGTCCCTGGCCCTGGCCCAGATCCGGGGCGCCTCCGCATCGATGTTCCAGGCCTCCATGCCCCGGACCTCCCCGTCCTGGAACCGGATCCGGATCCGCTGCGACCGGATCTCGAGCTCCTCCGACAGTGCCCGGGCGTCACCCCGGGAGACGAGCTCTCGCAGGTCATCGTTCTCCAGCGTGGCCACGACCTGGTCCCCGGACAGCTGGTACGCCCCGGTCGCGAGCTCCGCATCCCCGGACAGCGTCATCCGGTCCAGCTCACGGTCGAAGATCGCGAGCCTCCCGCTGCCAACGAGCTCCCCGCGCTCCAGCTCCACAGCTCCGTCCGCCCGGAACACCGCTCCCTCCATCTGGAGCCGGTTCGCCCACACGTGGGTCTCGGGGGCGGGCTCCGCGGTCGAATCGGCGACGCCTTCTGTCGGGCTGTCGGGCGGCGGCGCCTCCGCCACCGGCTCCGGGATCCGCTCCCGGACGGGCAGCTCTCGCCCGGGTCCCGGAGGCTCCGGGTCCGGGCCGACGGTGTCCCGGACCGCCGTCCGGGGCTCTCCCGGCAGCACGGCGTGAGGTCGTCCGCCGGTGACGATCAGTCGTGCTTCCGGCCGGGTCTCCGTCTCCCGCAGGTAGTTGAGCTGCTCCCCGCTGATGACCGCGCCCTCCTCGAGATCCTCGATGACGGCACTGCCCCGGGCCAGGAGCTGGTCCGTGCCGCCCAGGTAGTTGGACCAATCGGCCGCGAGGCGGCGGATGCTGTCCTGGTACATGACATTCCCGACCAGCTCCACCGTCTCCGCCTGCTGGTTGAAGACGGCGCTGTCCGCCGCCAGGCGCACGCCGCCCGTGCAGAGGAACCGAACGGGGTCGCGGAAGTAGATGACGGCCTCGCCCCGGACGTTGACCAGACGTCGCGCGGTGGATTCGAGGACCTGCCTGCAGGACCGCTGCTGCGCGTACAGCGGCGTCGCGACCATGAGGGCCAGGAGGATCCCGACTGCGGCCCGCTGGCGGCCCATGTCAGAACTCGATCTCGATGTTCTCGCCCGTGCTGTTGAACACCTCGATGTCCTTCAGATCCTCGCTGGCGCGGAACCCCGACCCTTCGAGCCGGGTCTCGCCCTGGAAGATCTCGGTGCGGACATCGCTCCAGAGCCGCTCCCGGCGGGGATCGTAGAACAGCTCTTCGGTCAGGATCCGGTGTTCGCCGTCGATCGTGACCAGCACCACGTTGCCCCGGGCCACCATCCGGTTCGTGTTCGAGTCCAGCTCGCCTTCATCTGCGGTCAGGGTCGCGGTCTGGGCACCGTTCTCGTCGTAGAGCTTCACTTCCACCGGCACCAGCACCATCTTCGCCGAGTCCTCCCAGATGTAGGCGGTGTCGGCATGCACCCGGGCCCGCAGCGAGCCCAACTCCTTGATGTCGGTGTCCAGGTCCCACGCCACGTGGTCTGCGGGCAGGTCCCGGAACCCGGGTTCCGCCACCGGGTCCTCGTTGCCGCCGCACCCGCTGGCCACCGCGACGAGGCACAGCCATGCGACTCCGCTCCTGCACCCGCTTCTCATGATCGTCCTGGTCCTTCGTCTCGTCCGATTCCCGTGCTACACCGCGCCGGCCCGCATGAGATCGTGCAGGTGCACGATCCCCCGGAGCCTGCCGTCTTCGACCACCGGCAGCGCCATGATTCCGTGTGTCTCCATCTGGTACACCGCTGCACTGCCTAATGTGTCGGGCGCCGTGGTCTTCGGCGACGTGTTCATCAGCGCGGTCACCGGCACATCGAAGATGTTCTCCTCCCGCTCCATGAGCCGGGTCAGGTCACCGGCCGTGATCACGCCCAGGACGCGGTCCTCGTCGTCCACCACCGGAACGGTCCCGCGCTTCTCCGCGAGAAGCACGATGCATCGGCGCATGTCCCCGTCCGGGCCGATCCGGGGCACGTCGGCCGGGTCGGAGACCATCACGTCCTCCACGCGAACGGTGAGCTTGCGCCCCAGGGCCCCGCCGGGGTGCAGCCGTGCGAAGTCCTCGGCGCCGAAGCCCTTGCGGAGCAGGAGCGCCACGGCCAGGGCGTCGCCCATGGCGAGGGTGGCCGTGGTCGACGTGGTCGGGGCCAGGTCCATCGGGCACGCCTCCTCCTCGACCGAGCAGTCCAGGGTGACGGTGGCGGCCCCGCCCAGCGACGAGTCGGGGCGGGTCAGGGCGATGATGGAGACACCGGAGCGGCTCAGGAAGTCCACGAGCCCGGACAGCTCGTCGGTCTCCCCGCTCTTCGAGATCAGGATCGCGATGTCGTTCCGGCCGACGATGCCCAGGTCACCGTGCAGCCCCTCCACGGGGTGCAGGAACATGGCGGGGGTCCCCGTGGATGTGAGCGTTGCGGCGATCTTGCGGCCCACGATCCCGCTCTTACCCACGCCGGAGACAACCACCCGGCCCTCGGCCTCGGCGATCCGCCGCACCGCCTCGAGGAACCGGTCGTCCACCCGATCCTCGAGCGCCGCCACCGCCGCGGCTTCCGTGCGAATCACCGCCCGTGCTTCCCGGACCAGCTCGGTCTCGTCGATGATCGCCACCTCGTCCCCCTGCTCGGTCGCCCTCACCGCTCCAGGTAGTCCTCGACGTCGCCGCCCCACGTCCTCGACTCGGTATAGGCCTCGACCAGCGCCAACCACTCGCCCCGGGCCGTGAGGAGCGCCTCGGCGAACTCCCGAACCGCGCCTTCCCCACCGGGTACCGACGTGACCCAGGCC
>CAYMLW010000169.1:0-3168 GCA_964391035.1 uncultured Gemmatimonadaceae bacterium
ATGGTGACGACGTCGAAGGAGTCGTGGTCGAAGGGGAGGCGGTGTGACCGTTCTGCGTCGTAGTGTCGGAGCTCGATGTCGCCGACGGTGCGACCGTCGGGCGGCACGAGCTTGTCGACGCCCCATCGTCGGGTGGCGGGGGCCTGGAGCAGGAAGAAGGGGTGGCTACCGCAGCCGACGTCGAGGAGATTGCCTTCGCGGGTGTGGTCGGGAATCAGCCGATTGGCCATGGCCGCCCTCCGGCGAGCCAGGAACGGCTCGAGGAGTCCGCGTCCGCGGGTGATCCGATCAGCCATGCGTCCCGGAGTCCGCGGCCTGGGGGCGGGAGGGGCCGTGCGGCGTGCGGGACCGGAACGCGTTGAAGCGGAGGATGTGCCACAAGGCCGCGACGCCGTCCTTCCAGTCGATCTTCTTGCCTTCGGCGTAGGTGCGGCCGTGGTAGCTGATCGGTACTTCGTACACGCGCGCCCGCGCCTGCGCGAGTCGGGCGACCAGCTCGGGCTCGATGCCGAAGCGGTCGGCCGTGAGGTTCAGCCGCCGGGCCACGTCGGTCCGGATCATCTTGTAGCCGGTCTCCATGTCCGTGAGGTTCAGGTTCGTGAACATGTTGGAGACCATGGTGAGGAGCCCGTTTCCCACGCTGTGCCAGAAGTAGAGGACCCGGTGGGGCCCGCCGAGGAATCGGCTGCCGAGGACGGCATCGGCGAGGCCGCTGCGGATGGGCGCGATGAGGCGCGGCAGGTCGCGGGGATCGTACTCGAGGTCGGCGTCCTGCACGACGACGGCGTCGCCGCCGGCGGCGTCGATGCCGGCCCGAACGGCGGCTCCCTTCCCCCGGTTCTCCGGGTGGCGGATCAGCCGGTCCACGAGCCCCTCCCGCGCGAGGCCCTCGAGGACGTCGGCCGTGCCGTCGGTGGATCCGTCATCGATGACGATGATCTCGGTGGCCACGCCGGCGTCGGCGACCCGACGGAGGCAGAGCTCGACGGTCTCCGCTTCATTGTAGACGGGGACGACCACGGACAGGCGGAACGCGGCGTTGTCCGGCATCAGTCCGTCACCCCGTACCGGTTGAGCTTGCGATAGAGGGTGGACGGGTCGATGCCGAGGACCTCCGCGGCCCGGGCCTTGTTCCCCTCCTCCGCGTCCAGGACCCACAGGACGTATGCCCGCTCGATGATCTCCAGCGTCGGGTTGGGCGGGGACCGGTCGGAGGCCAGTCGCTCGGGCGGCGGGTCGACCACCCGTTCGGGGAGGTGCTCGACCGCAATGGGCTCGTCCCGGGCCAGGACGGCCGCCCGCTCGAGGGCGTTCTCGAGCTCCCGGACGTTGCCCGGCCAGTCGTAGTCCTTGAGGCGATCCATGGCCCTGTCCCCGATCTGGAGACCCTCGCCGTCGGCGAGGGTCTCGGCGAAATAGCCGGCGAGGAGCGGGATATCGTCGCGTCGCTCGCGCAGCGGTGGCATGTGCAGCGAGATCACGTTCAGCCGGTAGTAGAGGTCGCTCCTGAAAGAGCCCCGCCGCATCTCCTCCTCGAGGTCCCGGTTCGTGGCGGCGATGACCCGAACGTCGATATCGACGGGCCTGGTGGCGCCCACAGGCACGACCTCCCGTTCCTGGAGCGCCCGCAGCAGCTTGACCTGGAGCGCCGGCGACATCTCGGCCACCTCGTCGAGGAAGAACGTGCCGCCACGGGCGGCCACCAGGAGACCCTTCTTGTCCCTGACGGCCCCGGTGAACGACCCCTTCACGTGCCCGAACAGCTCCGACTCCAGGAGGTTCTCCGGGAGGGCGCCGCAGTTGACGGAGACGAACGGGCCGTCGGTGCGCTGCGACAGGCGGTGAATGTAGCGGGCGAGGACTTCCTTCCCCGTCCCGCTCTCCCCCGTGATGAGGACGGTCGAGTCGGTGGGCGCAACGATCTCGGCGAGGTCGAGCACCTCCTCGAACCTCGCGTCCTTCCCGATGGGCCGCCGGGATCGGGTGGTGTCGCGTCGCGCGATCTCCTTCTTGAGCTGGACGTTCTCCCGCTTCAGCGCGCGGTTCTCGACGGCCCGGCGACAGAGCACGACAATGTCGTCATTGGTGAAGGGCTTCTGCAGGTAGTAGAAGGCGCCGCGGTTCACGGCCTCGATGGCCGACTGGAGCGACGCCTGGGCGGTCATCAGGATCACGGGCACCTCGGGGTCCTGCTCGCGTACCGCGGCGAGGACATCCAGCCCGGTGAAGCCGGGCATCCGGATGTCGGTGAGGACCAGATCGGGCCGGATCTCATCCCACTGCTCCAGAGGGCGAGACCCGCCCGTATCCGTGACCACATCGAACCCCTCGCCCCGGAGCAGGATCTCCAGCGTGTTCAGGATCGACTGCTCGTCGTCGATGACCAGTATCCTGGGCTTCATTGTGCCACCTGCCTCTGCTCAGCGGGCAGGTACACGGTGACCATGGTGCCCCTGCCCTCCTGTCCGTCAATGAACATGAGACCTTCGTGGGCTTCGACGGCCCGGTGGACGAGCGCCAGCCCGAGGCCGCTGCCGCCGGCCCGGGTGGTGAAGAAGGGGTCGAACATGCGGGCGGCCGTCGTCGCATCGATCCCGGGCCCCCGATCCGACACCTCGAGCCGGGCCCCTGTCGTGAACTCGGCGCCCGGCGGCAGCCCGGCTCCCGACACCGGCCCGACCGCCACCCGCACCGGCTCGCCCAACGGCGAGTGCTGAACCGCGTTGAGGACGAGATTGAAGACCGAGCGATGCAGCAGGTCCGGGTCGCCTTCGATCTCGGACCGGGCCCCGTCCACCTCGACCACGGCGCCCTCCGCGTCCGGGTGCTGCCGTACCACCTCCACGGCCCGGCTCACCACCTCCCGCAGGTCGAACCGCACCTGCTCCTCGATCTCCACCCGGCTGAACTCGATGAACCCCGACAGCAGGCGACTCAACCGGTCCGACTCCCGGAGCACGAGACTGCCGAGCACGTCCCGGTCCCGATCCTCCAGCTCCGGCGCCTCACCCGTGAGCTGCTCCACCGCGCTCCGGATCGACGCCAGCGGGTTCCTGATCTCGTGGGCCAGCGAGGCCGCCAGCTCACGGACCGCCTCGAGCCGCTCCGCCCGACGGTGCAGCGCCTCCACCCGCTTCCCGTCCGTGATGTCCTGTACCACCACCGTCA
>CAYMLW010000169.1:3178-8918 GCA_964391035.1 uncultured Gemmatimonadaceae bacterium
CTCCCGCTCCAACGTGGTCGTACGGATGCCGAGGACCCGCACGTCCTCCGTCCCCTTCGAGTGCGTCTCGTGCCACCGTACCGGGCCTCCCGCCGACAGCGCCCCCCGGACCACCCGGCCCATCCCCGGCGCCACCCGATCCATCTCGTCCAGGGCCGGGCGACCCAGCCACTCCCGGCTCCGGATCCCGAGAAGCCCCTCCGCCGCCGCGTTCATGTAGACCAGCGCACCCCCGGCGTCCAGCGTGACTACGCCGGTGTCCAGCGTCCCCAGGATGTCGCTCGTATCCAGTCGCAGCTGCCGCAGCTCCAACTCGACCTCCCCCAGCTGCGAGCCCGCCCGCCGCAGGCGGTCCCCGAGGATCACCGTCGCCACCGCGATCAGCCCGAACAGCACGACCTGGATCAGCACGCTCGGATCCAGCTCCGGGCCGCTGCTCACCGCACCCAGCACCGTCGGAAGACGCCCGCCGAACAGCGCGTCCAGCACGTACAGCAGCGCCGCCAGAACTCCCACCAGCAGACCCCCCCGGGCCGGCAGCAGCAGCGCCGCCTCCGTGATCACCAGCACGTACAGCGGGACCAGGTCGCTCTCCGCTCGACCCGTCGTGTGCACCACCGCCGCTACCAGCGCCACGTCGAACAGCGCCTGCACGTACAGGAAGTTCTGCGTCGGCGCCTGCCCCGTGACCTCCGTCTTCCACACGCTCCCCGCCGTGAACCCCAGCGTCGACACCAGGATCAGCGTGATCCACAGCGTGGTCTCCGGCGTCACCTGCGGATGCGTCCACACCAGCAGCGCCGCCGCGAACACGCCGGCCGCGAGAGCGAGCCGCGCCAGATAGACCCAGCGTAGGAACCGGTCCAAGGAGAACATGGCGAAATGCTACGGCCGAACCTTGCAGATTGCAAGGAGCGCCGGGGGCGACAGGGGAAACGGGGGTCATGGTCGTTCGCCGTGGTGGTCTTCCCGGCGGACGGGTGGGGAGCCGTCTCGAGGGTGCGGCGGGAACAAGGCGGTGTGCCCGCGTGTTGAAAAATCGGGAGGCGGGGAGCACTGTAGAGTCTCGTTCTCGTTCTCGTGCGATCGGGCGACCCGGTATGAGGATTGCCGGTTGATGCGTTGTAGGAATAGACAGGGCAGGTGTGAGCGGGTGAGCGGAAGGGCCGACATCGGCCCGGGGAAGGCGAGGAGGAGCGAATGGCGAAGGGGAACGAGGCGGGGCTCGGAATCGGCGTGGTGGGTTTCGTCGTTCTGGTCCTGGGGCTGATCCCGGCGCAGGCGGAGGCCCAGTACTACTTCGGCCGGAACAAGGTCCAGTACGAGGAGTTCGACTTCCAGACGCTGCACACGGACCACTTCGACATCCACTTCTATCCGGAGGAGGAGGAGGCGGTCAGTGACGCTGCGCGGATGGGAGAGCGTTGGTACGCGCGACTGACGCGGATCTTCAACCATTCGTTCGACGAGACGAAGCCGATCATCTTCTACGCGAACCATCCGGACTTCCAGCAGACGAACACGACGGGCGGCCAGATCAGCGAGGGGACGGGCGGGTTCACGGAAGGTCTGAAGAACCGGGTCGTGATGCCGTTGACGGGGATCTACGGGGATACGGACCACGTGCTCGGCCACGAGCTGGTCCACGCATTCCAGTACGACATCGCGCAGCAGATGGCGGCGATGGGCCAGCGGGGTCTGGGCAGTCTTCCGCTGTGGCTGATCGAGGGGATGGCGGAGTACCTGTCGGTGGGCCGGGAGGATCCGCACACGGCGATGTGGCTCCGGGACGCCGCGCTGCGAGGCGACCTGCCGACGTTCCAGCAGCTGACGCAGGATCCGCGCTTCTTCCCGTACCGGTACGGCCAGGCGCTGTGGGCGTACATCGGTGGCCGTTGGGGCGACCGGGCGGTGACGGACCTGTACAAGTCATCGCTGCGGCACGGGTGGAACCTGAGCGTGCGACGAGTGCTCCGGGTGTCGTCGGATGAGCTGAACGACGAGTGGATGCGTTCGATCCGGGCGGCGTACCTGCCGCTGATGCAGGGCAAGGAGCGGCCGGCGGACGTGTCGACGAAGGTGCTGGCGCCGGACATCGATGCGGGCAACATGAACATCGGGCCGTCATTGAGTCCGGACGGGCGGTTCGTCGCCTTCTTCACGGAGCGGGACCTGTTCGAGATCTCGCTGTACATGGCGGATGCCCGTACGGGCGAGATGGTGGACAAGATCGCGGACAGCCAGACCAACAACCATTTCGACGCGCTGAGCTTCCTGAGCTCGGCGGGCACGTGGTCGCCGGACGGGTCGCGGATGGCGTTCACGGCGTTCGCGAAGGGCAACGAGGAGCTGGCGATCCTGCGGCTCGAGGACCGGACGGTGGAGCGACGGATCCGGATCGAGGGCGTGGGCTCCGTGACGACGCCGTCGTGGTCGCCGGACGGGCGTTCGATCGCGCTGAGCGGGAACCGGGGTGGCATCAGCGACCTGTACCTGGTGGACGTGGAGAGCGGGGATGTCGATCAGCTGATGGATGACAAGTACGCCGACATCCAGCCGGTCTGGTCGCCGGACGGCCGCAAGCTGGCGTTCGTCACGGACCGAGCGGAGACGGATTTCGAGGCGTTGACGTACGGCCGGATGCAGCTGGCCATCATGGATGTCCCGACACGTCGGATCGAGCTGCTGGACCTGTTCGCGAGCGGGAAGCAGATCGATCCGCATTTCGGTCCCGAAGGTCGGTGGCTCTACTTCGTCAGCGATGCCGACGGCTTCAGCGACGTCTACCGCGTCGAGCTGGAGACGCTGCGGCTGGAGCGGATCACGCGGATCGCGACGGGCGTGAGCGGCGTGACCAAGCTGGCGCCGGCGCTGACCGTGGCCGCCCAGACGGGCGACATCATGTTCAGCGTGTTCCGGGAGGGCGCGTACTCGGTCTACCGGATGGACGCGGACCAGGTGAATGCCCGGGCCCAGCCGGTGAACGAGCGATTCGCCGGGGTCCAGCCGGCGGGCGTGCTGCCCCCGCTGGAGTCGGCGAGTCGGGGGATCGTGGCGAGTTATCTCGAGAACCCGAGCCGGGGCCTGCCGGCGGCGGAGTCGTTCCCCGTGAGCGACTACAGCGCGGGGCTGGCGCTGGACTACGTGGGCGTGCCGCGGCTCGGGATCGCGGGCGATCGGTTCGGAACGATGATCTCCGGCGCGGTGACGACCTACTGGAGCGACATGCTGGGCGACCGGCAGATGGTGGCGGCGGTCCAGGCCAATGGGACCGTCAAGGACATCGGCGGGCTGGTCCAGTACGTGGACCGGGGCGGCCAGCTCAACTGGGGCGGCGTGGCCGGGCACATCCCCAACACGATGGGGTGGCCCGTCCTCTACGGCGACAGCCTCAATGGCCAGCCGGTGATCGTCCAGGAGCTACGCATCCTGCGCATCTACCAGGACCAGGCGTCGGTGCTCGCCGAGTTCCCCACGTCGCGGACCCGGCGGATCGAGTTCAACGTAGGCTACAGCCACTACGGCTTCGGGATGGAGGCCCGGCAGGTGATCCTGAACACGGCCGGCCAGCAGCTCGATGCCCGGACGGTCGACCTCGACCCGGCGGAGCAGCTGGGCCCCGAGTTCGGCAGGGACTACCACATGGCGACGGCGTCCCTCGCCTACGTAGGCGACTGGTCCCACACCGCGTTCACGTCGCCGATCCGGGGCGGCCGGTTCCGGTTCGAGGTGTCGCCCATCCTCGGTGACCTCAAGTTCCTCAACGTGACGGCCGACTACCGCCGGTACCTGCAGAAGTACCCGTTCACGCTGGCGCTGCGGGGCATTCACTTCGGTCGGTACGGCCCGGATGCGGAAGGCACGATCTTCTCGCGACAGAACTTCCTGGGCTATGAGACGCTCGTGCGCGGGTACGCGTACGGGTCGTGGGGCCAGGAGGAGTGTCGGGACGCGGAGGGGAACTACGACCCGAGCTGTTCCGCCTACGCCCGGCTCTGGGGCTCGCGTCTCGCGGTGGCCAATGCCGAGGTCCGGGTCCCGCTCTTCGGCGTGGAGCAGTACGGGCTGATCGACTTCCCGTTCCTGCCCACGGAACTGTCCCTCTTCGTGGACGGCGGGCTGGCGTGGCGGAGCGCCGACGCGTGCAGCGGGGGCGAGCAGGAGATTCCGTGCACGCCGGTCTTCGAGTGGGATGCTCCGGGCCAGCGCACGCCGGTCGTGAGCGCCGGCGTATCCGCCCGGATCAACGTGCTGGGATTCCTCATCCTCGAGACGTACTACGCCTACCCGTTCCAGCGGCCCCACAAGGGTTGGCACATGGGGTTCAACCTGGCGCCGGGCTGGTGAGTACGTAGTCATCGCCCGCCAGACAGGCCGCGGCGCCGCCGACCGCCTTGGCGCCGCGACAGCGTGGAGGGGGATTCGCGGCCGGGCTGGGTTTGCCGCGGCTTCACCTCCATCGCGTTTCCCGTGAACGGGACTCGCGGCAGAGCCAGCTTGCCGGGCGCTCTGTCCCGCTTCCGGCATCGTCCCGAGGGTGGAGCGTGTCCGGCGAGCGAAGGGTCTGGAGCGTTGAGCCAGTGGCCGCGGTGACACACCCCCGCGCGGACACTCCACTCTCCGGCTGAGCCAGTGAGCCAGCCGAGACGCGGGCGGGCGGCCTGGCCGCAAAGTCCGCTCGGGACAGGCCCGGGCGGCTAGCGGAAACGCCGGCCATCCGGCCTACCACGCGAAGCCCCCTCCACTGCAGGCCGACAGCTGCCCGCCGTCCGAAGCACGCGGGCGGCCCCGCCCTTCGGGGCTGGCGGGCTGTGGATCAATCCGCCACTGTCCACGTGCGGGATCCGATATGGGAGGAACGAGCGCCCAGGGGCGCGGAGGGAATAGAGAGAGACATGCACGAATCCAAGAGCCAGACGCTGGTGCCGATTCTCCGGCCGGAGAGCATCGCCGTGATCGGGGCAAGTCGCCGACCGGGCACGATCGGCTATCAGATCGTGGACAACCTGCTCACCAGCAACTATCAGGGCGTGGTCTACCCGGTGAATCCGAAGGCCCGTTCGATCCATTCGATCCCCACGTACGCCTCGGTGAAGGACATCCCGGGGCCGGTGGACCTGGCGATGGTGGTGGTGCCGAAGCAGTACGTGCTGGACGTGGTGGACGAGTGTGGCGAGAAGGGCATCAAGGGGCTGGTGGTCATCAGCGCCGGCTTCCGGGAAGTGGGGGGGAGCGGGGCGGAGCTGGAGCATCAGCTCGTGTCGAAGGTCGAGGCGTACGGGATGCGGCTCGTGGGCCCGAACTGCATGGGGGTTCTGAGCACGCGCCCCGAGCTGTCCATGAACGCGACGTTCGCGCCGACCATGCCGCCGCCGGGCCCGGTGAGCCTGATGAGCCAGTCGGGGGCCATGGGTGTCACGATCCTGGACTACGCGGCCGAGTACGGCATCGGGATCGCCGACTTCGTCAGCGTGGGCAACAAGCCGGATGTGAGCGGCAACGACCTGGTCCGGTTCTGGGCCGAGGATGACCGGACGAAGGTCATCCTCATGTACCTGGAGAACTTCGGGAACCCGCAGAGGTTCTACCGGCTGGCGCGGGAGATCACGAAGAAGAAGCCGATCGTGGTGGTGAAAGCCGGCCGGACGGGTGTGGGCGCCCGGGCGGCCAGCTCCCACACGGGCGCGCTGGCGGGGGCCGACGTCGCCGTGGACGCGCTACTGGGCCAGGCCGGAGTGAT
>CAYMLW010000170.1:0-8780 GCA_964391035.1 uncultured Gemmatimonadaceae bacterium
GGTTCACGGCACGGTAGCGGAAGGGATGAACCGGGCTTCATGACGGATTCACGGCCGGTTCATGGGGAAGTCTGCAGGTTTCCTCCTGTCCGTTGGACACGACGAACAAGGAGGGGGCTTTGACTGGGACCATTGCCTACGGCGCGCTCGCGTTGAGCCTCGGGGCTGCACTCTACGGCACCGGGGCGTCCGCCTGGGGCGGCCGGACCGGGCACGCGGGACTGATCCGGAGCGGGGCACGCGCTTCGTACATCGTGGCCGGACTCGTCACGGTGGCGGTGCTCATGATGGAGTATGCGCTCCTCACCCATGACTTCAGTATCCACTACGTGGCGCAGGTCGGCAGCCGGAGCACGCCGATGTTGGTGACCGTCGTCTCCCTCTGGTCCGCACTCGAAGGGTCGATCCTGTTCTGGGCCTGGCTGCTGGTGCTCTTCACCGCTCTCGTCGCCTGGCTGTACCGCGACCGCTGGGCCGACCAGATGCCGTACGTGAATGCCACGCTTCTGGCCATCAGCGTGTTCTTCCTGGTCATGCTCGTCGGGCCGAGCAACCCGTTCGCGCCGGTCTGGCCGGTGCCCGCCGACGGCCCCGGACCCAATCCGCTGCTCCAGAACCATCCCTTGATGGCCATCCACCCGCCGGCCCAGTACATCGGGTACGTGGGCTTCTCGGTCCCGTTCGCATTCGCCATCGCGGCCTTGATCACCGGCCGGACCGATGACTGGTGGACCCGGGCCGTCCGGCGCTGGACCCTCGTGGCGTGGGGTTTCCTGACTATCGCCATCGTGGCGGGCGGCTGGTGGGCGTACGAGGTGCTGGGGTGGGGCGGCTACTGGGCGTGGGACCCCGTCGAGAACGCATCGTTGATGCCCTGGCTTACGGGCACCGCCTTCCTCCATTCCATCATGGTCCAGGAGCGTCGTGACATGCTCCGGGGCTGGAACGTCACGCTCATCACGGCGACGTTCGCCCTCACCATCCTCGGCACGTTCCTGACCCGGTCGGGTGTGGTGGGCAGCGTCCACGCATTCACGGACTCGCTGATCGGGCCCCTGTTCCTGGGCTTCCTGGGCCTCGTGTTGATCGGCTCGACCGCGCTGCTGCTCTGGCGGGCGCCCGGCCTGAGGCGGCCGGGTTCGCTGAACAGCCTCTTCTCCCGCGAGGCGGCGTTCCTGGTGGGCAACCTCGTGTTCGTCGCGATCACATTCACCGTCCTGCTGGGCACGATCTTCCCGCTGGTGGTGGAAGCGATGCGCGGGGACAAGGTCAGCGTGGGGCCGCCCTACTTCAACGCCATGACCGTGCCCCTGTTCGCGGCGCTGATCTTCCTCATGGGCGTGGGGCCCATGCTGCCGTGGCGCAGCGAGAGCGGGCGCGGGGTGTTTCGCCGCCTGCGATGGCCGGTCACGGCCGGGCTGGTGGCCGCAGCGCTCGCGGCCGTCTTCGGCGGCCGGGGTTTCTGGCCCCTGGTCACCTACGGTCTCGCCGGGTTCGCCCTGACCGCCATGGCGCTGGAAGTCGGTCGCGGTGTGACGGTGCTGATGCGGAAGGGGGCCGGGCCCGGCCGCGCGCTGGTCCGCTTGGTCGCCGCGAACCGCCGCCGCTACGGGGGCTATATCGTCCACACCGGCGTCGTAGTCCTCGCCGTGGCGGTGACGGCCTCATGGAACGCGAAGACCGAGTTCGAAGCGACGCTGCGTCCGGGAGAGAGTCTCGCCGCCGGTCCGTACCAGGTCCGCCTGGACGATGTCTGGGCGCAGGAGGAGCCGCACCGGTTCGGTGTGGGGACGACCCTGACCGTTCTGGATGGCGGCCGTACGGTCGGCGAGCTCGCGCCCCGCCAGAACTACTATCCGACGCGGGAGGATCCGATCCCGACACCGGCGGTCCGGAGCTCGGCCGCTCGGGACCTGTTCATCAACCTGCTCGCGTTCGAGAACGATGGCTCCAGCGCGACGTTCCACGTGGTCGTGACGCCGCTGATGGTCTGGCTCTGGATCGGCACGTACATCATGGCCGCCGGAATCCTCGTGGCCCTGTGGCCGAGCCGCCTTCCGAACCGGGGGCCGGCGCCGACCGGCACGTCCCGGGCAGCCTCCCGGCCGGCTCGGAAGGAGGTGGCGGCATGGCATGGCTGAAGGCCGCGGGCATGGCCGTCGTCGTCGCCCTGATCGGGCTGTTCGGGTTCGGCCTGACGCGCGACGCGTCGCTGATCCCGAGCCCACTGGTGGGCGAGCCGGCTCCAGAGTTCCGGCTGCCCCGCCTCGATGCACCCGACTCGGTGGCCCTGAGCGATCTCCGGGGTACCGCCGTGATCCTGAATTTCTGGGCTTCCTGGTGCCTCGCGTGCAAGCAGGAGCACCCCGCGCTGGTCCGGGCCCACGAACGGTACCGGGACGAAGACGTGGTGCTGGTCGGGGTCGTGTATCAGGACACCCGGTCCAACGCGATCGCGTACCTCGAGGAGCACGGAGGCGGCTGGATCCAGGTGATGGACCCGGGGACCCGAGCGGCCATCGACTTCGGCGTCTACGGGATCCCGGAGACGTTCTTCATCGACTCCTCGGGGATCGTGGCGCACAAGCACATCGGGCCCGTGAACGATCAGCTCATCGCGACCCAGGTGTCGCAGATGCTCCGCACGGACTCGTCGGACGGAGCGGTGGAGGAGGCTACCCAATGAGGCGACGGATGCTGACAGGATCCCTTGCTCTGCTGTCGGTGGCGGCGATTGCGGGCGTGGCCGCAGCGGCCGCTCCGTCCACCGCGGCTGACGCTCAGGCTTTCGTCCAGACGCGGGCCGACCAGGCCCAGGACGAGGCGTACGTGCGCGTCGCGAAGCAGCTGCGCTGCCCCGTATGCCAGCAGCTGTCGATCCTGGATTCGCCCGCCGAGCTCGCGGTGGAGATGCGCTCCGTGGTACGGGAGCGTCTGGCGGCCGGCGACACCGAGGAGGAAGTCCTCGCGTACTTCGTGAGCAAGTACGGGGAGTGGGTCCTGCTCGATCCCCCGAAGCGGGGGTTCAACCTGATCGTCTGGCTCGGTCCGGTCGCGCTTCTCCTGGGGGGAGCCGTTGTCCTCAGCCGAGTTTTCAGAAACTGGCTTCGGTCTGCTGACGGGGACGATCCGGCAGCCCCCATCACCCGGTCGACGCCGGCTTGAGGGCCGCTCGGAGGTACGGATGACCGTCCGGGACCCGGTGTGCGGAATGTGCTTCGAGTGGGAAGAGGCGCACGCGTTCCAGCGCGTAGGGAACGCAGTGGCCTACTTCTGCTGTCAGGGGTGCGCCACCCGGTTCGCCGATGCCCCCGACCAGTATCTCGAGCGGCGCCGCGGCCCGTCCGACCCCGCCGGATGCCCCGAAGACACGCGACGCCGCTCGATCACCTCTCATGGCATCCCGGCCACCGTTCCGCTGGATCGAGTGCCGTGGGTCGGCACCCTCCAGCTCGACGAGTTCGAACATCTGGTACACCAAACGTGGAGCGGACCGGCCCCGGAGGACTCGGAGTGCCGCGTCCTGAGTCGGGCGCTCCTGTCCCGCGTGCTGGGATGGAGCGACCCCCACCGAATCAACGTCCGGATCGCGGCCGAGATCTCCGTCGTCAGGAGTCAGTGCGACGACCTCCCGGCCGTGCTGGAACAGCTCACCAGCCTGCCGTACGCAGTGGCGGCCGCGGGACGGGACGCGGGTTTGAGCGGCACAGAGATCGACCGGCTCCAGAGCGCGGTGGCCCGCGAGGTCGCGGACGCCCGCCGATGGCTCGATGCGGCCCGCCCGGACATGGAAGCGTCCCTTTCGGAACTTCCGGAACAACAAACAGGATGACCAACAATGGCTTCGATCCTCGGGCTGATCACGTTTCTCGCCCTCTTCTTAGGGGGACAGCTTCTCATCAATCGATTCCGCGGCCGGCCGCACTGCGGGGGCTGCGGTCCCGAGCGGGGCACCCACGGCGGTCGACGGGAAGCCGATGGCTGTTGTGGACACCCAACGATCACGTCGAGGGAGGAATAGATGACACGGAATACGAGCCGGACTTCGCAACCCCTGGTCTTCGTGCTGCTGCTCCTCGCGGTCGGCGGGCTCACGGCGTACTTCATCGGCCCCTGGTCGGCGGTCGAGCTCCCCGATCCCGACCCGGACGTCATCGACGTGGCCATCGACATGAAAGGGTTCGACTCGCCCGAGATCCGGGTACCGGCCGGTGAGCCGGTCACGATCCGGCTCACCAGCCTGGATGGCCCCTTTCACCTCGATGGCGGTGGGAAGCACCAGCTGGCCATCGACGAGTTCGACGTGAACATCATCGCCCCGGCACGGGGCACCGCGTCGGCGACCTTCTCGCCCACAGAGCCCGGCACCTACGAGTTCTACTGCGACATCTGCTGCGGCGGACGGGCGAATCCGACCATGATCGGCACGCTCGTCGTCGAGGAGGCCTGACATGGAGCGGACCTCCTCCTTCCGACGGCTCCTGGTCTGGACAGGGCTCGGTGTGGTGGCAGCCGGCGCGGCGGGCGTGGCGGGATTCTGGCACCCGGCGGCTCCGCCGGCTGCCGTCCAGGGCTACCTGCCGGAGCTCACCCTGGGGACCGTCATCGTCGGGGGAGCCGTCGACGCCATCAACCCGTGCGCGTTCACCGTCCTCCTCCTGCTGATCACGGCGCTGCTTGCCTCGCTGCGGCCGGACCGGTCCAGCGTGCGCGCGCTGCGTCGGCGTATCGTGTTCCGGGGCTCGGTCTTCGTGGCGGCCATCTTCCTGACCTACCTGGCCCTCGGGGCGGGCATCCTCGGCGGCCTCGAGTCCCTCGCCGATGGACACTGGCCGGCCCGGGCCGCCGCGCTGGGCGCCGTCCTCATGGGACTCTGGATGCTGAAGGACTACTTCCTCCCGGACTCCCGGTGGCAGCTGCACGCACCGCCCGCCGTGGCCGACATGGCGCGGACGGCGGCTCGCAAGGGGACCGTTCCCGCTCTGCTGGCCGGCGGATTCCTGATCGGACTGTGCACGGTCCCCTGCAGCGGGGCGATCTACCTGGCGGTGCTGTCGCTGCTGGCAGCCCAGCCCAGCCGGTGGGTGGGGTACGGCTACCTGGTGCTCTACAACGTGATCTTCGTACTGCCGCTCCTGGGGATCATCGTGGCCGCGACGGTACCGGCACTCCTGCGTCGGCTCGCGCACTGGAACGTGCATCACCGCCACAGGGTCCGGCTCGTGCTTGGCGCGGGCGTGGTGATCATGGGCCTGTCCGTGCTTGCCACCATGTAGGCGGACAGGGCGTGAATTCGTCTTCACGGCAGGTTAACCGCCATTTCAGAGACACATCGCCATGCTTCGAGCACGGCAGGGAACCACCATGGAACGGGAGGAACGCTGATGAAAGCCACAGACCCTGTGTGCGGGATGAAGGTAGACCCGAAGAACGCGGCCGGTCAGATGGAGTATGAAGGCAGGACGTACTACTTCTGCTCCGAAGGCTGTCGCAAGGCATTCCAGGACAACCCCGAGGAGTACCTGCGATGAACATGCGAGCCTTGACGGGAGGGGTCGCGGTTCTTGCAGCCGCAGCTCTGGCCGCGTGTGGAGGCGAGTCGGAGGCGGCGCCGTCCAGGACCTCGCTGGCGGACCCGCCGCCGGTCGAGCAGGAGCTGCCACCCACGTCGTTGACGGCCGAGGTGGCCTCCCTGGACCTGGGCACCGTGGGCATCGCCGACGGGCTGGTGGAGACCGAGTTCCAGGTCACCAACTCGGCCGACACGCCGGCGGAGCTTGCCGCGGCCTACACGTCGTGTATGTGCACCGAGGTGACGCTGGAGTTCCAGGATGGAACGACGGCCGGGCCATTCGGGATGCCGGGTCACGAGCTTCCGGTCACGCTGACACGGACCCTGGAGCCCGGGGAGACGTTCACGGCACGGGCCACGTTCGACCCCATGGCTCACGGACCGGATGCGGTCGGACCCGTCCAGAGGGCGATCGCGCTGCACTCGGGCAACGGCGGCATGCTCCAGCTGGACTTCTTCGTCAACGTGGTCAAGGATGTGAGCGGTCAGGGACCTTCCTGAGCGGACCTTCCTGAGCGCACAGCGATGCGGGTCGCTGCGAGGGTGACGGCCGGCGGTCGGAGGATCGACCGCCGGTCGTTGCTGTTTCGGGACCGGGAAGTCGAATGAACGAGCGTTCACCTGGATTTCAGCCTCGGTTCACGACGCCCCTTTCATCTTCCGCACCTGCCCTCGATGAACCCACGGGAGACCACGGGATGGAGGTGTGAAGAGTGGATCCACAAGCGATCGGGCTGGCCATGGCCTTCGGAGCAGGACTCCTCAGCTTCCTGTCTCCCTGCGTCCTCCCTCTCGTCCCCAGCTACGCCTCCTTCCTGACCGGCATGGGGCTGGACGAGATGACGGACGAGGCCCGGGTCCGACGGTCCGTCCTGCTGCATGGCTCCCTGTTCGTCCTCGGGTTCAGCCTCGTCTTCATCGGGCTCGGTGCTTCCGCCAGTCTGCTGGGTGGGCTGCTGCGGACCCAGGGCGTCTGGCTCCAGCGGATCGGTGGCGTGGTCCTTCTGGTCTTCGGAGTCCAGATGCTGGGCCTCCTGCCGATCCCCGGCATGAGCCGCGACTGGCGGGTACATCTCGCCGAGAAGCCCACCGGGTACGCCGGGAGCGTCGGGGTCGGAGTGGCGTTCGGTGCCGGCTGGACCCCCTGTGTGGGACCGGTACTCGGAGGGATCCTGACCCTCGCCGCCCTCGATGGCACCACTACCCAGGCGGTGGGACTCCTCGCCGCGTACTCGGCCGGGCTCGCCGTGCCGTTCCTTCTGGCGTCCGCCGCCCTCGGCCGATTCTTCGTGTTCTTCCAGAAGTTCCGCCGGTGGATCCCGTGGGTGAACCGGGTCGGGGGCGCCGTCCTGATCATCATGGGGGTGCTGCTGGTTACCGGGAAATTCACCGTCCTGGCTGGAGCCCTCACTCGCTATACGCCGGAGTTCCTGCTGGAGCGGTTGTAGACGCGAGCGATCGGGCCACCGCCAACGAGACCTTCACGATTGCGGCTCTGAACGAGACTTAATGCCCCCCTCACCCAGACTTCATGCCGGGCCACCTACCGTTGACATGGACGGGCGCCGAAGGCACCCGCGTCATGGATAGCGGCGGAGACCCGGATGACGACAACGACGCGACAAATCGATAGCCAAGCCGGGCATCCTGGAGCACGCGGTCCGGGACCGTTTCGGTTCGGGCGCTGGCGACGCGTCCTGCCGGTGCTGGTCCTCCTGGTCGTGAGCGCCGGGGAAGCAGCAGCGCAAACCGATTCCCTGAGCCTCGAGATGGCGCTGGCGATGGGCCGCAGCCGGAGCCCGGCCCTGGTCGAGGCCGAAGCCGCTGTCCGGGCTGCACAAGGCGGGCTGTCGATCGCCCGGTCCGCGGCCGGGCCCACCCTGACCACCGAAGCCGGCTTCGTCCGGTACGAGGATCCCCCGACCATCGATGTCGGGGCACTGGGCACATTCACCGTGCTGGACACGAACACCTACTTCGCTGGCGTACGCGCGGAACAGCTTCTATTTACGTCCGGCCGCTTGACCGCCGCCCGGAACGCTGCGCGGGCGACCGTCGAAGCGACCGAATGGGGCCGAGCCCACGCCGATGTGGAGCTGACCGCCGCAATCGCGGGGGCGTACTACGACGCCCTGCTCGCCGAAGCTCTCACTCGCGTGGCGGTCGAGAGCGCCGCCGTGCTCCGCCGGGCCCGGGAAGTATCCGGGGCCCATTTCGCGGAGGGCACGGTGGCTCGACTCGACGTTCTCCGGGCCGAGTCCGCGGTCAGCCAGGCGGAAGCGGCAGTCCGCTCCGCCCGGGACGCCGCGATTGGGGCCCGAGAGCGTCTCGCCGCCACCGTCGGGATCCGTCCGCAGCAGGCGCCCGCGCTCCGTGACCGGCTCGTGCCCGCTCCGGGGATCGGGACCGCGCAGGACGATACGGCGCTCGTCGGGCGAATCAAGGAGCGTCCGGACCTCCGGGCCCTCGAGGCGAACGCCGCGGCGCACCGGGCCAGGGCCACCGCGGCCCGGGCCGGAAGCCGGCCGACAGTCGGGATGTACCTCGCCGGGTACGCCTTCAACCCCGAACTGCTGACTATGGACGACGGCTGGGGGCTCGAGGTCCTGGCGGGCGTCGCGGTGTCCTGGCCTTTCTTCGATGGCGGCCGATCGCGCGGCGAGGAGGCCGTGGCGCGGGCCCGTGCGGAGAGCACGGAGGCCCGGATCGAACAGGCCGCCCTGGCCGCCCAGGCTGCCACCCGAGCGTACCAGAGGGACATGCGTCGGACCCTGGCCGACATCGACGCGGGAACCGCCGCGGTCTCACGAGCCGAAAGGGCACTGGCCATCGCGGAGGATCGCTACGCCAGCGGGGTCGGCATCCAGCTCGACGTTCTCGAATCGCAAGCGGCCCTGACCCGGGCACGTGCCACCCGGCTCAGGGCCATCCACGCGTACCGGACCGCCGTGATCCAGCTCAAACGGGCCCTTGGCGTCCCGACGGACGCAACGGTCCCGGTGAATGGAGGGGGTTGAGCATGAGGCATCGTTGGGGAAAGTGGGTGATCGCGCTGGTGTTCGTGGCCGTGCTGGGCGCGGCGGGCGTCTGGGCCTACGACAGCTCGGCGTCAAACCGTGACATTGTGGGCGTGGTCGCGGCCAGCGGCCGGCTGGAGCGTCTGGCGACCCGTCCCTCCAGTGCCATCGGTGGTCGCCTCGTGCGGCTT
>CAYMLW010000171.1:0-8777 GCA_964391035.1 uncultured Gemmatimonadaceae bacterium
GACGGCTTGCGGCTGACGGCTTGCGGCTGACGGCTGACGGCTTGCGGCTGACGGCTTGCGGCTGACGGCGAGGTGCGAGGGGTGAGGGGTGAGGGGTGAGGCTGAGCCGCGGAGGCGGGGACGAGGGACGGGTGTGGCCGAGCGCGGACACACCGTCAGCTGTCAGCCGTCAGCCGCGGGGAAGGGAAAGGAGAGGGGAGATGTTGAAGGTGCGGATGGAGACGGAGCGGCTGTCGGTGGAGGAGCTGGCCAATATCGCGTCGGTGCTCCGTACGGGCTGCTCGAAGTGCATCATGGAGGGAGTGGCGGAAGCGAACCGGCACGCGGAGGAGATCGACAGGTTTCTGAACGCGCTGGCCGACGCGATCGACCACGACCGTATCGAGCGGGAGCGGAAGGACCAGGCGCTGTCCCTGGGGGTGGATCCGGCCACGGGGGAGTGGGAGGCGGGGGCCTGACGAGGCGGCCGCCCGGCGGTTGACGTCGAGGGGGGCGTTCGGCACCTTGGGCGGGCTCCTGCTCGCCCCCTCGGGCGGTTCGTGGGAACCGGTGACACGCTCTCTTCAACGGCGCAAGATGCCCCATCACAAGGTCGAGTCGGTCGCGGACCCGCGGCGGGATCGAGAAGACATCATGGCGACCCGGCTCTCCCGCGTGTCCGATGAGCTCACCATCGACGCGCGGTTCCTCTTCCCCTCCGAGGACCTCCTCGACCACGTACCGTTGCTGATCGACGGGATCGCCGGGGCCCGGATGAAGGACGAGCCCATCACGGTGGCCACGCCGGTAGATATTCACACGGTCCGTTCGCCGCGCGGAGGACGCGACGCCGGCATGATCGAGGCGGAACCGCGATGAATCTCACCACCCTGCCGAGCTACGCGGCGCTCCTCGCGGTGAAGTACGCGAGCAGCGTGCTGTACGACATCCGTGAGGAGTGGGTGGGAGACGAGGTCCCGGAGGACCCGTGGGCCGGCGTGCGGGTCGTCGCGGTGCTCCACCATACGAGTCTGGCGGAAGGGGTCTACCTGGCCGCGGTCCCGAACCGGGTGCTCCGCAAGATCGCGGACCACGCGGTCCTGCCGGTGGCCCAGGAGACCATGGCCCGGCCGATCGAGGGCCGCATCTTCAGGATCCTGGTCCCGAACGCGGTGTCGATCACGAGGCGCCGGGACCGGAGCTGGAGCCGGGTACTCCGTGAGATCGACGACGCCGATTCCATGGTCGCCCTGTTCCCCGAAGGCCGGATGATGCGGACCGACGGCCGGGACAAGAACGGCGATCTCATGACCGTCAAGGCCGGGATCGCCGAGGTGCTCCGCTCGATCGGGCCGGGCCGCATGATCCTGGCCTACAGCGGGGGGCTCCACCACGTGTTCGAGCCCGGCGCACGCCGGCCGCGGTTCTTCAAGTCGCTGCACATCCGGATCGAGAGCGTGGACATCCGGAGCTACGTGCGGGCCCGGCGTGCGGAAGGCGGGTCCTTCGTGGCCCGGGTGGTCGAGGACCTGACCCGGCGACGCGATCTCTACACCCCCGTCGCACCCGGCACGCCCGAGGCCGTGGCCGAGGAGGTCCGACGCCGGCGCCAGGCGTGCCTGGACGTGCCGACCCGTTAGGACGTCCTGTCCGCGGGGTCGATCGGTTCGGCCGCTTCGCTCCCTCGGGCACCCGCTCCGCGGGATTCGATCCGCCGATCGCTGCGCTCCGGCGGCCCCGCTCCGCGGGATTCGAGTTCGCTGGCGAGGGGTCGGGCCGTGTGGCCCGTCTGCCCTCGAATCGCGGCCGTTAGCGTCAGCCGCCCTGCTCCGGCACCGGCGGCGCCTGGTCCGGGGGGATCGGGCTCACGTACGTCTCGCCGCCCATCCGCTCGTCGAACTCGGCCCGTGCGGCGGCCACCACGTCGGGTGACACCGCGAGCTCGACCACGGTCGCGGCGAGGGTGCGGGCGGCCGTCAGCATGGCCTTGTGGCCGATGCTCATGCCGCCGGCCGCCACCACCGGCCACGCGTGCCAGGGCGTGTCCCGTGGCGAGGACGCCACACTGATCTTCGCGGTGGGGGCGATCCGGCTGACCTCGGCCACGTCCGTCGACCCGCCCTGGGCGGGCACTTCCTCGTCCGGGAGCGCCTCGATCCCCTCGAACATCCCCTGCTCCTCCTTGCCCGTCTCCCGCTGGATCCGGCGGGCGAAGTCCTGCTCCGCCCCGGTCCATTCCGGGGCCCCGACGACGGCGAGATTGCGGTCGAGGACCTCGGTCAGGGTCCGGTTCAACAGGTAGCTGTGGACCCCGGTGATCAGCTCGACCTCGTGGGTGGTCTCGGTGGCCAGTGCCGCGCCCTCCGCGGCCTTCAGCATCCAGGCGTAGGCGTGCTCGACGCCCTCCCGCTCCAGGTCACGGACGTAGTACCAGACCCGGGCGTAGTCCGGCACCACGTTCGGCGCCCCCCCGCCATCCTCGATGACGTAGTGGATCCGGATCGATGGCGGCAGGTGTTCCCGCATCATGTTCACCGCGTGGTTCATCAGCTCCACCGCGTCCAGCGCGCTCCGGCCGTTCCACGGGTCGCTCGCCCCGTGCGCCGTCCGGCCGTGGAACTCGACCGCGAAGTTGTTCATGGCCCGGCTCCGCTCGTAGCCGGCCTTCGTCTCGTGACCCGGGTGCCAGTCGAGGACCACGTCGGCTTCGTCGAAGAGCCCGGCCTTCGCCATGTACACCTTCCCGATCAGCGTCTCCTCGGCAGGAGTACCGTACAGGACGACGGTGCCCGGCAGCCCCCCGGCCTCCAGCACCACCTTCGCCGCCACCGCCGCGCCCACGCTCCCGGCGCCGAACAGGTTGTGGCCACAGCCGTGGCCCGGGGCACCCGCCTCCAGCGGCGTCCGGGTCGGTTCCGCCGCATTGCTGATCCCCGGCAGTGCGTCGTATTCGGCCAGGATCCCGACCACCGGCTCGCCGCTCCCCCAGCGCGCCACGAAGGCCGTCGGCATCCCGGCCACCCCCCGCTCCACCTCGAACCCCTCCCCCTCCAGGTAGTCCGCCAGCGTGGCCGCCGACCGGTGCTCCCGCAACCCCGTCTCCGCCAGCCGCCACAGCCGGTCGCTCACGCCCGTCAACGCCTCCGCCCGGGCGTCCACCTCCGCGATCGCTTGGCGACGCAGGGCGTCCACGTTCTGGGCCTCGCCCCGCCCCGGCATCAGCACGCACAGCGCCATGGCGGCAAGGGCCGCGACCGGAGCCGCGCCGGGCGTGGAAGGCGGTGCAGCGAGGGGGGACGGATGTGCCGGGTACCGGCGGCCGCAGCGTCGCATAGGAAAACCTTTCCGGGTGGTGGAAACAGCGTCCGAAAAAAGGTGGGATGGCCCGCACAAGTTGCGCAACCCGTGGGCGTACCGGCGGCCGGGACCGGGCCGGGAGCGGGCTGTACCCGGGAGGTCCGGAAGGCATCGATATCCGTCAGTCCCCTCGGGGAATGAACCGGGTCGCGGGAGCGCGGGCGCGCGCGAGGCACACCCCCCGTGATATGGCGTTCGGCTTGCACTTTCAACGGGCGGAACCCGATCCCCGAGATAGATATGATCACCGAGATCACAACCGCCGCGGCCCGCCGAAACAGCGGGCTTCTTCTGTGTGGGGCGGTCGTGTTGTTCGGGCTGGCGGGCTGTGATGCGGGGCTGACCGGGCCGGCCGCGGACGGCCCCCGGATCGTGACGAGCCATCTTCCGGCGGCGATGGTCCACCAGGCGTACACGGGAGACGTGCGGGCGAGTGGTGGGGGCGGCGAGTACGAGTGGACGATCGCGGGCGGCAACCTGCCGCCGGGGCTGGACGTGGCCGTGGAGGCGCTGACGGGCGAGGCGGTGAACATCACGGGCACGCCGGAGGATGCCGGTGATTACCATTTCTACCTGGTGGTGCGGGACTCCGAAGGGAAGGCGGACACGGCGGAGCTGGCGATCGAGGTGACCCCGGAGCCGGGCGCGCCGTTGATCGAGAGCCAGCGGCTCCCGCCGGCGCTGGCGGGGGCCCGTTACGGGGTCGAGCTGTCGGCCACGGGCGGCGACGGTGAGCACTACGAGTGGAGCGTGGTCGACGGCGGGCTGCCGCCGGGGCTGGAGCTCACGGCCGGGGGCGTGTTCAGCGGGTCACCGGCGGTGTCGGGCCGGTACGAGGTCCGGGTCGAGGTGGCGAGCGGGCCCGCGACGGCGCAGAGGGCGCTGACGCTGGACGTGGTGCCGGAGACCGACGGGTACACGATCACGGCGTTCGAGGTCGTGGACGTCATGCCGTCGCTGCGGGACAACGTGGCGGCCGCGATCGAGCGCTGGGAGGCGGCGCTGGTGGGGGACCTGCCCACGGTGACGATTCCGGCGGGCCAGGACGGGCTGGGCGAGAGCGCGTGCGGCGGCTTCGGCTCGATGGTGAACGGCACGTCGATCGAGGACATCATCATCCTGGTGAACATCGACTCGATCGACGGCGAGGGTAACGTCCTGGGCCGGGCTGGTCCGTGCGCGGTCCGGAACGGATCGTTGATCCCGGCGGTGGGGATCCTGACGCTGGACGAGGCGGATCTGCGGGCCATGGCGGCGCGGTCCGAGGAGTTGGTGACGGACCTGATCCAGCACGAGATCGGCCATATCCTGGGCTTCGGCACGCTCTGGACGCACATGGACCTGGTCACGGGGCTGGATGGCGACGACCCGCGCTACGTCGGTCCGAACGCGCTGTCGGAGTACACGGGGGCCGGCGGGTCCGGCTCGGTGCCCGTGGAGAACGAGGGCGGCGAGGGGACCGTGGGCCGGCACTGGCGGGAAGCCACCTTCGACCAGCTCCTGATGACGGGGTTCGCGGAGCCCGCCGGCGTCGACATGCCGCTGGGCCGGATCACGATCGCGTCGTTCGCCGACATGGGCTACGAGGTCGACCTGGACGCGGCCGACGTGGGCAGCGACGTGCTCGGCGGGCTGGCCTTCGACGGCGCCGAGGTCCACGGCTCCCACGGCCACGACGTGGCCGGTGTCGGCCCGATCCAGGTGGTCGGCGGGGACGGACCGCGCCGGTTCCTGAACCCGCACTGAACCTCCGGGCACCCGTCGCGGCGCACCCGGCGCGCCGCACGGCCGCTCGAGCAGGGCTCGCGTTCGGACCGGGACCACGCCACCGGTTGCCCGCTCCCTTCGCCCGTCACACCTTCCGGTCCGGGGCGACACCCGTCGCCCATGACGCCCGGACCGCCGCACGCTCGTCATGCCAGACCACTTCCCAGCCCGTCCTCCCCGGCGTCTCCGATGTCCACGGGGCAGTCCATTCGCCCGGGGCCCGCGGCCGCGGTGGCCACGCCCACGGGGTGGCCGACGTCGCGTCCGGTGGGGGTTCGTCGCCCTCGCGGCAGCCGGCCTGGTAGTGGGGGCCGGCGGCGCGTCGGGGCAGGCGGTCACGGGCCGGGTCATCGATGAGGACACCGGCGCCGGGGTGGCCGGTGCGCAGGTGTCGCTGCTGCTGGACAGCGCGCGCGTCCGGACGGCCGTGGCCGATTCCGCCGGGGAGTTCGCGCTCCCCGTGCTGCAGCCGGACACGTACGCGCTCCGGGTGGTGCACGTGGCGTACGAGGGGGTCACGACCCGCCCGTTCGGCGTGGGGCGAGAGGACGTGGTGGAGGTCGAGCTGCGGCTGAGCCAGCGCCGGATCCCGCTGGAGCCGCTGGTCGTCACGGCTCGCCGTGGGGGCGGTGTTGCCCGGCTGTCGGACTTCTATCGTCGGCTCGAGACGAATGAGGAGCTGGGGAAGGGCGTGATCCTGAGCCGGAGCGAGCTGGAGCGGCACGAGAGCTACACGGTCCGGGATGTCGTCGGCCGCACCGGCGTCGTGTTCCGAAGGACCAACCCGTTCATACCGTGCATGATCCGGACGTACTGGAACGGCATGATGATCGAGTCGGTGCCCGACGACCGGTGGAGCGGCGCGGCGCTCCGGGACCTGCCGGTCTCGTCCATCGAGGGCATCGAGATCTACCGGGACCGGTTCGACATCCCATCCGAATACCGGCACCCGGAGGTGTGCGGCGTGGTCCTGGTCTGGAGCCGTCCGGTCCGGCCGGGTGAGGGGAGTCCGGACTCCCCGATCCTCCGGCTGCTGGCCGCGCTGGCGATCTTCGGGCTGTTGACGCTCATCGCCAGGTAAGGGCGCTGCTGCGGGACGGGGTGGAGGAGCGGGGTCCCTCGCCGGCCGGGCTTCGTCGGCGGTGGCCATCCTCGTGGCGGAGCCGGAGCGGGCGTTCCGGACCGCCGCGGGGGTCGCGAGGGATCAGCGTCTATCGTCGGGGCCCGAGGGCGGAGAGTGGGACGGGGCACAGGCTGTTAGCGGAGCTGATGGCGGAGCTCGGGGCGGGAGCCGCTCCACCCTCGGGCGGTAGCCGGCACCGTGACGGGTCGCCGAGTGGACCGGGATCCGCGGTGGACTCCGCTCACGGGCTGCGCGAGGGCGAAGACCACGCCCCGGCGGCCCTGCCTTGCCGGGCGCCCCCTTCACGGGGGGTGGAGAGGGGGTAGGGAAGGGGACTGGCCCGGGGGGCGGGCTGTCCCCATCTTGCACGCCCGAGCGAAGCCTCACCCCCGCACTGGCAACCTGGAACCCTCGAATAGACAATGAAAGCACGCTTGATCACCCCGTCGATGGCGGCGGCGGTACTGGCGCTGGCCGCGTGTGACGCGGGCACCGAAACCGGAAATTTCATCACCGCCGACGGGATCATGGAAGACGTGATGGCCCTTTCCGTCGACAGCATGGAGGGTCGCGCGCCGGGGACCGTCGGTGAGGAGCGGGCGATCCGCTACATCGCCCGGCGGTTCGAGGAGGTCGGCCTGGAGCCGGTGGACGAGGATTACCTGCTGCCGGTGGAGCTGGTGGGGATGACGAAGGACCTGGAGGCGTCGTCGCTCACCATGGCGGGGCCGAACGGGACGCTCGGCGTGAGCGAGGGGGACGGCTTCACCTACTGGTCCACGGCGGAGGAGCCGGTGGTGGACCTGGAGGACGTGCCTCTCGTGTTCGTGGGCTACGGCGTGCAGGCGCCGGAGCACGACTGGGACGACTTCAAGGGCCAGGACATGACCGGGAAGGTGCTGCTCTTCCTGAACAGCGACCCGCCCGTGACAGAGGACGGCGAGGAGCTCTTCGGCGGGGAGGCTCGTACGTACTACGGCCGCTGGACGTACAAGTTCGAGATGGCGGACCGGCTGGGTGCGGCCGGCGCGATCATGATCCATACGACGGAGTCGGCGAGCTACGGCTTCGGCGTGATCGGGAACACCGGCACCCGCCAGATCTGGCAGCGGACGTACCGGGTCCCGCTGCTGGCCTGGATGGACTCGACGGCGACGGAGCAGGTGGCGGCGGCCATGGACACCGACCTGGCCGGTCTGTTCGAGATGGCGGCCCAGCGCGACTTCCGGCCGGTGGACACGGGCTTCACGGTCGACGCCCACATCGAGACGGACATCGAGCGGGTCCAGGCCCACAACGTGGCCGGCGTGGTGCCGGGCAGCGACCCGGAGCTGGCCGACCAGTACCTGGTCTTCACGGCCCATCACGACCACCTGGGCATGGACCCCTCCCTCGAGGGCGACCAGATCTACAACGGGGCCCTCGACAACTCCCTGGGCGTGGCGTCGATCATCGCCGCCGCCGAGGCCATGGTGGCCGCCGAGCCGGCACGGTCGGTCATGTTCGTGTCGGTCACGGCCGAGGAGGGCGGGCTGCTGGGCAGCAGCGCCTTCGTCGCGGACCCGCCGGTCCCGCTGGACCAGATCGTCGCCAACTTCAACGTGGATTCGCCGCAGGTCTTCGGCGAGACCAATGACGTGGCGGCCATCGGCATCGACATGAACTCGCTGGGCCAGGAGTTCACCGCGGTGGCCGAGGAGTGGGGCCTCGAGGCGAAGGGTGACCCGAACCCGAACGCCGGCAGCTTCTACCGCTCCGATCAGGTCGCCTTCGCGAAGGCCGGGATCCCCGCGCTCTACCTCCAGGCGGGCACCGACTACGTGAACGAGCTGGGCTTCGATCCCGGGGAGTACAAGCTCGCGCGGTACCACCAGGTCACCGACGAGGTCACGGACGAGTGGGATCTCCGCGGCACCGCCCGGGACATGCGCCTGCTCGTCGAGGTCGCCCTCCGGGTGGCCAATGGCGAGGAGCAGCCCCGCTGGGTAGCCGGGAACGAGTTCGAGGAGGAGTGGCGGGAGCTGTACGGAGAGGCTGGCGGCTGACGGCTGGCGGCTGGCGGCTGACGGCTGACGGCTGAGGGCTGAGGGCTGGCGGCTGGCGGCTGACGGCTGACGGCTGGCGGCTGGCGGCTGAGGGCTGAGGGATGAGGGATGAGGGATGGGTTTGAAGCCTGGTGGGTCGTGGCCTGCGGGGCTTCGGGCGAGGGGGTTGTCCCTCCACCGGCTCCACTGCCCCCCACGGGGGGCGAGGAGCGAGGGGGAGGCGCCCCCCTCTCCCTCGATGCCTTCGACGCCTCTCCTCTCTCCTTCGACACCCTCGCCTTCGCCTCCGCCTTCCGCTTCCACCCTCTCCCTCGATAGCCTTCTCCCTCGCACCTTCTCACCTCCGGGGGGGACGAGGGGCGAGGGCGCCGCCGCCGGTCACTCCATCGGACTTCGTGCCGGTATCCGGGCGAAATCCCGATGGGGTATGTGATTGTCCTCGCCTCTATAGGGGGGGTGTGCTCGCTGAGCGGGAGCGATCCCGATGGGAGCGCGGCGTGAGGCGT
>CAYMLW010000172.1:0-8704 GCA_964391035.1 uncultured Gemmatimonadaceae bacterium
CATGCCGTGGCCGTCATCGGAGACCCGGATCTCCGTCTTCCCGCCGTTGCGGATCACCACGTCCACGCGCTGGGCGGCCGCGTCCAGGGCGTTCTCGACCAGCTCCTTGACCACCGATGCCGGACGCTCGACCACCTCGCCCGCGGCGATCTGGTTGGCCAGGGTGTCCGGCAGGACCTCGATGCGACGGGCCATTCAGTCGTCGAGGGCGTAGAAGGTGCGTGCGTTCCGCGTGGTCTGCTCCGCCACGACCTCCACCGACTCGCCCCGCAGCTCAGCCACGGTCCGGGCCACGTGGACCACGTACGACGGCTCGTTCCGCTTGCCCCGCATGGGGACGGGCGCCAGGTAGGGCGCGTCGGTCTCGATCAACAACCGGTCGGCGGGCGTCACCGCCACCAGCTCGCTGGTCGTGTAGCTGTCGAACGTCACCAGCCCCGAGAAGGAGATGTACCAGCCCGCCTCCACCCCCGCCTCGAACAGCGCCGGCGCCCCCGCGAAACAGTGGAGCACGCCCACCACATCGGCCGAGGCCGACCGGATGGCGGAGATCGTATCGGCGTCCGCCGCCCGAGAATGGACCACGACGGGCAACTCGAGCTCGGCGGCGAGCTGGAGGTGCCGGTCGAACGACGACCGCTGGATCCGACGCGGCGAGTTGTCGTAGTAGTAGTCGAGCCCCGTCTCGCCCACCGCCACGACCTCCGGCTCGGCCAGCAGCTCCCGGATCCGGCCGAACCCGTTCTCGGTGCGCGTGGCCTCGTGCGGATGGATCCCCGCCGTCGACCACAACCCGAGCGACCGCGCCAGCCCCAGGGCCTTCCCGGCATCCTCCTCCTCGGACGCGATCAACACCATCCCCGAGACCGCCGCTTCACGGGCCCGCTCCACGAGACGCTCCTCCTCGCCCACGAAGCGTCGGGCGGTCAGGTGGCAGTGGGAATCGAAGAACATCGGTCGCTCGCTGTTCGGGGACCTTTCCGGCCACGACGGGCTCGTCCCATCACTTCCGGCCTCGCGCGTCCCGCTCACCACCTCGGATCCTGCAACATAGGGTCGAAGCCCGGGCCGCCGCGAGGGCCGCTACGCCCCCGCCTTTGCGGTGGTCCCCGGGTGGTGCTCGCCCGTCCGTTCCTCGATCTCCAGGAGCGCCGGCGAGGCGACGAAGATCGACGAGTAGGTCCCGATGACGACCCCGAGCATGAGGATCAGGGCGAAGTCGCGGATGATGGTGCCGCCCAGGATGAAGAGGGCGAAGAGCACGGCGAACGTGGTCCCGGAGGTCATGACGGTCCGGGGCAGGACCTCGTTGATGGAGCCGTTCAGGACATCGATGTACGGGTCACGGCGGCGCGGGCCTTTCAGGTTCTCCCGGACCCGGTCGAAGACGACGATGGTGTCATTGAGGGAGTACCCGATGATGGTCAGCACGGCCGCGACGGTGGGCAGCGAGACCTCGAGCCGCAGGACCGAGATGAAGCCCAGCGTGATGAGAATGTCGTGGATCGTGGCGATGACCGCCGCGACGCCGAACCGCCACTCGAACCGGAACGCCAGGTAGACGAGGGTGAGGGCGAAGGACATGAGGATGGCCAGGAGCGCCTTCTGCTGGAGCTCGGCCCCGATGGTCGGCCCTACCGCCTCGGTCCGCACCACGCTGAACGCCGCCTCGCCGTAGGACTCGGCCAGAGTCGCCGTGATGATCTCGGAGATGTTGGTCCCTTCCTCGGCGAACCCGGGTACCCGGATCAGGAACTCGTTCTCCTCACCGAATCGGGTGACCTCGGGCCCTCCACGCCGCCGAGAGCGCCCCGAACTTCGCCGACCGTGGTGGATTCGGTGAACTCGACCTGGACCAGCGTGCCCCCCGTGAAATCCACGCCGTAGTTCACCCACCCGCGACCCGTGACCGCGAAGGTGACCATGGCCAGGATGCCGGTGACAAGGACGGCGGCGCTGACCAGGTAGGCCGGCCGGCGCTTCTCAATGAACCTGTAGTCCGCGTTCTCGAAGAACCGCATCTATGCCTCGCGTGGTCGCCTAAATGCTGATGGGATCGGTGGGCTTCTTCCCCTGCAGGTAGAGCAGGTAGAAGGACCGGGTCACGTACACGGCGGAGAAGAAGGACGCCACGATCCCCACCGAGAGGGTGACCGCGAATCCCCGGACCGGACCGGTCCCGAACTGGAACAGGATGAGCGCGGTCAGGAGCGTCGTCAGGTTCGAGTCGATGATGGCCGACATGGCGTGCTGGAAGCCCTCGTCGGATGCGGTCCTCGGGACCCGTCCCGCGGACAGCTCCTCCCGGATCCGCTCGAAGATCAGGACATTGGCGTCCACGGCCATCCCGACGGACAGGATCAGCCCCGCGATGCCGGGCAGTGTGAGTTTGGCGTCGAATGCCGCCAGCCCGCCCAGAACCAGGATCACGTAGACGACGAGGGCTCCGACGGCCAGCGCGCCCGATGTCCGGTAGTAGCCGATCATCACGAAGACCACCAGTATCAGTCCGACGATCCCGGCGAGCTCGCCCTTCTGCACGGAATCGGCGCCCAACGAGGGGCCGATCGTCCGCTCCTCCATGATCCGGAGCGGCGCCGGCAGGGCACCGGCCCGGAGCACGAGCGCCAGGTCCTGGGCCTCCGCCAGCGGGGCCTGCCCCATCTGGATCTGGCCCTTCGATCCGATCCGGCCCCGGATCACCGGCGCGCTCACCACCTGCTCGTCCAGCACGATGGCGATCAGCTCGCCGATGTTCTGGCCGGTCACGCGCTCGAAGGTCCGACCGCCACGACGCGACAGCTCGAACGATACGATGGTCTCGTTGAACTGGGCTTCCTTGCCGGGCTGGGCGTCCTCGAGCTCCTCGCCGCGCAGGAAGGGCCGGTCCTCCAGGACCCACAGCGGTCGGTACAGCTGGGCGCCCTCGCCCTGTGGCTCCTGCCCGAGCCGCAGGGCGTACCCTCGAGGGATCGCCCGCTGCACCTGCGGGTCCGCGAGCCAGCGCTCGACGATGTCCGCGTCCCGCTCCTCGATCAGGAACTGGCCCTCCTGGCCGCCCTGAAGCAGGAGCTCGCTGAACGGGCGCCGGGAGGGGGCGGCCAGCGTGTCCTGGACCGCCGTGTCGGCTTCCGCCCGCGCCGCCGCGGCGTCACCGCCGAACAGCAGGTCCTCGACCGTCTCCCGGTCCTCCGGCTCCTCCTGGCCCGTCCGGGTGCCCATGTCCGGGAACGCCGCCAGCACCGCCCGGTCGAGCCGGCTCAGAGAGTTCCGGAACTGCTGGAACTCCTGTCCCGAGTGGACCAGGAAGAACTGGAGGAATGCGGTCTGCTGGAGGATGTCCTTGGCCCGCCCCTCGTCGCTGATGCCGGCGAGCTGCACGATGATCCGGTCGGCCCCGGACTTCTGGATGATCGGCTCCTCGACGCCGAACTGGTCGATCCGGGTGCGGATGATCTTGAGCGCACGGTCGGTGGCATCGGCCCGGCTCTCGGGCGTCATGGTGCCCTCGCGATCCTCCACTTCGAGGACCAGGTGCATGCCCCCCTGGAGATCCAGGCCGAGCTTCACCGGCGAGCACGCCGTGACCAGGTCGCCGGCGTCCCGCTGCTCCACGCACGAGGCGTAGTTGTTGTACAGGAACCAGCCGCTCCCGGCCACGGCCAGGAGGATGACGATGATCCGACCTCGTAGGCTACCGAACATAGGGCTGCGGTGAGTTCGAGAGTGTCCCGGCGTCGTGCCGGGTCGCGGTGCTGTCAAAGACGGGAAAAGGTGACGGGGACAGGGGTCGTTGTCAACGTCCGGGCCCGATCATCGACCGGAAGCTGCATCCCTGCCCGGGAACGCCGCCTCACCGGTCCCTCGAATCGGCGCTTCCGCGCCGTCGACGAGCGTGCGAAGCACGCAAGGAGAATCGAATCCGGCGCAGCCGGGCCGCGCGAGCGAAGCGACGCGCGGATTCGAATCCCGCGCCAGCGGGTGCCCCGAGGGCGCGTCAGCGACCGAAGGGGCATCGAATCCCGTACCACGCGGGTGCCGGAGGCGAGCGCAGCGAGCCGGGAGGCCTACGGCGCGCGGTAGACGATCCGCCAGATCCGGCCGCCGGCGTCATCGGAGACGTACAGGGAGCCGTCGGGTCCCACGGCCAGCCCGGTGGGGCGGTGCTCCCGGCTCTGGGCCCAGTCTTCCCGTCCCTCCGCGATGACGGTCCAGTCGCTGCTGAAGCCGTCCCCGGTACGGGGCACGAAGACCACGTTCGCCCCCTCCTGGGGCAGCGGGGCCCTGTTCCACGAGCCGTGGAACGCGATGAACGCGCCGCCGCGGTAGCGCTCGGGGAAGAGCTCGCCGTGGTAGAAGACCAGGTCGTTGGGCGCCCAGTGACCGGGGAAGGCGACGAGGGGGTCATCCATCTCCGCGCAGCGGCCGACCTCCTCGCCGTCCCCGCCATACTCGGGGGCGAGGACCTTCGTGCCCCGGAGCGGGTCGTGGTAGCAGTAGGGCCAGCCGTAATCATCGCCCTCCTCCACCCGGACGAACTCCTCGGCCGGCAGCTCGGCCCCTTCCTCCACGGTGTACAGGTCGCCCCAGTCCTGGCTGAGCTGGTCGCGCCCGTGGATGGCCGCGTACAGGTCACCGTCGAGGGGGTTGAGGCGCAGCGCCACCGTGTTCCGCATGCCGGCGGCATGGCGCGCCCCGTCGGCCATGGTCTGGTCGGCCTCCGTGGCGCTGAACCGCCAGATGCCCGCGTTGGTCTCCCGTTCCTCGCACGGGTCCTTGCCCGGGGAGCCCTCCTGCCGGTCCTGCATCTGACAGGAGTTCGACGGCGACCCGATGTTCACGAACAGGCCGCCGTCGGCGTCGATCTCGATCGGCTTGGCCGCGTGACCGCCCCGGGCCCGGAGTCCGGTGACGATGACCTCCGCCTCGCCGGTCACGGCTCCGTCGGACCGCCGGTACCGGACGACGCCGTCGTCGCGGCCCACGTAGACCCAGTCACGCCACAGCTCGATCCCCGTACCGCCCTCGGAGTCGAAGGTCTCGCGGACATCGGCCACACCGTCCCCGGTCGTGTCCCGGAGCATCATGGCCGATCCACCGGGTGCGCGGCGGCTCCCGCGGAGGGTGACGTACAGGTCGCCGTTGGACGCGATATCGAGGTGTCGGGGCGCCCCGTCGAGATCGGCGACCACGACGGCGCAGAAGCCCTCCGGCAGGCTCATGCCGCCATTGTCGGGGGCGCACTGGAGGGAATCGACGCCGGCCGTAGAGCTCCGGATCTCGGCGGTGCCGTTCCCGCACCCCTGGCCGGCCACGATCAGGGCGAGAACGGAAAGAGAGAACAGTCGTGTCATGGTGGCTACCGGTTGTTCCGGGTCAGGGTGGGAACGGGACGCGATGGTTCGATGCAATAGGCGAACCATGCCGACACTGCTTGCTACCGTCATCCACGACTCCTATGTTCGACGCGCTCCCCGACAACACGCCGACGCGACGACGCCGTGCGCGCACCGCCCACGACGCTTTGAGCGCGTCGCACCCGACCTCGTGCGCGGGTCCCGGCCCGAATCGCAATGCGACAGTCATGAACATCCGGAACCGGCTGCTCGGCTCCTTCCAGGGGAGCGGCGAGAACAGCGGGATACGGTTGGGGCTGGCCGTAGCCGCCATGGCGGCCTACATCCTGGCCTTCGTGCCACCGTTCGTCCCCGAGGAGTACCGGATCGTGGAGCTGGCGGCCACGCCCATCGTGGTCTTCGCCTGGCTGTTCGGGTTCTGGGGCGGGACCGCCGCGGCGATCGTGATCCTGCCCTTCAACGCGTTCCTCTTCTCGCTGGTCACCGGGGAGTCGTTCACCGCCGTCATCCAGTCGCAGGACGAGGTGATGTCGGCGGTACTGCTGATCGTGCTGGGCGCCGTCCTCGGTGGACTCCGGGACATCGCCGAGCAGATGCGTCAGGAGTTCCTCGCCCGCACGCAGATCGAGGAGGCCCGCCGGGAGAGCGAGGAACGGTACCGGTTCGTGGCCGAGAGCGCGTCCGACGGCATCATCAGCATCGACCAGGACCGCACGATCCTGTTCGCCAACCGGGCCGCGGAGAAGATCTTCGGCCTGTCCATCACCGACATGGTGGGCCGACCGTTCCGCACGCTCATCCCGGAGCGGGTCCGGAACGAGCACGACGACGCGCTCCGCCAGTACCTGGACACGGTGGTCACGAGCAATCCGGAGTACGCGCTCCAGATCTCGGGGCTGGGCCAGAGCCAGCGGGAGATCGCCCTCGAGATCTCGTTCGGCGAGTACGTCAAGAACAACGAGCACATCTTCACGGGCGTGATCCGGGATGTCACCGTACGGAAGGAGCTCGAGCACGTCCTCAAGCGGGCCAGGGACGAAGCGGAGCGGGCCAATCGGGCCAAGAGCGAGTTCCTGTCCCGGATGAGCCACGAGCTGCGCACGCCGCTGAACGCCATCCTCGGCTTCGCCCAGGTCCTGGAGATGGACGACCTGGACGCCGAGCAGCAGCAGAGCGTCGGCCACATCATGAAGGCGGGACTCCACCTCCTGGGCCTCGTCGACGAGGTCCTCGACATCGCCCGGATCGAGGCCGGCCGCGTATCGCTGTCCATCGAGCCCGTGGCCGTCCGGGAGGTTACGACCGAGGCCTGGGAGCTGGTGCGACACGCCGCCGAGCAGGCGAGCATCCGGTTCGTGGAAGACACCGCCGACGCATGCGATGTCCATGTCACGGCGGACCGCCAGCGGGTCAAGCAGATCCTGGTGAACCTGTTCTCCAACGCGGTGAAGTACAACGCGGAAGGGGGCGAGATCCGCGTCCGCTGCGGCCCCGGGCAGACCGGGTCGAAGCGGCTCCGCATCGAAATCAGCGACACCGGCCGCGGGATCCCCGAGAGCGCCCTCGACCGGCTCTTCCTGCCCTTCGAGCGCCTCGGCCAGGAAGGCAGCGATGTGGAGGGAACCGGAATCGGGCTGGCCGTTTGTCGGGGCCTGGTCGAGGCCATGGACGGCGAGATCGGCGCCAGGAGCCGCGAGGGTGAGGGCAGCACGTTCTGGTTCGAGCTGCCGTTGGACGACCGTCAGACGCTGGACCGGACGCCCGTACCGCCGGAGCGCGGGCCCGGCGCCGCCGGCACGACCGTCCTCTACGTCGAGGACGACCCGTCCAATCTCCAGCTCGTCGAGCAGCTGTTCCGGAAGCAGCGCCCCGGGTTGAACCTCGTGACCGCGGAGGACGGGGCCCGTGGGCTCGAGGCCGCCCGGGAGACTTCGCCGGACCTGATCCTCCTGGACCTCCATCTCCCCGACGCCGACGGGGCGGAGGTGCTCCGCGGGATCCAGCAGGACCCGGCCACCGCCGGGATCCCGGTGGTCGTCATCAGCGCCGACGTGACGCCCGACACCGTCAACGGTCTTCTGGACGATGGCGCCCGGGCGTTCCTCGAGAAGCCCCTCGACCTGGAAGAGCTTCTCCGGGTGGTGGACCGGGAGCTCGACGTCAGCGCCTGACCCGCTCCAGGAGCAGCGCGCCCAACCCATCGTTCCGCACCGTGTCGGACAGCGCGTCCAGGCCGACCCCCACCCCGTAGACCGGCACCGCCGCGGCCGTGTGGCCGGTCGTGCTCCAGTCGAAGACCACGGCACCCTCCTCCCGCGTAGCGGTCAGCCCTCCGGTCTCGTGGTCCCCGGTCACGATCACCACGGTGTTCTCACGCCCCACCAGCCGCTCGAGCGCCCGTCCCACGGCGTCATCGAAGTCGGCCATCTCCGCCACCAGCCCCGGCCCGTCGTTGGCGTGCCCGGCCCAGTCGATCTGCGACCCCTCGACCATGAGGAAGAAGCCGTCCGGGTCCCGCATGAGGACGTCGAGGGCGAGGCCCGTGAGGTCCGCGAGGGAGACGGATCGATCCGACGCCGGTGGGAGTGCGCCACGGGCCAGGAGTACCACCAGGCACGCGTCCGGCGCCGAGGACGGGGTCGGTAGCGGCGTCGCATAGGCCACGGTACAGCCTCGGTCCCGGAGGTCGCCGGCCAGGTCCCGGCCGTCGGGGCGGGCCTCGGGATCGAAGTACCGGCGCCCGCCGCCCACCAGGACGTCCACGCCGGACGCCACCATCTGCACCGCGATGGCGGCCTCGGCGCCGCGATCCGGGACGTGCGCCGCGAACGCGGCCGGGGTGGCGTGGGTGATCGACGACGTCGCCACCAGCCCCGTCGCCCAGCCCCGGGCCTCCGCCGCCTCGAGCACCGTCTCCACCGCTACCGTGTCCGCGTCCACCCCCACGGCCCCGTTGTACGTCGGAACGCCGCTCGCCAGCGCGGTGGCCGACGCCGCGGAGTCCGTGATCGAGTCCGAGGCGCTCGCCGTCGTCATCCGGCCGCGGATCGGCAACGTCTCCATGGCCAGCGCGTGGCCCGACAGCCGCGCCGCGTCCACCGCTCCCTGCCCCATCCCGTCGCCGATGAAGAGCACGACGGCCGGCGGGGTCCCGGACGCCGGCCCGGACGAGGACTCGCACCCCGCCAGCAACGCGAAGGCGAGGACCGGAACGAATCGGTAGAGAACGGAGCGCGTCATTCGGTGCGATGCTCGGGCCACGGCCGACCTCCTGCGCCGCGGCAGAGAGAGTGGAGTGGGCCCGGCAGGACTCGAACCTGCGACCCTCCGATTATGAGTCGGGTGCT
>CAYMLW010000173.1:0-8645 GCA_964391035.1 uncultured Gemmatimonadaceae bacterium
GATCTCCGGGGTCCGCTCCATGGGTGGGCGGTTGATCCCGCCGGTGAGGCCGAGGGCGGCGCCATCGAGGCGGGGCCGGAGCGCCCGCAGCGCCGCGTCGACCCGGTCGCCCTCGGCGGAGGTCCGGAAGCGGACGTCCACGGCGGCCCATGCCCTGGCCGGCACCACGTTGGGGGCCGTTCCCCCGGCGGCCCGGCCCACGGTGACGGTGGTCCCGGCGACGGGATCGGCGAGGCCGGTGATGGCCAGGAGCTGGTGGGCGAGCTCGACCAGGGCATTGACGCCGTGGTCCGGGGCGAGGCCGGCATGGGCGGCCCGTCCGCGGACCTCGAGCCGGTACCAGCCGACGCCCTTCCGCGCGGTCTTCGCGGCCCCGCCGGGGAGCGGCGGCTCCGGGACCAGCACGGCATGGGCCCCCGCGACCGTCCTCTCGATGAGCGGGAGCGAGTGGTCCGCGCCGGTCTCCTCGTCACAGGTGACCAGCACGGTGAGGGGACGGCGGGGCCCGGCGCCGGCCGCGAGCCGCGCCAGCGCCTCGAGCACGCACGCCAGTCCACCCTTCATGTCGAAGGTCCCCGGACCCTCGGCCCGGCCGTCCCGGACGCGGAAGACGGGGTCGAACGAGCCGACGGCGTGGACGGTGTCGAGGTGGCCGAGGACCACGACGGGGGCGACGGGGGCGACGGGGGCGACGGGGGCGCCGCCGCGGGCGGGGCCGGCGGGTGAGGTCCGGGCCGCGCCCCGCGGCCGTCGGTCGCCAGGGAGGTTGCCGTCGGCCGGGAGATCCGCCGCCGCCGGGTCCCCCGCGAGCCGGGCCAGGACGTGGGCCCCGACGCCGGGCTGGTCCACCGTCTCGACGTGGGCGCCGAGGGCGGTCAGCTCGCCGGCAAGGTGATCGGCCAGCGCGCGGAGCCGGGCCTCGTCGTCGGACGGAGACTCGAGCTCGACCAGGCGGCGCAGGCGGTCGAGGACGCTGTCTACAACCTCTTCGGGGTCATGCGCATCGTACGGGGACATGGCGAGAAGGATAGGCGGTGCAGCGTCGCGGCGCATCGGGGGAGCGGGGCCGGCCAGGCGGCACCGACCGGACCGCATCGTCAGAATGCGCATGGCTGACGCGTCGACCAGGAAAGGCCCCCGTTCCCCTCGTCCCGCATCGACAGTCTTGACTGGCACGGGAGTGGGGGATAGGGTGACGGGAAAGGCATACGCGAACAGGATACCCCCCAAGTAACTGGACAGAAGGGCTTCCGAATCTTCTTAGTTCCGGTATGGAATCGTGACCTCGGTCCCAGGGCGGGCCGACCTCCCGACGCCATTCGATCGTCGCTGTCACAGGACGTTCGTCATACATCCGGCTGGCCCCTTCCCGGCGGTCCGCTGCCTTTCAGACCGGCGCGAGCCGGCGGCCGGACCGCGCGAGCTGCGGCCGCACCATAGCAGGTCGCAGCGATCGTCACCCCCAACCCCCAACAGGGAGGAGTACCGCATGGGTAGTCCAGGTAAGAAAACACGCTGGCTGTGGCTGGCGGTGGCCGCGCTCCTGGCAGGAGCCGTGCCGGAACCCGGCGCGGCCCAGGAGAACTTCGCCACGATCGTGGGCACGGTGCGAGCCGCGGATACCGGCGCGTTCCTGACCGGCGCCCAGGTCCAGATCGTCGGCACCCGGCAGGGCGCGCTGACGAACGACGCGGGCCGGTTCATCATCAGCCGGGTCGTACCGGGCGACCACACCCTCTCGATCACGTACGTGGGGTACAATACGACCCAGCAGCAGATCTCGGTCGGGGCCGGCGAGACGGCCACGGTCAATGCTCAGATGGCACTGGACCCGCTGGCGCTGGACGAGATCGTGGTGACGGGGTACGGCACGGCCCGGAAGGAGGAGCTGACCGGGTCGATCAACGTGCTGCCGGCCGTGGAGCTGGAGCTGCTCTCGACCACCACGTTCCAGGACAAGATCCAGGGGAGCCCCGGCGTGCTGGTGACGTCGCTGGACGGCGCGCCAGGGGCGGGCTTCGACATCCGCGTGCGCGGCCAGGGCTCGATCTCGGCGGGCAGTGAGCCGCTGTACGTGCTCGACGGCATCCCCCTCTGGAACAGCGCGTCGGCCAACACGGAGGTGGACAACGCCGGCCGTACGGCCAATGCGCTGGCGTCGCTGAACCCGAACGACATCGAGAGCATCGTGGTGCTGAAGGACGCGGCCTCGACGGCGATCTACGGGTCCCGCGGCGCGAACGGCGTGGTCCTGATCACGACCAAGGGCGGCGTGGCCGGCAGCGAGATCGTGACATCCGGACCGCGCTTCGAGGTGCGGATCCAGTCGGGCATCTCGGACTTCGCGTTCGACAATCTGCTGGAGCCGATGAACGCCGAGGAGTACCACGACTACTACATCGAGGCCCGGGTCAACGACGGCATGTCGCCGGAGAACGCCGAGACCCAGTTCCAGAACCAGTGGCCGGTCCGGGAGGACAACAACTGGGTGGAGCTGATGACCCGGCAGGGCGTCACGAACCAGATCGACGTGAGCGCCTCCGGCGGCCTGGGGGACGTGACGTACTACCTGTCGGCGGGCGCGTTCGAGCAGGAGGGCAACGTCCTCGAGCAGTTCTTCAACCGCTACTCCTCGCGGCTGAACCTGACGGCGCAGGTCACGGACAAGCTGACGCTCGCCAACAACCTGAACGTCTCGTACACCGACTACAACGGCATCAACGACGGCAGCGCGTGGGAAGCGCCCTTCTACATGGCCGTGTTCATGCCGGCGGTCCTGCCCATGTACGACGACGACGGCTTCTGGTACCATCGGCACCGGAACGTCATGGGCGCGAACCACCCGGTCGGCGGGCTGTTCGAGAACCCGAAGACCAAGGAGACGACGCGGGTCATCGACAACCTGATGGCGACGTACCGGTTCAACGACGACCTGACGGTCAACTCGTCGCTGAGCTTCGACATCTACAACATCGACGACTACGTCTTCCAGAACATGTTCTTCGGGGACGGCCGGAACAGCGGCGGCTGGTTCGACGACTCCCGGGTCGAGAACCGGTTCTGGCAGGGCACCCACACGGTGAACTACAACAGGACGTTCGGCAGTCGGCACAGCGTGGACGCGGTGGCCGGCTACGAGTCGAGCTACTCGTTGCGGGACCGTGTGAACGTGTGGGGCGAGGGCTTCGCCCATCCGGACCTGAAGCTGGGGACGAGCGCCGCCATCACCGAGGGCACGAGTACGAGGTCCGACTTCTCGTTCGAGTCCATGTTCACCCGGCTGAACTACGACCTCGACCAGACCTACTTCCTGTCGGCCAGCTTCCGGCGGGACGGCTCGTCGCGGTTCGGCCCGGAGAACCGGTACGGGAACTTCTGGTCGCTGGGCGGCGGCTACACGCTGTCGAACGCGTCGTTTATCGAGGACATCGAGCTCATCGACTACCTGAGGCTGCGGAGCAGCTACGGCGAGATCGGGAACGCCGCGATCGGCAACTTCGAGTGGCAGGGGCTGTACGGCTTCGCCCGGGCGTATGACAACCAGCCGGGGGCGTCGCCGTCGCAGGTGGCCAATCCGGCGCTGACCTGGGAGTCCCAGGGCTCCTTCAACTTCGGCCTCGACTACGCCGTGCTCGACAGCCGCGTGACCGGCACCATCGAGTACTACAGCAAGAAGTCCAGTGACCTGCTGTTGAACGTGCCGACGTCCATGACCACGGGCTTCACGAGCACGCTCCAGAACTTCGGGGACATGGAGAACTCGGGGATCGAGTTCTCGATCCAGGCGGATGTCGTGCGCGCCCAGGACTACGACCTGACCCTGGACTTCAACATCACGTCGCAGCACAACGAGATCACGAAGCTGAAGGAGGAGTTCGTCGCCGGGACCAAGATCCGGCGCGAGGGCGAGGACTACCAGACGTACTACCTGCTGCTGTGGGCCGGTGTGGACCCGCAGACCGGCGGGCCGCTGTACTACACGGACCCGAGCCGGACCACCACGACGGGCTCTCTGGCGGAGGCCGAGCGCTTCGCCGATGGCCGGTCCGCCACGCCGGACTACCTGGGCAGCCTGGGGCTCAGCGCGCGCTACAAGCGGTTCACCCTGAGCGCGCTGGCCACGTACATGCTCGGCCATTACCTGTACGCCGGCGCCGAGCGGTTCTTCCACGGCGACGGCCGGTACACGCCCCGGGCCACCTCCCGCTTCGCGTGGGAGAACCGGTGGCGGCAGCCGGGCGACCAGTCGCTGTTCCCGCGGGTCGAGTGGGGCGGCGTCTCGGGCTCCCAGCCGTCGAACTCCGACCGGTGGCTCTACCAGGGCGACTACGTCCGGCTCAAGGACGTCACCCTCGGCTACACCGTGCCGCCGAACTGGATCAACCGGTTCGGAATGTCGTCGCTGAACCTGCGCCTCACCCTGACGAACTACCTCACGTGGGTGGCCGACGACCATCTCTTCTTCGATCCCGAGCAGATCGTGAGCGGTGTGTACAACACGGGTACTCCCAACTCCAAGACCGCCAGTCTCGGACTGACGGTAGGGTTCTAGGACCATGGGTATCGCAACCGACAGGAAATCGACTTGGAGACGGGAGAAGACCATGAGTTACACGAAGACATTGAAGGCCGCGCTCCTCGTGCCGCTGATAATGGGTGCCGCCGCGTGTGCGGAGCTGGCCCTGGAGCCGAAGGCGAGCGTGTCCAACGACGCGTACTTCGAGAGCATCGGTGACTTCCGGGCCGCCATCGTCGGCGCCTACGACGAGATGACCGATGACGACTACTACGGCCGCAGCCTGCACCTCATGTCCGACATCATGGGTGAGGACGTGAAGCAGAACGGCTCGGCCAACCGGTACCAGGAGTTCGCGGACTTCGAGGGGCTGCCGCGCTCCGGCCACAACTATGAGCAGGACCTGTGGTATTCCGGTTACATCGTCATCAACATGACGAATGGCATCATCAACGCCGAGTTCGACGCCCCGGCCGGCGTGGCGGCGGAGTACCAGCAGATCCTGGGCGAGGCCCATGCCCTCCGGGGGCTGGCGTACTTCGACATGGTGAAGATGTACGCCCAGCACTACACGTTCAGCGCGGGTGCCTCGCACCCCGGTGTGCCGATCGTGCTGGAGTCGGACGTCACCAACCTGCCGAGCAGGGCCACGGTGGCCGAGGTCTACGCCCAGGCCGTGTCCGATCTGGAGCAGGGCATCAGCATGATGACCCAGGTCCGGGACGGGCCCTACATGGTGACCCGCAACGCCGCCCGCGCCCTGCTGTCGCGTATCTACCTCTACATGGAGGACTACAGCAACGCCGTGGCCATGGCCGACGCGGTGATCAACACCGGCGACTACGCCCTCGTGACCGGACAGGCCTACGTGGACCAGTTCGTCACGGGCGGGTCTTCCGAGGCGATCTTCGAGCTGGCGTACAACGACACCGACAACCAGGGCAGCGACTGCTTCGGCTGCATGTACACGGCCAACGGGTACGGGGACTACCTCCCCGCCATGGATCTGCTGAACCTGATCCCCGATGGCGACATCCGGTGGGGGATGTTCACGGTGGACCCGCTCCTCACGGGCATCTACGCGGCCCACCGCGTGACCAAGTGGCCCACGCCCCAGCAGACGGACAACGTGCCGGTCATCCGGCTGTCGGAGGTCTACCTCAACCGGGCCGAGGCCAATGCCCGGCTGGGCAACGATGCCGCCGCCCAGGCGGACCTGAACACCATCCGGCAGCGGGGCCTCGCCTCCGCGCCGGACGTCACGGCCACCGGACAGGCGCTGATCGATGAGATCCTCATCGAACGCCGGATCGAGCTGGGGTACGAGGGCCACCGGATCCACGACCTCATGCGCAACAAGCAGGACTTCGTCAGGGACGACTGCACGGGCGATGTGTGCGCCGTGACGTACCCCTGCCAGTACTGCGTCCTGCCCATCCCCGAGTGGGAGGTGAACGCGAACCCGAACATCGCGCAGAACCCGGGATACTGACGTAGCGCCGGACCGGCACTGAGCGGGCGAGGCAGCCCGCCAGGTGCAGAACAGGACGAAGGGCCCCCGAAGACGACGTTCTTCGTGGGCCTTTCGTCGTTTCCCGGATGCACCCCTCCCCACTCCGTCCGGCCCGGCGTGGGTGCCCGGGTGCTGCATTGACGTGTGCCGTACCGCAGAGTAGTATCATGATTCGAGAGATATGATACTATCGTGGGGGCTAGCCGGAGGCGAGGCATGGCGTCAGGCCGGTTCGTGCTGCGGATCGAGCCGGGGCTGCACGAGGCGCTGCGAGCGGCGGCGGCGGAGGCGGGGTTGTCGCTGAACGAGTACTGTGCCCGTCAGCTTGCGGGTCCGGCGTCGCATGTGGCGGTGCCGTTCGTGGAGGTGGTGGAGCGAGCGGCGTCGGTGTTCGGGTCGGAGCTGCGGGCGGTGGTGGCGTACGGTTCGTGGGCGCGTGGGGAGCTTGTGGAGGGGTCGGACCTGGATGTTCTGGTGGTCCTGGCGGACTCGGTGGAGCTGCGGCGTGGTCTGTACGACGAGTGGGACGTGGAGCCTCAGGAGTGGGAGGGTCGACGGGTCGAGGTCCACCTGGTCCATCTTCCCGGGGCGGGGGCGGCCTTGACGGGTCTGTGGGCGGAGGTCGCGATGGACGGGGTGGTGTTGTGGGACCGAGGGCTGACCGTGTCGCGTGGTCTGGTGGGGCTGCGGGCGCGGATCGCGGCGGGCGAGGTTGTGCGCCGGGAGGTGGACGGGCAGGTGTACTGGACGGAGGCGGGGTGATGCGGAACCCGGATCTGGCGAGGGACTACGTCGGGCGGGCGCGGGCGCGGCTCCTGGCGGTGGACGCGTTGTACGAGGCGGAGAGCTGGGCGGACGTGGTGCGGGAGTCGCAGGAAGTAGTGGAGCTGACGTTGAAGGCGCTGTTGCGGGCGTACGGTGTGGATCCGCCGCGGGTCCACGACGTGTCGGCCGTGCTGGAGGCGGAGCGCGAGCGTCTGCCATCGGATCTCGACCTCGGGCCCCTGACCGAAGCCTCGCGGGTGCTGCGTCGAGACCGGGAGCTGGCGTTCTACGGTGCGGAGGATCTAACGCCCAGCGGGTTCTACGGGCGGGCGGACGCCGAGCGGGCGCGGAGCTATGCCCGGGGGGTGGTGGATGCGGTGCAGCCGCGGGTGGAATCGGCGGGCTGAGCCATTTCCGGCTCGCCCCCGTCCGATGGGCGGCTCATCCCGGTCGGGGCACCTCGACGGTGGTCCTCGGGTCGGGGGGCTCCCGTTGCGGCGCGCAGTCGAGGAGCGGCACGGAGTGGCCGCTTTCCGGATCGGTGGCCGTTGCCGGGCTGGTGAGGAGGCGGGCCACGAGCTCGTCGGTGGTCCAGTCGGGGCGGTCCTGGGCGAGGAGGGCGAGGCAGCCGGCGGCGTGAGGGGCGGCCATGCTGGTCCCGGTGGCGGTCCGGGTGCCTCCGCCGATGGCGAGGGAGACGATGCCCGTGCCGGGGGCGGCCAGGTCGGTTTCGCCGTTGATGTTGGAGTATGTCGTGATGACCGTCGTCTGGTCGACGGCGGCCACGGCGATGACGTTCTCCAGGCAGGCCGGCGAAGCCATCTGCGAGGTGGACCTGTCGTTCATGGAGGCGGCTACGATGATGACGCCCAGTTCGCGGAGGGCATTCACCGCGGCGGCGCCCGCCATGTTGTACGACGTGGCCTGGTCGCAGGCGTCCGGGAACAGCCGGCTGGTGCCCAGGCTCATGTTGACGACCCGGGTGCCCAGGGTCTCGTGGTTCGTGATGAGGTGATCGAGGGCGGAGACGATCTCGCTGAAGGCGTCGAAGCAGCCGGAGAAGCTGCAGTTGTAGAGGACCTTCACCGCCACGATCCCGGCGCCGGGGGCCACACCGGGCGCGCCCACGGCACCATCCGACGCCGCGATCCCCGAGACGTGGGTCCCGTGGCCGGCGTCGTCATCGGCGGCGCCGGCACCCACGTCCTGGGTCCCGCCGTTGTGGCAGTGGGCGCCCTGGCTGAAGCACGCCTCGTGGACGATCCGGTCCGCGAGGGACGGGTGGTCGATGTCGATCCCGGTGTCGAGGATGGCCAGGACCGTCCCGGTGCCGTCATTGCCCGTGGCGTGTCGGAGGTCGGCGCCGATCCGGGGCACGCTCGAGGCCAGCCCACCGGTCCCGCCCTCGTCGAGGTCCATCCGGATCACGGCGTGGTCCCCGGCCAGGCGGCGCAACGTGGTCGTGTCCCGGATGGTGACGGCGAGGGCCGGGATGGTCGCGAACCGCCGCTGCACCTCGACTCCCGCGACCCGGTCGAGCACCCCTTCCACGAGCTTCGCCACCTGCGGGATCCGGGTCTCGAGGCGGGTCACCGGGGCCAGGCCGGTGGCATCGTACCGGGGCGTCGGGTCGGGGACGTCGTCGGCCGCGCCGTCCCCGGCCGGGCCGCCGGGGTCCAGGGCGAGTCCGGCCGCGGGCCGGAGCGCGACCAGGACCCGCGCCTCGCCGTCCCGTGCGAGGGCATCGACCACGCCGGGACCGATCCGGGGCGAGTCCTCGTTCGGGGTGACGGCGGCCGGCGAGTCGCACGCGACGAGGCCGAGGCACAGGGTCAGGGCGATGGTGGGTGC
>CAYMLW010000174.1:0-8634 GCA_964391035.1 uncultured Gemmatimonadaceae bacterium
CGCCGGCCCTGGACACACAGAGCGCCCCGTCCCACTTCACCGTGGAGGCGGGGCGTTCCTGTTGTCACAGAGAGAGCCGAGCCGGGGGAACGGCCCTCACAGAGGCACCGAGGAACAGAGACACGGAGGTACGTCCACGTCTCGCGCGGAAGCCGCAATGGGACGGAAGTACGGGAGGGAGCTGTTGGCGACTCAGGGGGTAGCGCTGGTCGGAGCTGGAGTCCGCGGTGTCGTGACATTCACCATTCGAGGTTCGGGGCTACGGAACTCCCGGTCGTTCGTGAACTCACAGGCCGACCTGGATCCCGTCCAGATATCGATGCGTCTCGACTTCCGGAACGAGGAGCAGGCCTGTCCACGTCCCATGCATCCTGCGTGCGAGGGACGGCGGGTCTCGCTCACCGACGGGGGCTCTCCGTGGCCTTCGACCCGGCGAACGGCGGCATCAGAGCCCGGACCGCGTCCCCGGGCTGCGGCGCACCCATGACCGCGCCGATCACGGCGGCGCCCGCGGCTCCGGCGGCGGCGACCTGGGCCGCGTTGGCCGGCGTGATGCCGCCGATGCCCACCACCGGAATCCGGACTGCCTCCACGACTTCCCGCAGACGACCGGTCCCGATCCGTTCGTCGTCGAGTCCGGCCTTCGAGGTGGTGCCGAAGACCGCGCCGCAGCCGATGTAGTCGGCGCCGTCGGCTTCGAGGGCCCGTGCCGTGCCGGGGTCATCGGTGGACGAGCCGATCAGGAGGTCGCGTCCCGCGGCCCGTGCGGCGGCCCGTGCGGCGGCGATGGGCAGATCGGTGGGGCCGAGGTGGACGCCGTCCGCACCGGCCGCGAGGGCGACATCGAGGCGATCGTTCACGAACAGGAGAGCGCCCGCGGCGCGAGTCAGCGGCAGGAGCTCGCGGGCGGCTCTGAGCAGCGTTCGGGCGTCTGCGTCCTTCTGCCGGAGCTGGATGGCGGGTGCGCCGGCGTCGAGGGCGGCCCGAACGACGTCGGTGACCGAGCGGGGCCGGGCGAGCCGGTGGTCGGTGATGACGATGAGGCGGAGGTCCGGTGCGTCCGGTCGGGTCGCGTGGTCGGCGGGCGGGGTCGAGTCGGGCACGGCGTGACGGTTCCGCGGTCAGGGGCCCGGGGAGTCCCCGGGCGGCGACCCTTGCGGCGCGGCTCCGGTGGCGGGTTCGACCCGGCCGGAAGCCCTCGGTGGGCCACTGTCCTGGGCGGCCTCGCGCCGGATCCGTTCCCGGGCCCGGTTGTGGTCGGCCAGGTGGCGGTTGAAGACATGGCTGCCGTCCGATCGCGCCACGAAGTACAGGTAGTCGACGTCGGCGGGTTGGAGGACGGCATCGATGGCCCGGGCGCTGGCGGCTCCGATGGGACCGGGGGGCAGTCCGTCGTGGGTGTAGGTGTTGTACGGGTGGTTGGCCACGCTGTCGATGTGGGCGTAGAGCAGGCGGTTCTGGTGCTCTCCCAGCGCGTACTGGACGGTCGGGTCGGCCTGGAGCGGGTAGTCGAGGTCGAGACGGTTCCGGTATACGGCGGCGATGGTCGGCATCTCGTCGCGGATCTTGGCCTCCTTCTCGACGATGGAGGCGAGGGTCACGACATCGCGGTGGCTGAGGCCGGCGGAGTCGGCCAGCGCCTGGCGCTCCGGGGTCCAGCGTCGCATGTGCTCGTCCACCAGCCACCGGAGGATGGTGTCGAGGGGCGTACCCGCGGGGATCGTGTAGGTGGCCGGATAGAGGTATCCCTCGAGCGTCGGGCCGGGGACGCGGAACCGGTTGGCGGTGGCGGTATCCAGCATGTAGCCCGTCACGGAGTCCGGCGGCAGGCCGACCAGCCGGGCGAGGACCGGGCCGATGCGGCTGATCCCGAACCCCTCCGGGACGACGAACCGGTCGGTGGCGGTCCGGCCGGCGACGAGGTCGTCCAGGACCCGCTTGTAGCCGGTGGACTGGCGGAACTCGTAGGTCCCGGTCCGGATGTCGCCGGCCACGCCGGTGAGTCGGGCGTAGAGCCGGAGCATGCGAGGCGAGTCGACGATCCCGCGGGCCTCGAGGGTGTCCACGACATGGCTGAGGGAGGCGCCGGGCGGCACGATCACGCGCTGTTCCGGCCCTTCGCCCGGGTCCGTACCGCCACACGCGGAGAGCAGCGCCGCGACGAGGATCGCGGCGAGCCGGTGCCGCGGCATGTTGCGCGCCCGCCTCACGATCCCCGGGTGTCGAGGTACGCCTGGAGGATGAGCACGGCGGCGGCCGCGTCGATCCGGTCCTTCTCCTCCCGCTTCTGCTTGCCGAGCCCGATCGAGCGGACGGCCCGTTCCGCACGGACCGACGTCAGACGCTCGTCCTGGAACGCCACAGGGCACCCGGTCCGTTCCCCGACCGCGTCGCCGAAGGCCCGGACCTCACGGGTCCAGTCGCTGTCCTCGCCGTCGAGGGTCAGGGGAAGGCCGACCACGATCTCGGCCACGTCGTGCTCCTCGACGATGCGAGCCACCGGGGCCACGGGAGGACGCTTCCCCCTGCGCCGCTTCAGCGTGGGCAGGGGACTGGCGATCGTGGCGGTGGGATCGCTCAGGGCGAGGCCCACGCGCCGCTCTCCGTAGTCGATGGCGAGGATCCGGGGCACTAGCCGAGAGCGGCGAGACCTGCGTCGATGCCGCCGCCCTCACGGACGCCGTCGTAGACCCGGTCGAGGGTCGCGGGCGAGCCGAAGAGGAAGCGGACGCAGTCGGGATCGTCGTCGCATGGCACCTGGAGCACGGCCACTTCCCCGTCCGCCGCGTGGCCGAGGACACTGGCCAGCACGCCGGTGGTGAAGGGGCAGGCGCTGCTCCCATCGCCGACTTCGAACCAGTCGTGGGCCACGATGGAACCGACTCCGGGGTGCGGGACGTCGTGCTCGATGGATCCCCATCCGGACTGGCGGAAGTGGTCGCCGAGACGGCTCCAGAACGCGTCTGCGGGAATGTCGCCGAAGTCGTTGTCCGCGATGAGCCCGGCCACGACGCCATCGCCGGCCGCGTGGCCGGCTTCCTGGAGCGCGCGCATGGCCGCGTCCCGGCCGACGTGCTGTACGAGGGAGCGCCGGAGTGACCGGACGGCGTCGGTCGGGAGCCGGATGTTGGATGTGGTTGCCATGAGCGCAGTGGTTCGAGGATCGAGTGTCTGTATATCAGGTAGGGGTTCCGAGGGATTCGGACAACTCCCGGAGCCCGTCCTCATCGAGCTGGGGGACGCCGAGGTCGCGGGCCCGGTCGAGCTTCGAGCCGGGGTCCTCGCCCACCACGAGGTAGTCGGTGTTCCCGCTCACGCTGCCCGTCACGCGACCCCCGCGCTGCTCGACGAAGGCCTTCGCGTCCTTCCGGCTCAGATTCGGCAGACTGCCGGTGATGACGAAGGTCAGCCCCGCGAAGGGCTGGGTGTCGGCCCGCTCGACCGGCTCGTCCATGCGGAGCCCGGCGCGCCGGAGCCGATCGATGAGGGCCCGGTTCCGGGGCTCCTCCAGGAACGTGGTCAGGGCCGCGGCGGTGGTCTCGCCGATGCCGTGGATGGCGGCGATCTCCGCTTCATCGGCTTCGAGGAGCGTGTCCATGGAGCCGAAGTGGCGGGCGATGAGGCCGGCGGCGTGGCCGCCCACGTGGCGGATGCCGAGGGCGATGAGGAGTCGCGAGAGCGGGCGTTCCCGGGACAGCTGGATCGACTCCAGGAGGTTGCGGGCCGACAGCTCGCCGAAGCCCTCGAGGTCGAGGAGGTCGTCCTCGTCGAGGTCGTAGAGGTCGGCGAAGTCGCGGACCCGGTCCTCCTCGAGGAGCTGATGCACCGTGCGCTCACCGAGCCCGCGGATGTCCATGGCGCCCCGAGAGACGAAGTGGACGAGGCCCCAGTAGATGCGGCCCGGGCACGAGCTGTTGGGACAGTAGACCATCACCTCGCCTTCGGGCCGCTCGACCGGGGTGCCGCACTTCGGACACGTCTCGGGCGGCACGAACGGCCGCTCGTCGCCGGTCCGCTCCTCGGTCAGGGCGGCCACGACCTGTGGGATCACGTCCCCGGCGCGCTTGACCAGCACGTGGTCCCCGTGCATCAGCCCTTTCCGGGCGACGTCCTCGAAGTTGTGGAGAGTGGCGAGCCTGACCATGGCGCCGCCGATCTCCACCGGCTCCAGGACGGCGTACGGGTTCAGCGACCCGGTCCGCCCGACATTGATCTCGATCTCGATCAGCCGGGTCCGGACGAGGTCTGGGGCGAACTTGTAGGCGATGGCCCAGCGGGGCTCCCGCTCCCCGATGATCCCGAGCTCCGGCCAGAGGGCGAGGGGCGCGACCTTGACCACGACGCCATCGATCTCGTAGTCCAGCTCGGCGCGCCCGGCTTCCGCCGACTCCGCGAACTCGACGACCTCGTCGAGGTTCTGGCAGACCTGGCGCCGGGCGTTCACCGGCACACCCCAGCCCGCCAGGGCGTCGAGCACCTCGGCCTGGTTCTCGAGGGGGAGCCGGTCCCCGGAGTCGGGGTCCAGCTGGATCTGGAAGCCGAAGAAGCGGAGCGGCCGCCTCGCCGTCACCGACGGGTCGAGCTGGCGCAGGCTGCCCGCGGCCGCGTTCCGGGGGTTGGCGAACGTCGGCAGCCCCACGGCGGTACGCTGCTCGTTGAGGCGTTCGAAGCCCGACAGGCTCATGTAGACCTCCCCGCGGATCTCGAACCGCCCGGGGAACGGCAGGTCCGACTCGCGGAGCCGGAGCGGGATGTCGCGGATCGTCCGCAGGTTCGGCGTGATCCCCTCGCCGATCTGACCGTTGCCGCGGGTGGCCCCCCGGACCAGGACGCCATCCTCGTAGAGCAGCGAGACGGCGGCGCCGTCGATCTTCAGCTCGGTGACGTAGCCCCCGTTGCGCACCTCGGACACGATCCGGGCATTGCGCTGTTCCCAGCCCCGCAGCTCCTCGGCGTCGAAGGCGTTGTCGAGGGAGAACATGGGGGCGAGATGCCGGACCTTCTCGAACTGGTCGGACGGCTCGGCGCCCACCCGGAGGGTCGGGGAGTCCGGAGTCGCCAGGTCGGGGTACTCCTGCTCGATCTCCCTGAGCTCCCGGAGGAGCCGGTCGTACTCGGTGTCGGGGATGTCCGGGTCGTCCAGTACGTAGTACCGGTAGTTGGCGTCGTGGAGCTGGCGGCGCAACTGCTCGGCCCGGCGCCGGAGATCCGTCGGTTCGGTCACGCTGTGATCTGTCGAGAAGGGCTAGTCGTCGGCCGTGTCCGGGTGGAATCGGACCACCTGGTTCCGGCCGGAGCTCTTGGCAGAGTATAGTGCCTGATCGGCGTAGTGGACCAGTCGGTGCGGGGTGCCCGGCTCGTCGTGCGGGTGGGTGGCCACACCGGCGGAAATGGTCATGGCCAGAGAGCCATTGGAGCCGATATCGAAGTCGTGGGCCTCGACATTGCCCCGGACGCGTTCGGCGAAGGTCATGGCGGCATCCGGGTCGGAGTCCGGCAGGATGACGAGGAACTCCTCGCCGCCGTAGCGCCCGATCCGGTCGATCTCACGGCCCGTCTCCTGGAGGATCCCGGCCAGCGCCTTGAGGACCCGGTCCCCGGCCTGATGGCCGTGGGTGTCGTTCACCTGTTTGAAGCGGTCGAGGTCGAGCATGACCACGGAGACCGGCTCATCGGACCGTCGGGACCGCTCGAACTCCTCGTCCAGGAGCTCGTAGAGGTGGCGGTGGTTGAAGAGCCCGGTCAGTCCGTCGCTGTTGCTGAGCTTCTCGAGCTCCCGGTTCTTCTCCTCGAGCTGGTCCTGGAGCCGCTTGATCCGGAGCATCGAGCGGACGCGGGCCTCGAGCTCGGGGAAGTTGATGGGCTTGGTCAGGTAGTCGTCGGCGCCGGCATCGAGCCCGGTCACCTTGTCCTCCGTCGAGTTCCGTGCCGTGACGAAGATGATGGGGACATAGGCCAGCTCGGCCTTCGAGCGCACGCGACGCGCGACCTCGTAGCCGTCCATGTCCGGCATCATGATGTCGAGGAGAAGCAGGTCCGGCCGCAGCTCGTCGACCAGCGCCACGGCCTCGTCCCCTCGCTCCGCCCGGGCAACGTCGTACCCGCTCACCTCGAGCCGCGTCGAGATGATCTTTAGGTTGTCGGGATTGTCGTCGACGACGAGGATCAGAGCCTCGCCCCTCTCGTCTTCCCGTTGTTCGCTCTGCTGCATCGTCACCAGGGCTCGGGTTGCGGGCCCCGCCGCGATCGGTATGCGGGGGAGTGTCCGGTCGCTGCACCGGACCTCGTCACAACAAGGGGAGTTGCACGACCGGTGCCAGCAGCGGTTCGCCCCCCCGGCCGGCGGTTTGACGCTGTCGTCGTCCGGGGAGTATGCTTCCCACGAGGCGACGCCGCGCCCGGCACGGCCGTTGCACGCGTACAGCCTCCGGGACGAAGCACTCTACAGCGGGCGAGGTGGGCATGTACTACGAAGAGGAAAGTGCGGCTGCGAGCTTTGCGGCCGGGATGATCATCGGGGTGGCCGTCGGAGCCGGTCTGGCGCTCGTGCTGGCGCCGCAGAGCGGGCGACGGACGCGTCGCTATCTGGTTCGACGGGTGGAAGACGTGACGGACGACGCGGCGGACCGCTGGGGCGATGTCACGGATGAGCTGAAGTCGGCGGTGCGGTCGAGCAGGAAGAAGTTCCCGCTCTAACCGTGACCGACAAATCGAGGACGGGGAAGGACCCCGAAGCAATCGTACGGGCGTTCCGGAGCGCGTTTCCGGAAGAGCAGCTCGTGGTGGTGAGCAACCGGGAGCCGTACGAGCACCGGTGGGGCGACGACGTGGGTGTGATCCGCGTGAAGCGTCCCGCGGGCGGACTCACGTCGGCGCTGGATCCGCTGCTCCAGGCGACGGGCGGTGTCTGGATCGCGTGGGGCAGCGGGGACGCGGACGCGGCCGTTGTGGACGAGGACGACCGGGTCCGGGTCCCGCCGGAGAACGACAGCTACACGCTGCGCCGGATCTGGCTGGACCAGTACGACGTCAACCGCTACTACCTCGGCTTCGCGAACCAGTTCCTCTGGCCGCTGTGCCACTACCGCCCGGCGCTGACCCGGGTCCGGTCCCGGTACTGGGAGCGGTATCGCCGGGTGAACCGCCGGTTCGCCGATGCGGTGTTGGAGGAGACCCGGAACCGGCAGTCCGTGGTCTGGTTCCAGGACTACCACCTCGCCCTCGCGCCGGCGCTGGTCCGAGCCCGGCGTCCGGACCTGAGCCTCGCCCATTTCTGGCACATCCCGTGGCCACCCGTCGAGATCTTCGAGGTCAGCCCACAGGCCGCCGAGCTGCTGAGCGGGCTCGTGGCCAACGACCTGCTCGGGTTCCAGCTCCCGGTCGACCGGACCCACTTCCTGCGTTGCGCGGAGTCCATGCTGGGGGCCGACGTGGACTGGGACCGCCATACCGTCGCGGTGAACGGCCACGTCTGCCACGTGCGCGCCTTTCCGATCTCCATCGACATGGACACGTTCGCCAGGGATGCGAGTGGACGGGAGGCGGAGGAGCAGGTGGCGTTGCTGCGGGACCGGTACTGTCCGGCGGACGGGCAGCTGGCGCTGGGCGTGGACCGGATGGACTACTCGAAGGGGCTGCCGGAGAAGCTGAAGGCGTTCGACTTCCTCTGGGAACGCTACCCGGAGTTCCGCCATCGGCTGACCCTGGTCCAGGTGGGCGTCCCGAGCCGGACCGACATCGAGGCGTACGACGACCTGACGCAGAAGGTCGAGCGTCTGGCGTGGGAGATCAACGACCGGTTCGGCACGCCCGACTGGCAGCCGGTACACCTGATCAAACAGTCGCTACCGGCGGACCGTCTGGCCGTGCTGTATCGGGCTGCGGACGTGTGCGTGGTCGCGTCGCTGCGGGATGGGATGAACCTGGTGGCGAAGGAGTTCGTCGTGTCGCAGGTCGACCGCCGTGGCATGCTCCTGCTCTCCAAGTTCGCCGGCGCGGCCACGGAGCTGCGGGACGCGATCCAGTTCAATCCGTACGATCCGGAGGATGGGTCCCGTCTGCTGCGCGAGGCGTTGAGCATGCCCGCCGAGGAGCGGAAGCGGCGGATGACGGCCATGCAGGAAGGTCTGCGCAGCATCTACGACTGGATGTGCGAGATCTTCGACGATTGGGGTGGACTGCGGGGCGGGGCCCAGCTGCCCGGCGAGCTGGCGGCCAGGCTGCCGGACGAGGTGGCCGAGCTCCCCGACGGGATGCCAGAGGCGCCGGACGCTTGACGTGATGGTCCCCTACCGGCTGATCCGCAGGAAGCGGGACGGCGAGTCTCTGGCGCCGGACGAGATCCGGGCGTTCTTCCGGGCGTACGAGGACGGCGGCGTCTCCGACTACCAGGTGGCGGCCTTCCTCATGGCCGTCTACTTCCAGGGGCTCGACCGGGCCGAGCTCGCCGCCCTGGTGGATACCATGATCGGCTCGGGGCGTCGGGTCGAGTGGGAGCGGCCGGGCGTACGCATCGACAAGCACTCGACCGGTGGCGTGGGGGACAAGGTCTCCCTGGTCCTGGCCCCGCTGGTGGCCGCGCTGGGCGTCGAGGTTCCCATGATGAGCGGTCGTGGTCTCGGCCACAGCGGGGGC
>CAYMLW010000175.1:0-8628 GCA_964391035.1 uncultured Gemmatimonadaceae bacterium
TCGAACCGGTCCCGGAAGGCGGCGAGGACCCGATCCGGGAGGGCGGGGGTCCGAGCCGGGCGAGCGTCCTGGCCGTCGGGTCCGGGTTCATTCATCGCGTGTCGAGAAGGCATAGATCGTCCTCGATCGATAGGTCTCGTCGGGCCGCAGCACCGTCGACGGGAAGCCGGACTGGTTGGGCGAGTCCGGGAAGTGCTGGGTTTCCAGGGCCAGCCCGGCGCGCGGCCCGTATCGAGCACCACCCTTCCCCCCGATGTCCAGGTGGTTTCCGGAATACAGCTGGAGGCCCGGCTCCGTGGTCCACACGTCGAGCTGCCGGCCCGTCGTGGGCTCGTAGACCCGGGCCGCCCGTGCCAGGTCCCGGGCGGGAGGGCCCGACGGGTGGGCACCGGCCCCGGTGGCGGTGGCCCGATCGGGCCTTGCGCCGTGCCTCGCCCTGTCCCCGGGTCCGGGCCCGGGTCCGCGGATCACGTAGTTATGGTCGTAGCCGGACGCGATGTGGAGCAGGTCGTGGTCGGCATCGATCCGGTCGCCCAGCGCCGTCGGTTGGCGGAAGTCCAGCGGCGTGCCCGCCAGGTCCCGGATCTCGCCGGTCGGGATCATGTCGGCGTCGGTGGGGGTGAAACGGTCGGCATTCAAATCGAGTACGTGGTCCAGCACATGGCCGGCATCGTGCCCGGCGAGGTTGAAGTAGCTGTGCTGGGTGAGATTGACGTGGCTCGCCCGGTCCGTCGTCGCCCGGTAGTCCACCACCAGCTCGCTGCGGTCCGTCAGCGTGTAGCGCACCCGTACCGACAGCGTGCCGGGGTAGCCCTCGTCGCCATCGGGACTGGTGTGCCGGAAGACGACGCCATCGCCGGCGTCATCCCGGACCCGGGCCGACTCCCAGACCACCGAGTCGAAGCCGGTCCGGCCACCATGAAGGTGGTGCAGGCCCTCGTTCCGGGCCAGCGCGTGCTCCTCCCCGTCCAGCGTGAACCGGCCCCCGGCGATCCGGTTCGCGTATCGGCCGATCACCGCCCCGACATACGCCGGGTTGTCCAGGTAGTCCGCCGGATCGTCGAAGCCGAGGACCACGTCGTCGAGACGCCCCGTCCGGTCCGGCACCAGGAGCGACAGGATGATCGCGCCGTAGTCGGTGACCCGGGCCTCCACTCCATGCGCGTTGCGGAGCGTGAACGTCTTCATGCGGTCACAATAACACCAACCCGCGCCCGGCGTACTGTCGAGGTCCATCGCCGCGCCCCCCGGGGCGTGCGGGGTGTCCGCGAGCCGTACGCGTCCGGCATTGCCCGGTGGGAAGCCTCATCGCGAGCCCGGCAGGCGGCCCGTGGAGAGATTCTGCGACTATCGCTGAAACTCTCCATGTGGCCCGGGTCTGAACGCGTCCGGTGGAGATCGTCTGCGATTATCGCTGAAACTCTCCATGCGACCCTGCCCCGACCACCTCGCCGCCCTGCCGCTGCCCCAACGACCCGAAGCACGATGGCGGACAGAGCGCCGCCGCCAGCCGCCAGCCGCCAGCCGCCAGCCGTCAGCCGTCAGCCGTCAGCCTACCAGAAGATGATGTACAGCGACACCGTGGCGATCACGACCAGCGCGCCGGCGAACTTGGCGCCCCGGGAGGAGGTCAGCTCGATGTGGGGCTCGTGCTCGAGCTCGTCCGGGTCGGTCTTCGGGCTGATCCACGTCATGGCCGCCAGGATGGCCAGCACGATGAAGAAGGTGACGGCCATCCGATCGAGGAAGGCGAGGCTGGGCAGCACCCACTTCAGCGCGCCGAACGTGGCCGGACAGATCAGGAGCCCGACGGCGCCGGACCAGCGATTGGCCTTCGGCACGAAGAAGCCGAACAGGAAGACGGCCAGGATCCCGGGCGAGATGAAGCCCTGGAACTCCTGGATGAAGGTGAAGATGCCGCCGAACCGCGGGTCGCCGAGGAGGGGCGCGACGAGGCAGCCGATGGCGGCGAAGATGGCGACGGTCGTCCGCCCGGTCACGACGAGCCCCTTCTCCGACGACGCGGGCCGGAAATACCGTTTCCAGAGGTCCATCGTGAAGATGGTCGACGCCGCGTTGAGCATGGAGGCCAGGGAGCTGACCACGGCACCGAGGAGCGCGGCCAGGATGAAGCCCTGGAGCCCGACGCCGGTGGGCACGACGCGGCCGATGAGGAGGGGGAGCGCGGTGTCGTACTTGTAGCCGACGAGTCGCACGTGCTGGACGTTGCGGCCGGTTTCCCGGGCGACCTCGGCGTTGAACGCGTCGAGCGTCCTGGCCCGGGACGGGTTGGCCTCCGCCCATGCCTGGTCGTAGTCGAAGATGACGGGTGGGGCGAACGGGTCCTCCCGGACCGTCTCGAACTGGGCCCACGCTCGGGCGTTGCCCTGGACGATCTGCGGGTCCCGGAGCGCTTCGGCGGCCATCTCGTCGCTGAAGAGGTTGAATGCGGCGATGCCCGGGAAGACGATGACGAAGGGGATCAGGAGCTTGAGCCCGGCGGCGAAGACGGTCCCCTTCTGACCTTCGGCCAGCGAGTGGGCGCCGAGGGTGCGCTGGATGATGTACTGGTTGAGCCCCCAGTAGTAGAAGTTCGGGATCCACAGGCCGACCACCAGCGCGGTCCAGGGCAGGACCAGGTCCCAGGACGGAAGGACCATGTGGAGCTTGTCGGCGTTAAGCTCCATGAGCTTCGTCCACCCGCCGGCGTCGTCGGCGACGGAAGCGCCGGCGGTGGTGTAGGTCAGCTCGGCGACCGGGGTCTGGCCGAGCATCTCCAGGACGAGGAAGAGGATGACGCCGCCGGCCACGATCAGCGCGGACCCCTGGATCAGGTCCGCCCAGGCCACCGCCTTCAGCCCGCCGCTGACCACGTAGATCGCCGCGATGAGGCCGATCACCCACGCGCTCAGCACCAGCCCCACGCCCGGGAACAGCGTGCTCAGCGTCAGGGCGCCGGAGTAGATGACCGCGGAAATGGTCACGCCCACGTACATGACCATGGTGAAGATGGCCATGATGAAGCGGGCCCAGTCGTTGAACCGGACGCGCAGGAACTCGGGGGCGGTGTAGACGCCGCTCCGGAGGAACTTCGGCAGGAAGAAGAAGGCCACCACGACCAGCGTGATGGCCGCCATCCACTCGTAGCTCGCGATCGCCAGCCCGACGTAGTCCGCCGCCTGACCGGACATCCCCACGAACTGCTCGGTCGAGATGTTCGCCGCGATCAGCGAGAAGCCGATGAGCCACCACTGGAGTCCGCGGCCGGCCAGGAAGTAGCCCTCGCTGTCCTTGTCCTCCCGGCTCTTCGACAGCCCCACCGTGATCACGGTGGCCACGAAGAGCACGAAGATGATGATGTCGATCGCAGAGAGCCTGATCATGCGCCCGTGCCCCCCTTCCGCCGGCCGGCTCCGCCGGTGCCATGGGTGTGGAACTCCGGAAGTCTCGACGGTACGGTCACACGGAGACGGACGTCAAGCTCGGGCATGAGGCACGGAGGGGACGGAGGCGCGGAGCTTCACTGCTCGCACAGAGGCACGAAGGGACAGAGGCACGGAGGATCCGGCGGATCCGGTCTCCGGTGAGATGGCATGCTGCCGGGCGATGCGGCGCGCCGGCTCCGGGGGTCGGTCCGGGCGTCGCTGGCGTCCCGGCTCGACCCCGTGCCGTGACGCGGTCGGCTGGCTCGCCGCGGCGCGGAGGCCCCCGGCATTGGCAGCCCGATACGCCGGGCGGCCGGCGGTTCCCAGCCCGGCGACTCGATACGCCGGGCAGCGTGAAGTCCCCGGCGCGGCAACCGATGGACCGGGCCGTGGAGAACCCCGCTCGTCCCGCAGTCCGGAAAGGCCGACGAGAGCCCGCTCCGCGTCTCCGTCCTCCGTGCCTCTGTGTGGGCAGTTGCTCCGTGCCTCCGTGTGGGCAGTCACTCCGGGCGCCTAGAACTCCCAGGCGGCGGGGCGATCCTCGAGGCGCTCGAGGCCGAGGGACAGGGCGATGTCGACCACCTCCCGGAATTCCTGCCGCGAGATCCGCCGGCCGATCTCGGCGTAGTCGTCGCCCCGGACCTTCCACGCCGGCCGGTACTGGTCCATGAGGTTGACGTAGGTCCCGGGCCCGAGTTCTGCCGCGATCCACTCGAGGACTGCACGGCTGTCCTCACGCTTGCCCGGCAGCACGAGGTGCCGGACCAGCACGCCCCTGGTGGCCAGGCCATCGGGACCGATGACCAGATCACCGACCTGCCGATGCATCTCCCTGATGGCCGCCGTGGCCGCGTCCGGGTAGTCCTCGGCCTTGGACAGCCTGGCCGCGACGGCGGGCGAGAGCGTCTTCAGGTCCGGCATGTAGATGTCCACCACGCCGTCCAGGAACCGCAGCGACTCCAGCCCGTCGTACCCGCCGGTGTTGTAGACGATGGGCAGCGTCAGCCCCGCTTCCACGGCGATCACCAGCGCTTCCAGGAGCTGGGGCGCTACGTGCGACGGGCCGACCCAGTTGATGTTGTGGACGCCCCGCTCCTGGAGCTCGAGCATCAGCCCCGCGAGGGACCCGGCCGGCAGCCCCGGCTCCTCCGGTCCCGGCCAGAGCTGCTGGCTGATGTCCGCGTTCTGGCAGAACACGCACCGGAGGCTGCAATGGCCGAAGAAGATGGTCCCCGACCCCCGCCAGCCGCGCAGGCAGGATTCCTCGCCCATGTGGGGGAACGCGCTACACACCACGGCGTACCGGCCGGTCTTGCACGCCGACCACTTGTCGGCGAGCCGGTCCACGCCGCAGTCGCGGGGACAGAGCCGGCAGTCGGCCAGGGCGGCCACGGCTTCATCGGCCCGTCGACGGAGCTCGGCCCAGGGGAATGAGAGATAGGCGGCTTCGGACATGGTAGCAGATAATATACGACGCGGTGACGTCGAACCGGATGGTCTTCCACCGGTCCCCGCCCCTTCGCCGGGTCGACGGCACCTGTGGCGGCCGCGCGGGCCCTGGCCCGGAACCCGCTCCGCTCTCAGTCGCGCTCCGGCGGGATCTCCGCTCCGCCGGGCTCGTCACGGGCCCACCCCGGCCCGTCGAGGGCCTCGCTGCGGATGGCGGCGGTCCAGCCGCGCTCCAGAAAGCGTCCGATGTCGGTAGCCACGTGCTGCCGGTGGGCGGCCGTGGTCGGCGAGCCCGCCGGGGCCCGTGCTCTTTCGAGCGCCCGTCGCAGGCCCCATTCTGCCGCCGCCCGGGCCTCGACCGTGGCCCGCTCGTCCGCCGCCAGGTCCAGCAACCCGTCCACCACCACCCGCTGGACGACCCGCACCAGGGCGGCGTGCTCACCGCTGTCGCTCCGGCCCCAGGCCTCGTCCACCAGCCGGGCCACCACGTCCTCCAGCGACGGGAGCCGGGGGTCCCGGGCGTGGAACGCGAGTATGCGCGCGGCCCGGTTCCGCTGCAGGATCCCGCCCACCACCTCGGCGGCCAGGGTGCGGGCGGCGGAGATCTGGTCGAATGCGGGGTCGGCCGCCGTCTCGAAGTCGGTCCGTCCCCCGACCCAGCCGTACGACTCGGGCGCCAGGATTCGCAGCACCCGCTCCGGGATCGCCAGGGCGCCCGGCTCGAGCGTACGCAGCACCACGTCCAGCGCCCGCTCCACCCGGTCGGGCTCGATGAGCCGGGTCACCGGCGTCGGGTCGCCCCGCACGCCGTAGCGGTACTCCATGCCACCGATCACCTTGATGGCGCCCTCGTAGGTGGCGCGATGATGGAAGTACACGGGCGCGAAGCGCTGCTGGAGCTTGTGCATGGGTTCACCCGGCCGGATCGCCCGCTCGTCGAACCGCTCCAGGGCGAAAGCCCTCACCTCGAGCACCCGACCCAGCTCGTCCAGCATGTCGGAGCCGTTCACCCACCAGGTCGCGTCCGGGTAGGAATTGCTCGCACCGGCGTCGGGGTTGGTGATGAAGCGCCAGCCCTGTTCCTGGGCCTCGATGAGCAGCGCCTCGAGGAACTCCGCCTCGTTCTGCCCGGCGGGCACGGGCTCGTAGGCGTACCGGATGGCGAGAGTGTCGTAAGCGCCGGCACCGGGGGCGTAGGCGTCGGACAGATCGAGCCGGCCGGCGCGCAGCCGGACCCACGGCGCCGGGTAGTCCATGACCGACGCGCGGCCGTAGCTCATGGCGATGAAGTTGTGGGCCAGTCCGAGGGTGTGCCCGATCTCGTGGGCCGAGTGCTGGCGACGTCGCATCATGACGAACTCCTCGCCCGTCACCCCGGGCGGCGACCCCGCGTACCAGTGGCCGTCCACCCCCACGAGCCCGGCATACGTGTTGTAGTTGGCCAGCGAGCGGTAGGAGTCCATGCGCACCGCGGCCTTGATGATCTCCCCCGTCCGCGGGTCCCGGAACGACGGCCCGATGGAGGAGCCGGCCTCCGTCCGGTGCACCCACTGGATCACGTTGTAGCGGGCGTCCATGGGGTCCATCTCCGGCGGCATGTCCTCGATCCGGAAGGCGTCGATGAACCCCGCCGCCTCGAACACCTCGTTCCACCACTGCCCACCCTCCTTGAACGCGCTCCGGTAGGGCTCCGGGACCGCCGGGTCCAGGTAGTAGACGATGGGCTCCACCGGCTCGCTCATGGCCGCGCCCGGGTCCTTCTTCACCAGGCGGTGGCGGCTCGCGTAGCGGGTGACATAGTCCTTGTCGAAGGATTTGCCGAAATCGTAGAAGGAGACCCCGAAGATCCCGACACGAGGGTCGTGCACCCGCGGCGCGTATCCCGGCTCCGGCAGCTTCACCAGCGAGTGGTGCTGGCGCAGCGTCAGCGCCCGGCCGTCGGGCGTGTGCCGACGGACCTCGCCGCCCGGCGCGTCGCTGGCGAACGTCAGCGCCGCCTCCACCTCCGTGTTCTCCGGGAACGCCTTGGTCCGCGGCCGGTGGATCGCGCTCCGTTCCCGGTCCAGCCGGAACGTGCCCTGGTCGGTGCGCAGGAGGAAGCCAACCACGTCGATGGCGTCGCGAAGGAAGAAGGCGGTGGCGTCGACCAGTACGCGGCCTTCCTCCTCGGCGACCGCCTCGAACCCGCCGATCACCGAGGTTGGGAAGCTCTCCTCGACCGACCGGACCAGCGCGTCCGTGGGACGGGTGGCGGCACGGAACCGCGGGTTCTCCAGCTCCAACAGCACCTTCGGGCCCACGCGTCGGAACCGGGCGATGTGCTCGTCCCAGATCTCGCCCCGGTCCAGCCCCAGGTCGTTCGACCCCACACCGGTGGCGAGAGCTGTGAGGTACAGGAACGACTCCTCGAACCGGCCCACCTCGAGCAGCAGCCGGCCGCCCGCCTCGTCCCAGTACAGCGGGAAGAAGCCGGGCAGGGCCTCGTAGCCCGCCGTGTAGCTGCCAATGGTCGGCAGCGTCTGGGCGGTCTCGGTCGGGGCGGGCCCGGGCACGGCGATGGTCCCCGTCGTGCAGCCGGGCAGCAGCACGAGCGCCAGCGTCATCGTCGCGACCGCTCGCGGGCCATGCGTGAGGGATCGCATCACGACAAACCTCCGTTCTGTCGGGTGGACACGTGGGGCGGGCCGAGCCACAGCCCCGACGGGGCCGGGAAGACATGGACCGGAATGGGGGCTAGAATGCGCAATCCGCCGCACCGGGTCAAACCGGAGCGGCTCCTCGCACGGGCCCACAGCCGTGCCGTCCGGCGAGATCCACGGCACGGGGCCCGCTGTGGCCGCTACGCCTCGACCCGGTAGCCGGCCTTCCGGACCGTCAGGATGTGACGGGGCTCCGAGGGGTCGTCCTCGAGCTTGGAGAACGTTGTCGACCAGGTGGGTGAGTCGCTTGGCCTCCTGGTCGATGATCTCGATGGACCGCCGCCGCTCTGCGTCGGACCGCACCCGACCGAGCCGGAGCGTCTCGGCGAACATGCGGATCTGGGCTGAAGGTGTAGCGGTTCGACTCCTCATCGTACCGCGTGTCGAGGCGCCGGTACCGGTCGTCGAAGTCCGACGCCCGGGGGGGCGGCCACGCCGTGGAACGACGTGTAGCGACCCGCGCTGATGAACGGCTGGGCGTAGAGCTCGAAGGACAGCGTGGGCGAGAAGGGGTAGTTGAACCTCGCGGTGAGCGACGTCGTGACCTGCCGGAGCCGGCCGAGAACGTAGTGGTCGTCGCCGTCAGCGATGAGGGTGGTGACGTACTGGCGCGGCTCCCGGTTCCACGACACGCCCGGCGCCAGCGACAGCTCGAAGGCCGGCGTGGGCCAGAGCCCGACCTCGGTGCTGATGCCCAGCCGGTAGCCGCCGCCCTCGTGGAGCCGTGACCCGCGGACGTCGACCTGGCCCGTCAGGCGGTGGGTCTCCGGGGTCGAGAGGCTGAGCCAGGCGAAGTCGTTCCCATCCCGGACCAGGGCCGGCCCGCCGCGGAGGCCGCCGGGCGTCAGCGCTTCGAACTGGTGCCCGAAATGGAACCGCCCCTCCCAGAAATTCATGAGCTGGAAGTTGCCGAACACGTTGACCTCACGGCCGATGGTCTCGCCGCCGAAGTCCCACGCGTTCCACTGGTTCAGGAACACGGTGAGCTGCCTGAACGGGCCCGTGGGCTCGTAGCTCTGGTAGCCGACCCAGACGTACCCGCTGGCCATGTCCGC
>CAYMLW010000176.1:0-8612 GCA_964391035.1 uncultured Gemmatimonadaceae bacterium
GCGGGGAGGTCGAGAACCTCATCGACGACGTGGTGCGGACCATCGAGACCGGCGTGACCCGCCCCGATGGCAGCCCCGGCTTCGAGCCCGACGAGGCCGTGGCGCTGCGGGCCGGCCTCCGGCACTACGCCGACACGATCCTCGCCGCCGTACGCCGGGCCGGCCGCGGGGATGCCGAGGCCCCGAACGTCTCCGCCACGGAGATGGCGACCGCCGTGGACAGGGTCGTCGAGACCATGCGACGGGGCGTGATCCGCGTCGGGGACGCGCCCGAATTCGGTCCCACGCAGGCCGACCAGATGCGGGACGCCCTGGGGGACTTCGGCCAGGCCATCGTCGTCGCGGCCGGTCGGGGCACCCGCACCGGTATCGACGCGCCGCTCCACCGCTTCGTGTACACCATCCGGACCGGTGTCTTCCGTCTTTACGGCCGCGCCAGCTACGCCGCCATCACCGGGGACCAGCTGGAGGCCTACCTGGAGACCTTCCGGGACGCCGTGTTTACGGTGGTCGAGAAGGAGCGGTAGGAGGGGTTGTAAGCACGCAGAAACCGGGTCGAGCCGCGTCCGGATACGCTTCCCGGCATTGCCGCAGTTTCCGGCCGTTCCCCTCGCAGGACGGGGCCGCGGGACCTGCCCCCCTTCCCCCAGTCCCGCCCTCGCGATACCCTTCCGCGCATGGACACACCATCGGAAGTCGAACCGGGGTCGGCCTCGCCCGCGGGCGCGCCGATCGAGGCGGTGGAGGAGCTGTGTGAGCGGATACGGACCACGCACGATGGGGACGCCGCGGAGGCGTCGTTGCTGTGCGATTTCGCCCGGGGGTTCTGGAGCCGGGCGCCGGGTCAGCTCCTGCGGGAGCGGAGCCCGGACGACCTGGCGGCGCTGACCCGGGGCGCGTTCGAGTTCGCGGCGGCGCCGGACCCGTCGGCCGCCGGGGAGTCGGCCGCCGGGGAGTCGGGCGCCGCCGGTGTCCGTGTCCAGATGACGAGTCCGTCGGAGGAGGGGTGGTCGGCGCCGGCGACGGTGATCCGGACGCTGGTGTCGGACCGGCCGTTCATCGTGGACACGATCCGGGAGTTCCTGGGCTCGGAGGGTGTGGCGATCCGGGAGTACCTGTATCCGGTGCTTCGGCTGGAGCGGGACGCGGAGGGTCGGCTGGTGGGTGCGGGGCCGGGGTCGAGCGGGGAGCGGTACTCGCTGAACCACTGCGAGGTGCAGCGGATCCCGGGCGAGAGTCGGCGGGCGTGGGTGGTGGACGAGCTGCGTCGTCGTCTCGAGCAGGTGGTGGCGGTGACGGAGGACTTCGGACCGATGCTGGAGGCGCTGGAGTCGACGCGGGCGGTGGTGGCGTCGTACGGGGCCGCGGCCGAACAGGCGAACGGCCGGGACGCGGCGCCGCCGGAGATCCTCGAGTTCCTGCGCTGGCTGGAGGACGGACACTTCATCTTCCTGGGCTACCGTGAGTACGGGATCACGGGCTCGGGCGAGGAGCGGGGTCTGGAGGTACGTCGGGGTACGGGGCTGGGGATCCTGCGGCGGGAGGAGGGCTCGGCATACGCGACGCGGGTGCCGCTGCGGGAGCTGTCGCCGGAGCTGGTGGGTCGTCTGACGGAGGGCCCGCTGCTGATCGTGAACAAGACCAACGCGGAGTCGCCGGTGCACCGGCGGTCGCGGATGGACTACGTGGGCGTGAAGGAGGTGGACGGCGAGGGCCGGGTCCTGGGCGAGCGTCGGTTCCTGGGGCTGTTCACGTCGAAGGCGTACGCCGAGAGCGCGGAGGAGATCCCGATCCTGCGGCGGAAGCTGCGTCGGATCCTGGAGCGGTCGGGCGAGGAGTCGGGGTCGCACGACTACAAGGAGATCATCACGATCTTCAACTCGATGCCGAAGGAGGACCTGTTCCAGGCATCGGCGGAGGACCTGGAGCGGGAGGTCCAGGCGATCCTGGCGCAGCTGTTCACGGAGGGCGTGCGGGTGCTGGTGCGGCCGGACCCGCTGGGGCGTGGCGCGAGCGTGGCGGTGATCCTGCCGGAGGCGCGCTTCAGCCGGCCGGTCCGGGAGCGGATCGAGGAGGTGATCGCGATCCGGCTGGACGGGACGGTGCTGGCGTTCCACCACGCCCACGGCACGGCGGACCAGGCCCGGCTGCACTTCTACGTCTCGGCGCCGCGGGAGGCCGTCCAGGCGCTGGACGCGGCGGAGCTGGAGCGGGAGCTGGGCCACATCATCTGGTCGTGGGAGGACCGGCTGCTGGACACGCTGGTCGAGGCCCACGGGCCGGAGGAGGGGTCGCGGCTGTGGGACCGGTACGCCCCGGCGTTCGGCGAGGACTACCGGGCGGCGTTCCTGCCGGCGGCGGCGGGGGCGGACGTGGCGCAGCTCGAGGGGATGCGGGAGCGGGAGCTGGACGTGGACATCGCGTTCCGGGAGCCCCGGGGCCGGGGCCGGGCGGGCGACTTCCGGGCGGTCACGATCCTGAAGCTGTACCTGCGGGACCATCGCATGGTGTTGTCGGAGTTCATGCCGATCCTCGAGAACGCGGGGCTCCGGGTCATCGAGCTGGCGCCGTTCCTCATCGACGGGCCCGGGCTGGCGCCGGTCATGGTCTACTCGTTCGCGGTGCAGGCCCCCGACGGCGCGCCGCTGGACCCGGAGCGGACGGCGATCCTGGCGGAGGCGCTGCTGGCGGTCCGCTCGGGCGACGCCCCCGACGACCTCTTCAACTCCCTGGTCCTCGCCGCCGGGCTCCGCTGGCGCGAGGTCGACCTGCTCCGGACCTACGCGAGCTACGCGTTCCAGGCGGACGCGGTGCCCAGCCGGCTGGCGCCCGCGCGGGCGCTGCAGCGGCACCCGGACGTGGCGCGGCTGCTGGTCGCGCTCATCGGCACGCGCTTCGACCCGGCGCTGCGGAAGGCCCACCCGGAGCCGGCGGCCGGCGACCCGTCGGAGGCGCTCCAGGGCGCCATTGCCGGCGCCCTCGAGGCCGTCACCTCCCTGGCCGATGACCGGGCCATCCGCCGGCTGCTGAACCTGGTCCTGGCCACGACCCGGACCAACTACTACCGCCACGGCGGCGCCGACTCCACGCGCCGGAGCGGCGGCGTGCCGTACATCTCGATCAAGATCGCCTGCGCCGAGGTCGAGGAGCTGCGCCGGAGCGGGCTGCTGTACGAGATCTTCGTCCACTCGTCGCGGATGGAGGGGATCCACCTCCGGGGCGCGCCGGTCTCGAGGGGCGGGATCCGCTGGTCGGACCGGCCCGACGACTTCCGCACCGAGGTGCTGGGGCTGGTGCAGACGCAGGTGGTGAAGAACGCCGTCATCGTGCCGAGCGGGTCGAAGGGCGGGTTCGTGACGCGGCTCCACACGGACGACCGGGACGCGCTGCTGGCCGACGAGGCCGAGCAGTACCGCACGCTCATGTGCGGGCTGCTGGACATCACGGACACCATCGTCGACGGCCGTGTGGTCCCGCCGCCCGACGTGGTCCGGCACGACGGCGACGACCCGTACCTGGTCGTGGCGGCGGACAAGGGCACCGCCCACCTCTCCGACACGGCCAACGCGGTGGCGGAGGAGTACGACTTCTGGCTGGGCGATGCGTTCGCCTCCGGCGGTTCGTACGGCTACGACCACAAGAAGGAGGGGATCACGGCCCGGGGCGCGTGGGAGTGCGTGAAGCGCCACTTCTGGGAGCTGGGCAAGGACATCCAGGCCGAGCCGTTCACGGTGGCCGGGATCGGCGACATGAGCGGCGACGTGTTCGGCAACGGCATGCTGCTGAGCCGCCAGATCCGGCTGGTGGCCGCGTTCGACCACCGTCACGTCTTCCTGGACCCGGACCCCGACCCGGCCACGTCCTTCGCCGAGCGGGAGCGGCTCTTCGCGCTGTCCCGCTCGACCTGGGACGACTACGACCGGGACAGGCTGTCGCCCGGCGGCATGATCGTGCCGCGGCAATCGAAGGAGGTCACGCTGTCGCCCGAGGCCCGGCGCGCCCTCGGCGGCGACGTGCCGGAGAAGCTGGACGGTGAGGAGCTGATCCGTGCGGTGCTGCGGGCGCCGGTCGAGCTGCTCTGGAACGGCGGGATCGGGACGTACGTGAAGGCGGCGGACGAGACCCACGGCGAGGCGGGAGACGCGGCGAACGACCCGGTCCGGGTGGACGCCCACGAGCTCCGCTGCCAGGTCATCGGCGAGGGCGGCAACCTGGGGCTGACGCAGCGGGCGAGGGTCAGCTTCGCGCTGGCCGGCGGCCGGCTCAACACCGACGCCCTGGACAACTCGGCCGGCGTGGACATGTCGGACCACGAGGTGAACCTGAAGATCCTGCTCTATCCCATGCTGTCGGCGGGGGAGATCGGGCTCGAGGAGCGGAACCGGCTGCTGGCGTCCATGACCGACGCTGTCGCCGAGCGGGTGCTGCGGAACAGCCGGGGGCAGTCGCTGGCGGTGTCGCTGGACGAGCGGCGCAGCCGGGACGCGCTCCAGGACTTCGCCGCGCTGATCCGGATGTTCGAGCGGAAGCGGGTGCTCGAGCGCGACGCCGAAGGACTGCCCGGCTCGGAGACGCTCCAGGAGCGGGCCGAGACGGGCAGCGGACTGAGCCGGCCGGCGCTGTCCGTGCTCCTGGCCTACGCCAAGCTCGACGCCCGGGCCGCCCTCCTCGACTCGACGCTGCCCGACGACCCGGCCCTCCTCCCGCTCCTTCGCCGCTACTTCCCCGACCGGGCCGTCGAGACCGCCGGCGACGACCGACTCCGGGGCCACCGGCTCCGCCGCGAGATCGTGGTCACCGTCCTGGTGAACGACCTGTTCAGCCTCATGGGCGCTTCGTTCCTCCACCGGGTGGCCCGGGACACCGGCGCCGACCTGGCCGCCGTCGCCCGGGCGTGGGTCATCGCCAACGGCATCGCCGGCGCGGACGCCATCCGCAGCGACCTCGCCCTCGACCGGAGCCGGTTCCTCGCAGAGACCGTCTACCGCTGGTTGGACGGGCTGGCCCGGGTCCTCGAGCGGACCACCCACTGGGCCCTGGCCAATGTCGCCCCGGGCCGGTCCGCCGCCGAGGCCATCGCCGAGGCGACCCCCGGCCTCGACCGACTCCGCGACGCCTTCCCCGACCTCGTCGCCGGCGAGGACCGGGCCCTCTTCGATACCCTCCTCGAGGAGCTCCAGGCGACCGGCATCGATCACGGCCTCGCCCGCCGCCTCATCACCCTCCGCTTCCTCCCCCAGCTCCTCGACATCCTCCGCATCGCCCGGGAGGCCGGGGAGGAGGCCCGGTCCCCGGCCGCTCACGACGTCATCGACACCGCCCGCGCCTATTACCTCGTATCGGAGCGGTTCGGCTGTGCGGCGCTCCGGGCCGCGCTGCGGACGGCCGCCCGGGAGGAGCGGTGGGAGAAACGGCTGGTGGACGGGCTCATCGAGGACATCGGCCGGGCGCACCGGTGGCTGGCCCGGACCGTACTGAGCTGCCTCGCCCGGAACGGCGGGCGCGGGTCGGCCGATGCGGACGACCGGACCGCCGCCGCGGACGCCTGCCTGTCCGCGATCCAGGCGGCCCGACCCCGGGAGGTGGCCGCGTACCGGGAGCTGGTGGAGGAGCTCGAGGCCGCCGAGGACGTGACCGTGGCCGGCTACGCCGTCGCCGTGCGGCTGTTGAGGGAGATCGCCGGGTAGACGTGGACGAGGACCGGGTGAGGACACCGCGGGAGCCGCACCCGCCCACGACTACCGCCACGGCCTGGCCGGTCACTCCTCCGATCGGTACGCCACGAAGCTCGTGTGGGACAGCCGGACCAGAGGCAGCTCCCGGGCCAGCTCGTTGAGATAGCGGTAGACGCCGCGGAGCCGGTGGTTGTCCCGGCGGTAGTCGTGCCAGAGGATGGCCCCGCCCGGAGCGAGCATGCGCAGCGCCTTCTCCGTGTCGCTGCGCACGTGCTCGTACGCGTGCGACCCGTCGATGAAGATCAGGTCACACCGGCCCTCGAGCTCGCCGGGCTCGAAGGCCAACGAGTCGCCGAAGCGCTGATCGATCTTGTCCGCCCCCGGGGTGCCGGTGTAGCGGAATCCGGTGGCCGGCGGCTCGCCCCGGTCGGTGGCGGCGTCGGGGGGCAGGGTGAGGGTCACGACGCGGGCGTCGGCGGGGCTGTTGGCGGCCCAGAGCCAGGCCGTGCGCCCCGTGGCGGTGCCGAACTCGAACATGCACCGTGCCTGCCGCGCGAAGACCGCCAGTACCCACCCCTCGGTGTCGGACGTCGCGCCCCAGGCGCCGTCGCCCGTGCCGACGAACCGGACGGCGGCGTCCATGCCCGGGCCATACGCATCCCGGGCGAAGAGCGGGTCGAAGTCCTCGAGCCGCACCGTAGGGATCGGGTGGCCGTGGTCCTTGCCCTTCGTCGCGTACAGCCGACGGCGGTAGTAGACGAACAGCGCCGCGAAGGTCACGGACGCGGCCACGGCGATGGCCAGGAGCAGCCACGGGACGACCGGGGGAACGGTCATGGGCGGCAAGGTAGGGTTGTGCGGCGTCGGCTGTCCAATCGACATCAGGAGTCTCCACCAGACGCCTCGGGGCGCCACCCATCACCTCCCGGCCGGGCGGACCCCGGTGCGGGAGCGCTCGACGCCCGGGTCGTGGTCGGTCCCCGGCCAGGCTTCCATTGCCGCACCCCCACCGACCCGTGCATTATCCTCGACAAATAGCCGTCAGCCGCGAGCCGTCAGCCGCGAGCCGTCAGCCGTCGGCCGTCAGCCGTCAGCCGTTCCACAACGAGACTGCCATGCGTGTACAGCCAGGCACCTGCCTCCGACGCGCCGTCCTCACGACCCTCGTCGCGTCCGCTGCCCTCCTCACGGCTGCGTGCGAGGACGACCCGGCCGGGCCGGACCTCACGGTGCCGCTGCTGGTTACGGCCGAGGTCGGGGGTACCGCGATCGCCGACGTGGTGGTGGAGGTGACGGCGCCGGATATCGATATGCCGGTGGCGGTGAACCTGACGATCCAGAACGACACGGCACGGGGCACGGTCGAGGTTCGAGCGGGATCCGACCGTACGTTCACGGTCCGGGCGTTCAACGCTGCGGGCGTCGAGACGCACACGGGCTCGACCACCGTCGACGTCGTGGCAGGGACGAACCCGGCCATAACGATCGTGATCCAGCCCGTGGTGGGAGACCAGCCGGTGGTCATCGTGGTCGGTTCCATCGCGGTGGCCGTGGAGCCCGGGACCGGCACGCTCGCGGTGGGGGACACCGTGTGGCTGCGGGCCATCGTGACCGACGCGAGCGGCGCGGTACTCGACGTCCCCGTGACGTGGGCGACGACCAACACCGCCCGGGCCACGGTCGACACGGCGGGGCTGGTGACGGCCATGGGACCCGGGGAGGTGGACATCGTCGCGTCGTATGCGGGGGTCGCCGCGGTCGCCCACCTGAGTATCGGCCCGGGGTGGGATGCGCTGGTCAGCGACATGGCGGCGGGCTCGATCGTCCGGATCTCGTCGCTGGGAGACACGGCCACGTTCCGCGCCGGGCTCACACAGCCGCGGGGCCTGGCCATCGAGGCGGACGGCAGCGTGGTGGTGGCGGAGGCGGGCGGGACGCTCCGTCGGATCCTGCCGGACGGCAGCGGGTCGTCGGCGGTCATCTCGGGCCTGGGCAACGCGGCCGGGCTCGCGATCGCGGACGACGGCGACCTGGTCGTCACCCAGGACGTCGAGGACGGCCGCCTGCTTCGAATCGAGCCGGATGGCACCAATGCCAGGGTCCTGGTCGCCGGGATCCAGTCCGAGGACGTCGAGGTCGATGACAGCGGAGACTTCGTTCTCTACGACGAGTCGACCGCCGACCTGCTGCGGATCTCGCCGGCCGGGGCGGTCACCGTCCTGGGCAGCATGCCCGGCTCCGTCGTGGCCGCTGTGGTCATCGAATCCGGGGGCTCGATCATCGTCACACAGGAGAACGGGACCGTACAGCGCGTCGCGAGCGACGGCAGCGGTCAGGACACCCTCGCCTCGGGGCTCGGCCGGATCGGGGGCGTCGCCATCGCGCCGGGCGGTGACCTGCTCGTCTCCGCCGAGGAGGGGACGGTCACGCGGCTTTCGCCCGATGGCGCCCGGTCCTCCGTCTTCGCCGAGCTGACGGGGACGCTGGATCACATCGCCGTCCGACTCCCATAGCGGATCGGGACAACAAGTCCTGCAGACAGAGAGCGACGTCCGGTACCATCGTCCCATGAGCGGCACCGCAGACGATACCCCGGTCTACTATTACCGCCACGGCCTGGCCGTCCTCCGGCACGTCCGCGAGGCGCCGCCGTGGATGCGGTACGACGACCGTGCCGCCGCCTACGTCGCGCCGGGTCACGGGCTCCCCGAGCTTCGGGAGTGGGCCGCGGAGCGGGGCATCGCGGAGCGACCCGGCCCGCCCGGCACCGCGGTCGACGACGCCGCGCCCGGGAATGCCGCCGGCGACCCGTCATCCGCCGACCCGCTCCCGTTCTATGACCCTCGCTCGCCTCGCCCGTACCAGGAGGGACGCAGTATCGCGCTGGGAGGCCGCGGATCGGCGAGGCTCCGTGGTGCTGCCGACCGGGTCGGGGAA
>CAYMLW010000177.1:0-8600 GCA_964391035.1 uncultured Gemmatimonadaceae bacterium
CATCGCCGACGACAAGCTCCCCGAAGAGCACCCGGGCCTGTCGGGCGCGCGGGTCACGCTGGCCCGCTTCCGCCTCGCCGAGGGCGATGCCACCGGCGCCGAGGAGCTCGCCCGGGACGCCCTTCCGGTCCTCGAGGCCGCCTTTGGACCGGACGACCTGCGCACCGCCAATGCCCGGGTGGTCCTGGGCTCGGCGCTGGCCGCCCTCGGACGGGGACCCGACGCCGTCCCCTTGCTCCGGCAGGCCGAGTCGGATCTCGCCGCGAGGCTGGGCACGGACCACCCCCACACCGCCGAGCCCCGGCGGCTGCTCGAGTCGCTGGCGGGAGGGCGTGGACGGTAGAGCGGGGAAGGAGGACGGCTGCGAGGCAGACGCTGTTGACACCCGGCGGGCGAGTACCGAACTCTGAAAGGGTGCCGGCCCGCACGCCCCGCGCGTGGTCCGGTGTCTCTGCACGGCGCGTTCCCCGAACCCCCCGGGCCCGTGGCCGACGACTCCGCGCCCGACATCAGTCTCCTCATCCAGGAGCTCCAGGCCGGCGACGCCTCCGCGGCCGACCGGCTCACCCCCCTCCTGTACCCCGAGCTGCGCCGGTTGGCCGCCCGGCATCTGCGCTCCGAGCCCTCGGGCCACACACTCCAGCCCACGGCGCTGGTCCACGAGGCCTACATGCGTCTCGTCGAACAGAGGCGGGTCGAGTGGCAGGGCCGGGCCCACTTCCTCACCCTCGCCGCCCGGATGATGCGCCGTATCCTCATCGATCACGCGCGGAAGAAGAACGCCGCACGACGCGGGGGCGACGCCGTGCACGTGACGCTGACCGACCCGGCCGGACCCCGGCCCGTGCCGGCCCTAGACGTTCTCGCCCTCGATGAAGCACTCCACGAGCTGGCCCGGATCGACGAGCGGGCGGCGGATGTGGTCGGGCTCCGCTTTTTCGGCGGGTTGAACAATACAGAGGTCGCGGAGGTGCAGGGAACCTCGACCGCCACGGTGAAGCGTGACTGGGCCTTCGCCCGGGCCTGGCTCAGATCGGCCCTCGAGGAGGACGCATGAGACTCTCGCCCGCCCGGTGGCGCCGCATCCGAAAGCTCTTCGACGCCGCCCTCGATCGCCCTGCCGCGGAACGCGAGGCGTACGTGGAATCTGCCACCGACGACGCCGCGGTTGCGCGGGAAGTGCTGCGGCTACTCGCTGCCTACGAGTCCCCGTTCGAGGCGCTGGACGGAGTGGCCGTCGCCGGCGAGGCAGCCGAGCGGGCCGCGGAGCGGACCGGACCGGACCCCGACGCGGCGATCCCGCCAGGCGAGCGGGTCGGGGTATGGCACCTCGAGCGGCTCATCGCTCATGGCGGCATGGGCGCCGTCTACGAGGCCATCCGGGCGGAGGGCGACTTCGAGCAGCGGGTGGCAGTGAAGCTGATCCGTCCCGAGCTGGCCGGCGCCCACGCCCGGGGCCGGTTCGTACGAGAGCGCCGGATCCTGGCGGGGCTATCCGACCCGAACATCGCGCGGCTGATCGACGGCGGCGTGACAGACGACGGCCGACCGTTCCTCGCCATGGAGTACGTGGACGGCGAGCCCATTGACCGGTACTGCGACCGGCTCCGACTGACCCTCGAGGCGCGGCTCCGGCTCTTCCTCGCCGCCTGCGACGCGGTGCAGCACGCCCACACCAACCTGGTGGTCCACCGGGACCTGAAGCCGGGCAACATCCTGGTGACGCCGGAGGGCCGGGTGAAGCTCCTGGATTTCGGCATCGCGAAGCTGCTCCTCGAGCTGTCGGAAGAGGGCGACGACCCGGGCCACCTCTCCCGTGAGGCCCACCCCCTCACACCGGGGTACGCCAGTCCCGAGCAGGTTCGAAACGACCCGATCACCACGGCCGCCGACGTCTACTCCCTGGGCGTGATCCTGTACCGGCTCCTGGCCGGCCGCCCCCCGCTTCTGCTCGAGGACACGTCCCCGTCACAGATGCGCCGGGTGGTCACCGAGGAGCCGCCACACGCCAGCGCCGTGGTGACGGACGACGCGGCGAGGCTGGCCGGCCTCCGGAAGGCCGGCGAGCTGAGGCGTCGTCTGAAGGGGGATCTCGACGCCATCCTGGCCGGGGTGCTGCGGAAAGACCCGCAAGATCGGCCCGGCTCGGTGGTCGAGCTCGCCGACGACGTCCGCCGTGCGTCGACGAGGTTCACGGTGAGCTCGACGGTCTCTTCCAGTGCGCCCGCCGGGACCTCGATCCGGACGTCGCCGTCCAGTGCGCTCACGGTGGCACCCCGCGGTCCGGCCCGCAGGCCCGCACCATCCTCACCGGGGCCCGTGCCGGTGTCGGTGCACGAGGCCGCGAGGCCCAGTGCGAACAGGACGAGGGCGAGGGGCAGCGGCGTGCGACCGACGGGGGTTCCGTTCGAGCTGCCGGCGGCGGGGGCGGTACGAGTGTCGCGAGGGAAACGTCGCATAGTGGATTCGGGGCTTCGTTCGACAGATGCGGTTCAGGATCGGTTCAGGACGAACTCCATGGAGATGCGCGTGCCGGCGGGGATCCCGGCCGTCTCCCGGAGGTACTCGATATCGATGCCGACGATGCAGAGGTGGCTTCGGAGCTCGCCGTCGACGTCGATCTCCAGGCCGGGGCCGGAAAACGACCCGGTGATCCGGCCCGCCGGGTCCACCTGCAGCCGGAACGCGTCGTCTTCTATGGCGGTCAGGCTCCAGCCACTCGAGTCGTACGGTCCCTGGAACAGGAACAGCGCCCGATCGTCGAACCGGATCTCGAACCTGGCTCGGGCTCTTGTGCCACTCACGAAGGGCTCGATCCGCACCTCACCCTCCCCGTGGAGCGACGGCCGTACTTCCTCACCGACCCGTACGTCCACCACAGCGGGACCGGCGTACCGCCCCCGGTAGTCGGCCATGTCGAAGGAGTCGCCCAGGACGGCATCGCATCCAGACACGGACAGGCACGACGCCAGGACCAGCCATGTCGGGCCGCGGAGAGTCAAATGCGTCCATTCACTCCTCATTCCGCCTCCATTCGATGTCGCACGTCCCATGAGCTGCCAGTGGCGTCTTCATCAGGGGATGCGTGGAAGGACCGGATAGTGGCTCACGAGGGTTGTGTGGCCGCCGCTCCCTGCGCTACCGTGCCGCTCCAATCTCACCGCCGGAGGATCATGGTGGTCCGGAAACCGAAGACGGACACCTCGCCCTCGACGTGATCACCGGCCCACTCGCGGTCGCCGTCGTTCTGGCGGCCCTCGTCTCCATCGCGCTTCGTCTCGAGCGGCGACACCGGGCCTTCGAGGCCCTCGGCGCGGCCCTCGTCGCCGTCGCCGCCGCCATGCTCCTGTCGAACCTGGCGATCCTGCCGCAGGAGTCGTCCGCCTACGACCTCCTGACGACCCTGATCCCCGGCCTGCCCTCGGTTCTCTGGCTCACCACCCTCGCCCTCGCCAGCGCCCGCGGCTACGCCGACCGGCTGGTGCCGGGGATCGTCGTCGGACTGCTGGGCTATGCCGGAGGCAACTACCTGGGGCTCGGCGTGGCGGCCGTGATGAAGGCCGTGCTCGGAGGCTGACCGGCAGCCGCGCGGTCGGGCGGACGCAGGGGGAGGCCTGGCGGCTCAGGATAGAAGCCTGGAAGCCCGACACAGCAGTCGACGGGGGACGGACATGCCCCGGGCCGCGCCCTCGTCGAACGCGGTCCTGCACGGCGAGCAGCGTGGCGTAGAACGCACCGGCCGCGCCGGCATCCTCGTACCGTGATTCGGGCAGCAAGAGCTGGAAGGTGACCAGGCCCTCCGGCTCGAAGCCGGGATCCACCCGCTGGAGCGCGTCGAAGCTCCGGATCAGGAGCCCGGCACCCACGGCGAGCATGACCGCGAGCGCCACCTCCGCCGCAACGAAGCCCTTCCGGACCCGTTGACGGGCGGAGCCCGCGATGGCGTGGTGGGCGCCTTCCTTGAGCGTGCCGGCCATCCGGTCCGTCGCCACGTGGAGCAGCGGCGCGAGGCCGAACAGGATCCCGGCTGTCAGCGAGACCGCCGCGGTGAAGAGCACCACCGACCCGTCCAACCGGATCTCGCCGATCCGTGGGATGCTGTCCGGCGATACGGCCAGCATGACCTGGAGCCCGACCCAGCCGAGGGCCAGTCCGAGGACGCCGCCGATCCCGGCCAGCAGCACGCTCTCGGTCAGGAACTGCCGGACCAGGCGACCCTGACCCGCCCCGATCGCCATGCGCACCGCGACCTCCCGGCGACGCCCTTCCGACTTCGCGAGCATGAGGTTCCCCACGTTGGCCACCGCGATGAGCAGCACGAGGCCGACCGCGGATCAGCAGGATCAGCAGCGCCTGCTGGACGCCCCCGACCATCCCGTCCTGGAGCGAGTGTAGCCCGAAGGGATGGCCCTCGGGATTCGGGACGTGGCCCTCCTGGATCACAGCCGACCACGTCTCCACCAGCGACGTGAGCTCTCTCCGCGCCTGGTCGACGCTCACCCCGGGCGCCAGCCGTCCAACCAGCCGGAGATAGTGGGAGGCCCGGTTGGTCGGCGCGTCCGGGATCCCCGACGGGAACCAGACCTCGACACCCGCGTCCTCGATGTCGAACCCCGCCGGCATCACCCCCGTCACCGTGGCCAGCCGCCCGTTGACCTCGGCGGTGCCCCCCACCACCGACGGGTCGCCGCCGAACGCCCGCTGCCAGAGCCCGTGGGAGATCACCACCACGTCGGCATCGGCCATGTCTTCCTCGTGGCTGAACGGACGCCCCAGGACCGGGCTCACCCCCAGCGCGGTGAAGAACTCGGCGGTGACCAGCGCCGCCGTCACCCGGGCCGGCGCCTCGTCGCCGGCGATGTCGACCCGCGCCGTGCGCCACGCCCCGATGGAGCGGAACGACCGGGCCCGCTCCTGCAGCTCCCGGTACTCCGGCGGCGAGACCCAGAACTCGTCGAACCCCATGGTGGGGAACTGGCTGTAGACATAGACCAGCTCGTCCGGCTCCGCGTACGGGAGCGGCTCGAGCAGCACCCCGTTCACAACGCTGAAGATGGCGCTGTTGGCCCCGATCCCCAGGGCCAGGGTGATCAGGGCGACGGCGGTGAAGCCGGGGCTCTTCCGGAGCATCCGGGCCGCGTAGGTCGTGTCCTACTTGATGGTGGATAGCATGTGGGTTAGGGGGGGTTAGGGGGTGTGCGGGGGCGTAGGTGGATCCGTCCCTTGGATGGGCGAGGGGCCCGGGCCGTTGTACGCCGAGTCCGGTCAGAGCTCGGATCCACGGGGGCAGTCACCCTCCGGTACGACCCGTGCCGTCAGCCCATGCCGCGGATCCCCGTCCACCGCAGGTCGACGGCTACCCCCGTCCGGGCGCACCGCCATCCGGGCGTCGAGGCGAGGTTGCCGAAACCCCGTCGCGATCGGTACCGTACAGATTGGCGGGCTTCCTGAACTGGAGAGCGAGATGATCAATCGAGAGGATCTCGAGAGCTTCTTCATCCGTATGTCGGTGGAGACGGATGAGGTGGACGAGAATATCTGGGTTCTACGGGGCGAGGGGGAGGACGACGCGAACGTCGTCGCGACGTACGCACCGCCGGTCGTGCTCCTGCGGATGAAGGTCATGGACCTGCCGCAGGACGCGACGGACCAGCAGCTGGCTCCGCTGTTCCGGAAGCTGCTGGAGCTCAACGCGAGCGACCTGGTGCACGGGAGCTACGGGATCGAGGAGGGCGACATCGCGCTGAGCGACGCCCTCGAGCTCGAGACCCTCGACTTCCAGGAGCTGCGGGCGTCGTACGAGAGCATTGTCTTTGCCGCCTCGAGTCACATGAAGGACCTGGCGGAGCTGGTCCCGGTCGTGGAAAAGGGCTGAAGCACCATGGGGATTTTTCAGAAGCTGTCACTGCTGCTGCGCTCGAACATAAACGACGCGATCGCCCGGGCCGAGAACCCGGAGAAGGTCCTCAATCAGCTGATCACGGACATGCGGGAGCAGCTGAGCAAGGCGAAGCAGGAAGTCGCGGTCGCCATTGCCGATGAACAGAAGCTCCGCTCCCAGGTCGAGGAGGAACACCGGCAGGCCGCGGAGTGGGAGAAGCGGGCCATGCTGGCGGTGAAGGAGGACCGCGACGACCTGGCCAAGCAGGCGCTGGTCCGCCAGCAGGAGCATGGCCAGCGGGCGGCCGCCCTCGAGGAGACGTGGCGGAAGCAGGCCCAGGAGACCGAGAAGGTCAAGGCGAGCCTGCGGGAGCTGAACGAGAAGATCGAGGAGGCGAAGCGGAAGAAGAACCTCCTGGTCGCGAAGCAGAAGCGGGCCCAGGCTCAGCGCCGGATCCATGAGACCATGTCCGGGCTCTCCGACCGCTCCGCGTTCGAGGCGTTCGAGCGGGTGGCCGAGAAGATCGAGGAGAGCGAGCGGAAGGCCGTCGCGTCGGCCGAGGTCACCGAGGCCCTCACCGGTGATACGCTCGAGACGGAGTTCAAGCAGCTCGAGGGCGGATCGGACGACGTCGAGCTCCGGCTGGAGGCCCTGAAGAAGGAGATGGGGCTCCCGTCCGGGAAGGAAGCCCGGGCGCTGACCAGCGGCCAGCCCGACGCGGACGAGGACGCCGAGGCCGAGGTCCACGAGGGCGAGATCGAAGAGGAATGACGTCCCGGGAGGAGGTCGCCAATGTCGTGACCCACGGGGTCGGTGTGGTCGCGAGCGTGGCGGCCGCCGCCCTCCTCATCGTCTACGCGTCCCTTCACGGAGATGCCTGGAAGATCGTGGGCGTCTCCGTATTCGCCACCACGCTCATCGCCCTCTACACGGCGTCGACCCTTTACCACGCCGCCCGGGACCCCGGGCTGAAGGCGCGGCTCAAGCTCCTGGATCACGCCGCCATCTACCTGCTGATCGCCGGCACCTACACCCCGTTCATGATCGGCGATCTCCGGGGCGGCTGGGGCTGGAGTCTGTTCGGCGTCATCTGGGGGCTCGCGATCCTCGGGATCGCCCTCAAGGTGGTCTTCATCGGGCGGTTCCGGGTCCTGTCCACGCTGGTGTACGTAGCCATGGGATGGCTGGTCCTCGTGGCCGCCGTCCCCATCAGCCGCTCCCTCGATGGCGTCACCCTCGCGTGGCTGGCGGCCGGCGGGATCGCGTACACCGCCGGGACGGTGTTCTACCTGAACCGGCGACTCCGCTATGGCCACGCCGTCTGGCACGGGTTCGTCCTGGCCGGCAGCATCTGCCATGGCCTCGCGGTGGCGTCCATCCTCTAGCGGGAACGAGCGGCCATGAACCGGAAGGGAATCGGCATCGTCATTACGACGATCTTCTTCCTACTCCTGCTGCTGTTCGTCTACAGCATCGCCGAGATCCTGCTCCTGCTCTTCATCGCCGTCCTCTTCTCGCTCTACCTCGGCGCCATCACCGACACGCTCCAGCGACGCTTCGCGGTGCCACGGCCCGTCGGCCTCCTCATGGCACTCGTGCTGACCACCGCCGGCATTGTCGGCATCGGGTACCTGATCGTCCCGCCCGTCGCCGAGCAGACCACCGAGCTCCTCACCCAGCTCCCCTCCCAGCTCGAGCGGTGGGAGGAGGAGCTCATCGTGCTGGCCGAGGAGTCGCCCATGATGGCCAACTTCTTCGGCCAGCTCGAGGAAGGGGAGAGCTACGTCGGGAACATCGTGGCCGAGATCGGCGGCTACTTCCGCGGCGTCGTCCCGTACCTGTTCAGCGGGATGACCTTCCTGATCCACTTCGTCTCGGTCCTCGTCATGGGCATCTACATGACGCTCCGACCGGCGATGTACAGGGAAGGAGTGATCGCCCTGGCGCCCCCCCTCCATCGGGAGCTGGTGCGGGACATCCTGACGGACCTGGCCGTCACGCTGCGGTCGTGGATCGTCGGTCAGCTCCTGGCCATGTTCTCCCTCGCCGTCCTGACCTGGATCGGGCTCATACTCCTGGACGTGCCCTACGCCCTGGCCTTCGGCGTCTTCACCGGGCTCGTGGCCATCGTTCCCTTCTTCGGGACCCTCGTCTCCACGCTGCTGCCCGCCATCTTCGTCCTCGGCCAGGGCCTCGCCGTCAAGGCCATCCTGGTAACCGTGCTGGGCGTCGTGGTGCACCTGGTCGAGGCCAACTTCATCGCGCCCATGATCATGGAGCGGCAGGTCTCGCTGCCACCCGTGCTCACACTGCTCAGCGTCCTGGTCATGGCCCACCTGATGCACATCATCGGGCTGCTCGTCGCCGTGCCCGTCCTCGCGTCCGCCCTCGTCCTGGTCCGCCGCATCTACATCCACCGGATCCTGGAGGGGAAGGGCTTCCGGAAGGCGGTTCGGGACCAGCCGGTCGAGCTGCGATTGCCCGACGCCGCCGCGGTCATCGTGCACCCGGCGGCACGGGACGAGAGTATTCCGTCGGTGCTGGAGGGGTAGGGGGCAGGCTCGGCCGCGCCGCGGCCGAGCAAATGGGCCCGCCTCGCGGCGGGCCAAATCGGCCGGCCCGCCTGCCGGCGGCCCGGCCAAATCGCCGTCTACCGCGGCATCTCGCGCCTTCGGCGCAACTCGCTCGGCCTTCCGGCCTCGCAAACGAGCTCGGCCTT
>CAYMLW010000178.1:0-8557 GCA_964391035.1 uncultured Gemmatimonadaceae bacterium
CCACCGGGAGATGGACCGCCACGACCAGCGCGGCGCCGCCCTTGGCACCCGTCAGCAGGAACTCCCGACGCGTTACCCCGCTCTCAGCCATGGGTCACCTCCGCAGCCCGACGGATCGCCCGACGGATCCTCGAGTACGTGCCGCACCGGCACAGGTTGCCGGCCATCTGCTGGTCGATCTCCTCGTCCGTCGGGTCCGGCGATCGCGCCAGCAGCGACGCCGCCTGCATGAGCATCCCCGGATGGCAGTACCCGCACTGGGGAACCTCGCCCTCGATCCACGCCTCCCGCAGCGCCCCCAGCCGCTCACTCGGGACGCCCTCGATCGTGGTCACCCGGCGGTTCGCCACCGCAGCGATCGGCGTGACGCACGAGCGCGTGGCCATGCCCTCGACCTCGACCGTGCACGAGCCGCACACCGCCACGCCACACGAGTACTTGGTGCCCCGGAGCCCCAGCTCGTCCCGAAGGACCCAGAGGAGCGGGGTGTCCGGCGGGACGTCGACGCTGCGACGCTCGCCGTTCACCGTGAGTTCGAAGGACATGCCCGGCCTCCTTGCGCGGATCGGTCGCGGATCGCTCTCCGATCATGGTCGACCCTGCACACGCACCGGCGCAATCGGGAGTTCCCCGGTATGCGTGTGGGAAGTTCCCGGACGAGGGTGCAGGATGCGTTTGGGGAGGGTTGAAGGCCCGGCCCGGCCCCGTTAACATAAAGATCTTCAATAACTTGCGCCGCAAACATGGGAGACTTGATGGGACTTACCACGCTGACGGAGCGTGAGAAGCACTGGAACAGGGTCGCGCGTCGTGCCGTGGATCGGGACGAGAGCTGGGAGGCGTGCGCGGACTGTCTGCAGTATCACCCGGAAGGGTACGAGGGGTCGTGCGACGATCGGGAGCACCGCCTTCCCGGCAGGCCGGCGGAGTTCGCGGGCTGAGCCACCGGGGAGCCGGTCGGCAGGAGGGGGTCGCCTCGAACGCGGGGCGGCCCCTTTCGACGTGTTGGCTTGCGCGGGGCGATCCGGACCGCTAGACCACGTGGACGAGGCCCCAGTCCAAGCCAGTCGCGAGGATCGCGAGACGGAGGATCGCATGACCAGCGTGCAACGAGCCGTGCGGGGATCGCTCGTCCCCGGAGCCCTTCTCCTGGCCCTCCTGCTCCCGGCGACGCCGGTCGAGGCCCAGCGCCCGATCACGCCAGAGGACCTGTGGGCCGTGGGGCGGGTCGGAAGTCCGGCGGTGAGCCCGGACGGGGACCACGCGGTCTACACGGTCACGCGGTACGACCTGGAGACGGACCGGGGCCACACCGACCTCTGGCTGGTGCCGACGGCCGGCGGCGAGGCCCGGAAGCTGACGCATCACGAGGCGTCGTCCAGCTCGCCGGCCTGGTCGCCGGACGGCCGCTGGATCGCATTCGTCTCGGCCCGCAACGACGACGGCGCCCAGGTCTGGCTCCTGCCCATGGCGGGCGGTGAGCCTCGCCAGCTGACTCGTCTGCAGGGCGGCGCCCGGAGCCCGGTCTGGTCGGCGGACGGCTCGGTGCTGGCGGTGACGAGCGAGGTCTGGCCGGAGGACGACGCCGTGGCCGGCGCCATGCGGAATCTCGCCGAATCGGCCTCGAAGTCGAGCGCCCTGATCTACGACGAGCTGATGTACCGGCACTGGGACAGGTGGGAGGACGGCAAGCGGAGCCACGTGTACGCGGTGGACCCGGAGACCGGCGAGTCCCGGCACCTGACGCCGGGCCCGTACGACACCCCGCCCCTCGGACTCGGCGGCTTCCAGGACTACGCCCTGAGCCCCGACGGCTCGGAGCTGGCGTTCGTCCGCAACACCGACGTGCCCACGGCCGTGGGCACGGGCAACGACGTCTGGCTGGTCTCGACCGACGGCGGCGAGCCGCGGCTCCTGACGGACAGCGACGGCAACGACAACGCGCCCCAGTACTCGCCCGACGGCCGCTGGATCGCGTACCTGGCCCAGGAGCGGCCGGGGTTCGAGGCGGACCGCACGGTCCTCATGCTCTACGACCGTCGCAGCGGCGAGCGCCGCGCCCTGACCGCCGACTTCGACCGCTCCGTCAACTCGTACGAGTGGGCGCCGGACTCCCGGACGATCTGGTTCAATGCCCAGGACGAGGTCCACGTGCGGGTGTACCGGGTGGCGGTGACCGGCCGGCGCGCCGGAGAGATCACGCCGGTGACCGACGGCGCCTACGACGGCGGCTTCGCGCTGATCCCGCGGGGCGCCGCATCGGACGGGTTGGTGGTCGCCCGGCAGGAGGCGCACATGCCGACGGAGCTGTTCGCCCTCGACGAGCGAGGCCGGGTGCGCGCGCAGCTCACCCATACCAACCGGGAGCTCCTCGGCGACCTCGCCCTCCAGCCCATCGAGCCCTTCTGGTTCACCGGCGCCGAGGGCGACCGGGTCCAGGGCTTCCTGGTCAAGCCGCCCGACTTCGACCCCGACCGGAGCTGGCCGGTCCTGTTCCTGGTCCACGGCGGGCCCCAGGGCGCCTGGAGCGACAACTTCCACTACCGGTGGAACTACAACATGTTCGCGGCGCCGGGCTACGTGGTGGTGGCCATCAATCCCCGGGGCAGCACCGGCTACGGCCAGGAGTTCACCGACGAGATCACCATGGACTGGGGCGGCCGGGTCTTCACCGACCTCATGGCCGGACTCGACCACGCCCTGGCCACCTACGGCTTCCTCGACGAGGACCGGATGGCCACGGCCGGGGCGTCGTACGGCGGCTACATGATGAACTGGTTCCAGGGCCACACGGATCGGTTCCGGACCATCGTCAACCACGACGGGCTCTTCGACCTCCGCAGCATGTACTTCGCCACCGAGGAGCTGTGGTTCCCGGAGTGGGAGTTCGGTGGTCCGCCGTGGGAGGGCTCCGAGGCCTACGACCGCTGGAACCCGGCGGCGTACATCGACGAGTGGGACACGCCCATGCTGATCATCCACGGGGCACAGGACTTTCGCGTCCCGCTGGAGCAGGGGCTGGCCGCGTTCACCGCGCTGCGACGACGCGATGTCCCCGCCCGGCTCCTGGTCTTCCCCGACGAGGGCCACTTCGTGCTCCGGCCGTCCAATGCCATCGTCTGGTGGAACACGATCTACGACTGGGTCGACCGCTGGATCGAGTAGGATCGCGGAACCCTCGGTGGCTCCCGTCGGTTTGCTGGACAGACCCCGACGGGAGCCACTATGAATCGAGGACCGGGACGACTGATGGCGGGAGCGGCCGCGCTGTTGCTCTTGCCGTTCCTCCACCCAATCCTGATCCCCGTGGTGGGCGTTCCCTCCCACCTCCTGTGGTTCGTCCACGTCCTTCCCGTCGCGATGCTGACCTACACGGACGGACGCCGGACGGGACTGGTGGCCGTCATGGTGAGCGCGGGCCTCGTGGTGACCGGGGAGCGGCTCCTCGGCGCCGGGTTCTTCCAGTCGGCGCCATGGGAAACAGCGTTGTCGCTCGGGGTCGCGGTCACCTTCACGAACGTCCTGCTGCTCGGCTTCGCCCTGTATGCCCGGAGGGTGACCGCTCGCTACCGCCTCCTCTTCGACGAGTCCGCGACCGGGATCGTCCAGACCACGGAGAATGGCCGGGTCGAAGCCGCGAACCCGATCGCCGAGGGGCTGCTGGCCAGCGACTCCCTCGAGGGCCGGTCGCTGTTGGGCGTTCTCGGGTCGGATCTCCGGTCAATGGCGGAGCTGGAATCGAAGGGGGGCTGGCCCGTATGTGTGGAGGTCGGGGAGCCCGGCTACGAACGGGACCTCTACCTCGTGGTAACGGCGCTGCGCTCGGACGCGCTGGATGCGGGATACCACGTCCTCGTTGCGGACCGCTCGACAGAAGTGCTGCAGCAGCGGGAGATCGAGCGGTCCGCTCGCCTGGCCACGCTGGGTGAAGCGCTGGCGGGCGTGGCTCACGAGCTCAAGAATCCGCTCACAACGATCCGTGGCTTCGCGGAACTCGGCCGGGACGAAGCTCCTCCATCGGGAGAGGCACGGTCGATGTTCGCCACGATCAAGGACGAGGCGGACCGGATGACCGGGCTGGTCCAGGAGCTGCTCGGGTACTCCCGCCCCCGGCCCGACGGCGAATGCACACGGCTCGACGAAGTCGTCTGCCGCGTGACCCGTATGCAGCGCATCGCCCTCGGCAAGGATGTCCGGCTGGTGGACCGGATCGAAGCCCGAGGGGAGGTCCCCGTGCGGGGCGCCCGGATCGAGCAGATCCTCCTCAATCTCATCACGAACGCGGCGGACGCCGGCGGCTCGGGCGTCACCCTGACCGTCACGGTGCGGCGCACCGGCGAGCGATTCGAGGTCGAGGTAGCCGATGACGGCCCGGGCATCGCCGCGGATGTCATCGAGACCATCTTCGAGCCGTTCTTCACCACGAAGCCAGAGGGCGTGGGGACCGGGCTCGGGCTCGCCATCTCCCGCCGCCTCGCCCGCGCCATGGGCGGCGACCTGACCGCGAGGAACATCGAGCCGCGGGGCGCTGTGTTCACGCTGACCGTGCCCATCGCCCGGGCGCCGACCGGCGAGAAGGGCGCGGCCCCAACCGACACCGACACCCCGATCCGTGACCCGACACGGGCTGATCCCATGGCGACCGACAGCTCGCGCGAGGGCCTGGCGGCCCCCACGGCGGTCCCGGGTGCTACGGCGGATCAGGATTCTCCCCACTGACGTCGCTCCGGCCATCGACTAGCTTCGTCGCGGAATCTCCCCGGACGAGGAGCAGCCATGGACGGGACAGGAGCAGACGCGATCCGCCAGCACGGATCCGCCTTGATCGAGCGGCTGGCGGAATACCTCGAGACCGTCGAACAGCGCTCGGTCTCGACGCCCGAGATCCCGGCCGCGCTGGCCGCCCGGTTCGACGACCCGCTGCCCCGGACCGGGATGCCGGCGGAAGGAGTCTGGGACGACGTGTGGGACCGGGTCGTCGGCGACGCGATCCACCTCGCCCACCCGATGTACATGGGTCACCAGGTCGCCCCACCCCTGCCCCAGGCCGCCCTCGCCGATCTCCTGGCCAGCCTCCTCAACCAGTCCCTCGCCGTGTGGGAGATGTCGCCCACCGCAACGGTCGTCGAACAGCAGGTCATCCGCTGGCTGATCGAGCTGGCCGGGTTCCCGACCGATGCCGACGGAACGCTGGTCTCGGGCGGGAGCGTGGCGAACCTGACAGGGCTGCTGGCGGCCCGGTCCGCTACCTTCCCCGACGCGTGGGAAGACGGAGTCGGGGCGGCCTCCGGGACCGGAGACGCGCCCGATGGGGCAACCCGATCGGAGGACAGGGGCCGGACCCCGGGCTCTGGCCGGACGCCGGGCCCGGCCCGGACGGCGGTGTTCGCGGCCCCGGCGTCGCATTACTCGGTGGAGCGCGCCCTCGGCGTCCTGGGCGTCGGCGCCGGTACGCTGATCCGGGTGCCCGAACGGGACCACCGCATGGACCCGCGGGCGCTGGCGTCCGCGATCCGGCAGGCCCGGCGAGAGGGCCGGACCCCGCTGGCGGTGGTGGCCACGGCCGGGAGCACGGCCACAGGCGTCTTCGATGACCTCGAGGCCATCGCCGACGTCGCGGCGGCCGAAGGCGTCTGGCTCCACGTGGACGGGGCCCACGGCGCGTCCTTCCTCGCCTCGCCCCGGCTGCGGGACCGGCTCCGGGGGATCGAGCGGGCCGACTCGCTGGCCTGGGATCCCCACAAGATGATGCTCATGCCGATGTCGACGAGCGTGGTCCTCTTCCGGGACCGCCGATACCTCGACGCCGCCTTCGACCAGAGCGCGCCCTACCTCTTCCATCCCCGGCCGGGCGAGACCCGCTCCCGGGACACAGGCGAACGCACCCTCCAGTGCTCCAGGCGCTTCGACGCCCTCAAGCTCTGGGTCGCCCTGCGCCATTACGGAATCGAGTACCTCGCCGCCCTCCAGGAGTACGTCGTCGAGAACGCCGCGACGCTGCACCGCCTCCTTGTCGAGGCCGACGACTTCGAGCCCGCCTACTCCCCGGAAGCCAACATCCTCTGCTTCCGCTGGGTCCCCGGAGGGGCGAACCACGACACCGACGGGCCCGATGGCGCCGGGGGCCTCCGAGGAACCGGCGACTCCCCCCTCGACGAGCTCCAGAGAACGCTCCGCGACGCCTACAACGCGTCCGGCCGCGGCTGGATCACCACCGCGGTGCTCGACGGGCGCCGCGTGTTGCGGGTCACGCTCATGAACCCCCGGACACGGGCCCGACACCTGGAGGCGCTCATCGAAGGGCTCCGCGAGGTGGGAGACGAGCTGGTCAGGGAGTAGACGCCACTGCCTCGCCCGTCACGACCACCACTCCCGTCATCCCCGCCGCCTCGTGCGGTACGCACACGTAGTGGTACTCCCCGGGAACGGTGAGCCGGCGCTCGAAGCTCGCCCCGGGGACCAGGTCGCCACTGTGGAACGTCGCCGCCCCGGCCGGCAGACGCACCCGGGCAGGGTCCACGACCCGCTCCGGGTCCGCGGTGACCGTGTGGATGATGTCGGACGTGTTCGACCACACCACCACGCCCCCGGCCGGGACCCGCGCCGTGTCCGGCAGGAACCGGAGCCGGTTGTCCATCGCCATCATTCGACCGTGATGGACCCGGTCATCCCCGACGACTCGTGGGGCTCGCAGAAGTACGGGAACTCGCCCGCCGCCGTGAACTCGTGCGTGAACAGCTGTCCGTCCGACGACAGCTCCTGACGGTCCCACTCCGAATGATCGTCCGGCGTGATCGTGTGGAGCATGTCCGTTTCGTTCACCCATCGGACCGTCGTGCCCGGTGAGATCGTCACCGACGACGGCTCGAACCGCAGCGACGACGTCAGACGGATCTCGACGATGCCCGGGTCCACCTCCCGCAGATCGATCTCCACCCGCGCACGGCCGCCGGCCGGCGCCGTCACGCTCTGACGGGCCGTCTCACCTTCCGCCAGCTCATGCCCCTCCGGCACCTCGACCTCCACCTCGTACGTCCCGGGTTCCAGGCCACCGAACAGCACCGTGCCCGACGACGTGGTCTGACGCGTCGACAGCGCCGATCCCCCACCTACCGCGTACAGCGACACCGCCACCCCGGCCGCTCCCGACCCGTCCACCCGCACCGCCACCTCGATCTCCGCCTCCTCCGGTTCCGGCTCCGTCCCCCCGCCATCGCCCCCACACGCCGACAACGCCAACGCCACGGCCACCGCCGACAGACTCCGCCGTACCCGCCTCTGGTGCCACTTCCGAACGTGTCTGGTCCTCATAGCCCCTCCCGGCCTGATGAACGAATCACAATCCAAGGGTAAGGCACAAGGACGATTCAACGCAATCCCTGGAGAATTAACGAATGACCAACACGCAAGCGGGGTCAGTCTCTCATTGGCGAGATTATCAGGGACGGGATACCAGGGGCCCGGGGGGAACGCGGCCATGACTGACGATCAGGCCGCGTCGGACTCCGCCGTGGGCCGGCCGGGAGCCGTTGCGGCGGGGACCCGGATGTCCCCGTCCTTGGCGGTGCTGAGGACGATGGTGGTCCTGGTGGCTGCGACGGGCGGGAGGGTCTGGATCTTCTCGTCCAGGAGTGCACCCAGGGCCCGGGTGTCCTGGACCCTGACCTTCGTGAAGAAGCAGTCGTCCCCGACCACGCGGTGGACCTCGAGGACCTCGGGGACGGAGGCGAGCATCTCGGCGGTCTCCTTCGCCCGTGCGCCTTCGCCGGTCTGCACGGTGATGAAGGCCAGGAGGCCCTGGTCGAGGGCGTCGGGATCGATGCGGGCGTGGTACCCGCGAATGACGCCCTCGTTCTCGAGCTTGCGGATCCGCTGGAAGACGGCCGAAGCGGCGAGGCTCACGTCCCGGGCGATTGCGGCGTTGGCGATGCGGGCGTCGTTCTGGAGGAGGTGCAGGATCCGGAGATCGATGGCGTCCATCATGGGGTTTCCGTGTTCGAGGGCCGGCGCTGTGTCGAAGATCATTCGCTCTGCCACGCTGAATGCAGAATAATCGACGGAGGCCGGGTGTGCACGCGCCCGGGTTCTGGAATGCGCGTCTTCGCGGGTGACGGATGGTGGTGGGGCGTGCGCGAACCGGCGGTATACGCGATACTTGACGGGCATAACGGGAACGGAGGGAAGATCGATGATCGAGGCCGGCGGAGTCAATCACATCGGGATCGCGGTCCGTTCCCTGGCCGACCACCGTGGGTACTACGAAACGGTGCTCGGAGCGGTGTATGAGGGTGAGGAGGACGTGCCTTCGCAGGGGGTTCGGGTGGCGTTCTATCGTCTCGGCCCGGCGAGCTCGCCTGTGCGGTTGGAGCTGCTGGAGCCGACATCGCCGGACTCGCCGGTGGCGAGGTTCCTGGAGAAGCGAGGCGAGGGGGTGCACCACGTGGCGTACACGGTGTCGGATCTGGAGGATCGGCTGCGGGAGCTGGGGGAGGCGGGGATCGAGCGGGTCGACGAGGTGCCGCGGCCCGGGGCGCACGGGATGCGGATCGCGTTCCTG
>CAYMLW010000179.1:0-8528 GCA_964391035.1 uncultured Gemmatimonadaceae bacterium
GAACTCGGCGCCGCCGTCGCGGCGGTTCCGTGCGGCGGCGCTGCCCCCGTGGACATCCGTGATGGCACGGACGATGGAGAGGCCGAGTCCCGTCCCGGACGTCTCGGCGTGGTGGGTCCGGGACTGGTCGGCCCGGTAGAACCGCTCGAAGACCCGGTCCAGGTCCTCCGGCGGCAGCCCCGGGCCGGTGTCGGCGACGCGGATCTCCACGGCGTCCCCCCGCCCGTCTATGCCGACATCGACCCGGCCGCCGGACGGCGTGAACTTCACGGCGTTGTCCACCAGGTTCCACAGCAGCTGATCCAGGAGGCCCGGATCGAAGATGCCATCGGTCTCTCCCTGACTCTCCAGGGCCAGATCGACGTCCTTGTCCGCGGCTTTCCGGCCGAGCCGCTCGACGACCCGCTCCGCGCGCTCCGCCACGTCCGTCCGCTGGAGCCTGGGCTGCATCACGCCCGCGTCGGAGCGGGCCAGGGTCAGGAGGTCCTCGGCCAGCTGCGACAGCCGCTCCACCTCCTGGAGGTTGCTGGCGAGGACCCGGCGATACTCCTCCCGGTCGCGTTCCCGCCGGAGCGCCAGCTCGATCTCGCCGCGCAGCGCGGTCAAGGGGGCGCGGAGCTCGTGGCTCGCGTCCGCCGTGAAGCGACGCTGCGCCTCGAACGCCCGATCCAGCCGGCCGAGCATGACGTTCAACACGCCGATCAGCCGCTGATACTCGCGGATGTCGGCATGGGCGTCGATGCGTCGGTCCAGCGTTCCGGCCTCCACGGCCTCGGCCTGGTCGATGATCTCGTTCACCGGCTTCACCATCCGGCGGGCCAGCCACCAGCCGCCGCCGAACGTGGCCAGGCCCATCACCCCGGTGAGCGCCGCCAGGGCTTGAACCAGGCGGGTCAGGATGTCGTTCCGACCCTCCAGGGGTGCTGCCACCTGAAGGACGTGCCGGGCGTGAAGCTGTCCCAGCCTTTCGAGCGGATAGTACAGGGAGCGGATCGGCATCCCCAGGTACTCCTGCTCCGTCATGACCATATTGCCCGCCGAGGCCCGTTGGAGCGCCGCAGTATCGAGAGGCAGGTCCCGCGTGACGAACTGGCTGCGCAGCAGGCTCTCCCCGTCGGCATTCCAGATCTGAGCGAACCGGTTCAACTCCCGGACCTGGGTCGCCTCCTCCGGCGTCAGCTCCCATTCATGGAAGTGCATCTCCCCGCCGGGGGCGTCGGTGACGGAGGCCGCCTGGATCGACGCCACGTTCAGGAGGTTCGCGTTCAGCTCCCGGTCCAGGAACTCCCGCATTGCCAGGACCACGAACAGCGACAGGATGGCGAGGGCCGCCGCCATGGCCAGCGCCGACCGGACCGCCAGACTCAGCCGCAACGATCGCATCAGCCGTCTTCCTTGTAGCCGGCCTCGAAGATGTAGCCCACGCCGCGCACGGTATGGACAAGGGGTTCACCCAGCGCCCGGAGCTTCTTTCGGAGGTTGCCCACGTGGACATCCACCACGTTGCTCATGGGGTCGAACTGGAGGTCCCAGACCTTCTCCAGCAGTTCCGTCCGCCGGATCACCTCTTCCGGCCGGATGATGAAGTACTCGAGCAGCTGGTATTCCTTGGGTGTCAAGTCCAGATCCTTGCCCGTCCGGGTGGCCGTGTGCTTCAGCCGGTCGAGCTCCACGTCGCCGTAGATCAGCCGCTCCTGCCTCGAGGAACCGCCCCGCCGCAGCAGGGCCCGGACCCGGGCCAGCAGCTCATCGAAGCTGAACGGCTTCGTCAGGTAGTCGTCGGCTCCCGCGTCCAGGCCCCGCACGATGTCCTCCTTCGAATCCCGTGCGGTGAGCAGGAGGACGGGCACCGACTTGCCGCTCTTCCGCAGGTCCCGCACGATCTCGAAGCCGCTCTTGGCGGGCAGCATCACGTCCAGGATCGCCAGGTCGTAATCGTACACGGCGGCCTTCAGACTGCCGTCCTCGCCGTCGTGCGCGACATCGACCGAATACCCTTCCTCGCGCAGCCCCTGCTCCACGAAGCTCGCCACCTTCTTGTCATCTTCCACCACCAGAATCCGCATGTCCCCTCCATGTGTTCGGGACGGCCACCGCCACAAACATACGGCCATACAACCCCTCCGCGAGGACCATGAACGGACCTTAATGGTGCTTTCACCGGTTCCTCACGACCCAACGCTTACCATCTGGGCAACCAGGCGGCACAGCGCCTGATGGACCGAACCAGCTTGGAGGGAGCGATGGCCAGACGGGACCGGAGACGGGCGGCGCGCAAAGGGAAGGGCCGCGGCTGGAAGGATTCTGGACTGGTGTGGATCGGTGGGGGAGCCCTGCTGCTCGCCCTGGCCGTGGTGCCGGCCATGAATTTCTCACCGGCGGACCACCATCCCGAGCCGCGAGCGGACGCCCATGAGCGCCACGTAGTGGACGGCGCGCAGTACGCATCATACCCCCGCGTGGCGGCGATCTATGACCGCGTCGCGGAGGTGCCCCATGTGATCGATGGGATCTACTGCTACTGCGCCTGCTCCGAGCATTCCGGCCATTACTCGCTCCTCGACTGCTACAAGGACGCCCACGCGGCCCGCTGCGATGTCTGTCTCTCGGAGGCGGACATGGCGTACCAGATGCACAGGGATGGCAAGTCGCTGGATGACATCCGGACGGCCATCGACCGCCTCTACGAGACCTGATCGCGGACACGAAGCCGTACCATGCGAATCCTGGCCGTCGTTCTCCTCCTCGCCCTCACCGGCGCCGGGCTCCTGGCCTGGCGCCAGGAGGTGCGAGAGGAAGAACGGCAGGAAGCCATCGAAACAAGCAGAACCCGGGCGTGGGCCCGGTCGAATACCTCGGCTGGGGTCAGCGTGCTGCCCAAGCGGGTCCCGGCGGCCGACGAAGACGAGCTGGCCGACCTGGAGGACGTGCCGGGGTTCCACGAGTACGCCATGCGCTGCTCGTCCTGCCACGTGCTTCCCGACCCGGCTGCCTACCCGGCCAAGCGATGGATCGGGAAGGTTGCCGAGATGCGCGAGCACATCGAGCGGGCCGGGGTCATTCCTCCGGACCGTGCGGAGCTGGAGGCCGCTGCGGGTTTTCTGGGGGCGGCCTCCGATTCGCTCCGCGGCAGGTGAACGCGTCTTAATCCGCAGTTCACCAGCGATTCATGGCGGGGCCGATAATATAACTGTGTAGTTTTGCGGAAATACATGGAACCGAATACGGAAAGAGAGCACCAACCATGAACGCACGAACACTGGGAGTCGTTGCCCTGATCGGCACGGTCGGCCTGAGCGCCACCGCGTGTGAGGACGGGACCACATCGCTGGAGCCGGAAACGGCGCTGTTGAGCGTGGCCCCCGAAGGCGGCGCGCAGGACGTGAACGCCGACTCGGCCTCGATCGAAGTGACGTTCGAGCACGCTATGCACGATCACGCCACCGACTTCATGGCCGTGCACGAAGGCGATGTCACGGGGCCGGAGGTGATGGGATCGTGGATGCTGGAGGACAACGGCACGCACATGCGGTTCGTACCGGACGCGGGGTTGAAAGAAGGCACGCGGTACACCCTCCACCTGGGCGGCGGGATGGAGGACGCCGACGGCCACATGGTGGATCTGGAGACCCACGGCATGGGCATGGGCGGCACGTGGGCCACCGACTCCATGATGACGGGAGGCATGATGGGTGGCCAGCACTCCCACATGGGAGAGGGCTGGCAGCACCCGGACAACGGCAGCTACGGGATGGTGTTCAGCTTCACGACGGCCGGCACGGCCCCTTCCGAGCTGGTCGCCGTCGACCCCCAGGGCGATGCGACGGAGGTTGACCCGACGGAGCCGATCACGGTCACGTTCAATCACGCCATCGACTCCATGATGGTGGACTACGCGGCGCTCCACGAGGGCGACATCAACGGCCCCGAGGTGGCAGGCACCTGGTCGCTCTCCGGAAACGCGACGCAACTCGTCTTCACGCCGGACGAGGCCTTGAAGCCTGCTACGCAGTACACGATCCACATCGGCGGGAACATGATGGATGAGGACGGCAACTATGTGGACCTCGAGACCCACGGCACGCACATGGGCGGCGAGTGGGCGCAGGGCTCCATGATGCACGGCGGCATGATGGGCGGCGACCATCCGCACATGGGCGAAGACTGGCAGCACCCGAACAACGGTAGCTACGGGATGGTTTTCACGTTCACCACGGCCGCTTGAGGCTCGTGGCCGGCCCGGCGCCTCTCTGAGGCCGGGGCCGGCAGGTCAGCGGCACCCGAGGCGACGACCGCACCGCGTCGTCGTCTCGGCGGGGCGCTGAACTTGCGTTCGGTCGAGATCACACGGATCTGAACGATCCCTCATTCGAAGAAACCCCATGACAAACCACTCCATTCACTCCCGCGTGGGCCGGGTGTCCAGGCGAGACTTCTTCCGTTATGCGGGCGCCACCGGGGCGGTGGCGAGCCTGGAGCGTCTGGCTCCGGAGTACGCCGGTCCCTACCAGGCTCGCGGTACCGACCGCCCGCTGCAGGTGCTGGACGGTCGGGACGGCCCCATCGAAATCGAGATCGCGCGGACGGCGGTGGATGTCGGTGGCCGGGGCGGGCGGGCCATCACCATGAACGGCACGATCCCCGGTCCGCTGATCCGCTTCCGCGAGGGCGGCGAGGCGGTGATCCACGTGACGAACCGGTTGGAGGAGGACACCTCCATCCACTGGCACGGGATCATCCTGCCGAACGCCATGGACGGGGTGCCGAACGTCAACTTCCCGGGGATCCGCCCGGGCGAGACGTTCACGTACCGCTACCCCGTCGAGCAGAGTGGCACGTACTGGTACCACAGCCATTCTCGGCTCCAGGAGCAACTCGGGCACTACGGCCCGATGGTCATCGACCCCGCGGAGCCGGAGCCGTACGACTATGACCGGGACTACGTGGTCGTCCTGTCGGACTGGACGTTCGACGATCCGTACCGGATCATGGCCCGGCTGAAGAAGCACCCTCACTACTACAACTTCCAGCAGCGGACCATCGGCGACTTCTTCCGGGACGTGGGGCGCCGGGGGCTGGGGTGGACCGTCCGGAACCGCCTGGAGTGGGGCCGGATGCGGATGAGTCCGGCGGACATCTCCGACGTGACCGGCGCCACCTACACCTACCTCATGAACGGGCTGGCGCCGGGCACCAACTGGACGGGCCTCTTCGAGCCCGGCGAGACGGTGCGTCTGCGCGTCATCAACGCGTCGGCCGCGACCTTCTTCGACGTCCGGGTCCCCGGCCTTCCGCTGGAGGTGGTCGAGAGGGATGGGCAGCCGGTGGAGCCGGTGGAGACCGACGAGTTCCGTGTCGGGATCGCCGAGACGTACGACGTGCTGGTCCGGCCCGACAGGGAGGCCCACACCGTCTTCGCCGAGGCCATCGACCGGAGCGGGTACGCCCGGGGCACCCTGGCCGTTCGGGACGGGCTGGAGGCGCCGGTCCCGGAGCGCCGGGAGCGTCCGCTGCTCACCATGGCCGCCATGGGGATGGACCACGGCGATGCCGGTGATGGCAGCGGCATGGACCACGGGGCCATGGATCACGGCGAGATGGGCCATGACGCCGGGGGCGTGGACACGACGGACCACGAAGAGATGGACCGGGGCGAGATGGCCATGGGCGGTCAGGCTACGAGCCACCAGCCGCCGGGCGCGCTGCCGGCGCCCGTCATGCACGGCCCCGAAGGCCACGGGTCGGGCGAGGCGGGGCTGCCGATGCAGACCGCACCGCGGCTCGACGAGCCCGGCATGGGGCTGGGCGACGACGGCTGGCGGGTGCTGACCTACTCGCAGCTCGAGGCCCGCGACCCGTACCCCGACCTCGGTCCTCCCGACCGGGAGATCGAGCTGCACCTGACGGGCAACATGGAGCGCTTCATGTGGTCGATCAACGGCGTGAAGTTCTCCGACGCGGAGCCCATCGAAGTGAAGTACGGGGAGCGGATCCGACTGGTGCTGGTGAACGACACCATGATGAACCACCCCATGCACCTCCACGGCATGTGGATGCATCTGGAGAACGGGGCGGGCGAGCGGATGCCGCGGGTGCACACCATCAGTGTGAAGCCGGCCGAGCGGGTCTCGCTCCTGTTCAACGGAGATGCCCCGGGCCCGTGGGCGTTCCACTGCCACGTGCTCTATCACATGGACGCCGGGATGTTCCGGGTGGTCCGCGTGAGCGATCCGTCGGTGGCCGAGGAGGACGAATCATGAGGACGCCAACGACCTACGACCGCGCACCGACTCGCGGCCTCCTGCCATGGGTGGCGGCGATCCTGCTCCTCTTCGGTATCGGGCTCGCGCCGGAAGACGTCGAGGCCCAGACCATGGATGACCACCTCTACTGGATGGTCATGGCCGACGAGCTGGAGTACGCGCCGGGGCTCGAGGGCCGGCCGGTTTTCCTGGACGGCTCGATCTGGATCGGGGGGGACTACAACCGTTTCCAGCTCAACCTCGAGGGCGACGCCGAGACCGTGGAGTCCACGGGCGAGCTCGAGGCGCAGGCCCTCTACAGCCGCCTGGTCGGCCCGTTCTTCGAGGCGCAGGTGGGGCTGGGCCTGGAGACCACGTTCGGGGGTGCCGAGTCGAGGCGCCGCGGGCTGCTCGTGCTCGGGCTCCAGGGCCTGGCCCCGTACTGGTTCCACGTGGAGCCGCAGCTGCTGGTGAGCCACGAGGGCGATGTCTCGTTCGCGTTCAGCGCGAGCTACGAGCTGCTGTTCTCGCAGCGCCTCATCCTCGAGCCCGACCTGGAGCTGAAGGCCGCGCTGCAGGAGGTTCCCGAGTGGGAGGTGGGCTCCGGGCTCAACGACATCGAGCTCGGCGCACGACTCCGCTACGAGATCGTCCGCGAGTTCGCTCCGTACGTGGGCGTGGTCTGGGAGCGAAGATTTGGCCAGACCGCCGACTTCGCGCGGGCCGCCGGGGAGGACGTGAGCGAGACCCGGTTCGTCGCAGGGGTGCACGTCTGGTACTGACCGCAGAATCGAGAGCAGGGGAGAGGAGACCGAATGGACGGACGCACATGGAAGGTCGCCGGGATCACCGCAGTCGTGGTCCTGGCGCTGCTCTCTCTCGGGGCACTGGGCTTCATGTACTCGGGCGGCTACAACGTGGCTGCCACGGACGGGCACTCGGGACTGGTTCAATGGGCGTTGGAAACTACGAAGGACCGGTCCATCCGTGTCCGGGGCGACGATGTCGCCGAGCCCCCGGCGTTCGACTCGGCGCTGGTCGTGTCCGGGTTCGACGGGTTCCGCGACATGTGCGTCCAGTGCCACGGTGCCCCGGGTATCGAGCCTGGTGTGAACGGCAAGGGGCTCTACCCCGAGCCCCCGGAGCTGGGCGAAGAGGCCCACGAGTTCAGCGATGGCGAGCTTTTCTGGATCACCAAGAACGGTGTGAAGTTCACCGGGATGCCGGCGTTCGGGCCCACGCACGCGGACCGGGACCTGTGGGCGGTCGTGGCGTTCATCCGGGAGCTGGAGGAGATGAGCCCGGAGGACTATGAGCGCCGGGTCGCCGAACGGGAGGCCGAGTTGGAGGCCCAGGGCTCCAGCGGCGGACACAGCCACGCCCCCGGCACGCCCGAACACGGACACTAGGCCGAGCACGAGGCCTTCCCCACACTGAACCAGGAGGAACCGGATGACCCGTCACCTGCTCATCGCCGCGACGTGGCTCGCCGTCGCCGTCGGCCCTGTCGACCGCCCGGCCGGAACAGCTGGGGTCACTGCCAGTGCCGCGCCGGCCCACAACCCGGACTCCGCCGCGGTCGTCGGGGTCCTGGATGCGTTCCACGCCGCCCTCGAACAGGCGGACACCTCCGTTGTCCGTCGGCTGCTGGCGCGGGACGCAATCGTCCAGGAGGGCGGCGGTATCGAGGACCGGGCGGAGTATTTCGCGCATCACATGGCGGCGGATATGGCGTTTGCCGGCGCCGTGTCCGCGGAGCGGAGCGTCGGGTCCGTCCGGGTGCGAGGGGATGTTGCCTGGGTCGCGTCGTCCAGCCGGCGGACCGGGAGCTACAGGGACCGGGAGGTGGATCTCCAGGGTGCCGAGCTCATGGTCCTCACGCGGGGGCCGGACGGGTGGCGGATAGCCGCCATCCACTGGTCGTCGCGCTCTCGCTGAGGAGGCATGTCGACCGGCTAGTGGATCTCCGCCCGGAGCCGTTCCCGGAACGCCGTGTGGCACTCCACGCACCCCTGCCGGATGGCCGCATCTCGCGCCAGCACCGTTGCCATGTCGCCGGCCTGGGGCACCCGCGGCCATCGTGTCCGGTCCACCACGGCGCTGAGGTCAGGCACGTCCCGCCGAGGGTCTCCCGCTCCACCAGCGCGGTGCGGAGACCCTTGTAGGCCGCCTTGTTGGCGATGGGCAGGCCGGCCATCCCGCCCCCGAGCACGATGAGGTCGTAGGGGGAGTCACTGGCACGTTTCGCCGTATTCGTCATGGTTCGGCCTCCACCCGCGCGTCATA
>CAYMLW010000180.1:0-8460 GCA_964391035.1 uncultured Gemmatimonadaceae bacterium
GTTCTGACGAGCGATGGCTACCAGATCTCCACGCTTAAGGGCCGGGAGCTGTCGAAGGAGGTCACCCGGGTCGACTGGGACCTCGGCGCCATCGAGAAGGGCGGCTTCGACCACTTCATGATCAAGGAGATCTTCGAGCAGCCGGAGACCCTCGGGAACGCCATGCGGGGACGGCTGATCGTGGAGGACGGGATCTCAAAGCTGGGCGGGCTCGAGCACCTGAGCGACGAGCTCATGGAGACCGAGCAGGTCATCATCACCGCCTCCGGGACCTCGTGGCACGCCGCGCTCATCGGCGAGTACATGCTCGAGGAGTTCGCACGCATCCCCGTCGAGGTCGAGTACGCCTCGGAGTTCCGCTACCGGAACCCGGTGATCCGGCCGAACACCACGGTCATTGCCATCAGCCAGTCCGGTGAGACGGCCGATACGCTGGCCGCGATCCGGGAGGCGAAGCGGCAGGGCGCGACGGCCATGGGGATCGTGAACGTCGTCGGGTCCACGATTGCCCGGGAGACCGATGGCGGCGTCTACATCCACGCCGGCCCCGAGATCGGCGTGGCATCGACCAAGGCGTTCACCAGCCAGGTGGTGGTCCTCGCCCTGTTCACCCTCCTGATGGCGCGCCAGCGCGGGATGTCGGTGGTGCAGGGGAAGGAGATCGTCCAGGCGCTCCAGAAGATCCCGTCGCAGGTCCAGCACGTTCTCGAGCTGGATGCCGCGATCCGGGATCTCGCCCGGACCTACAAGGACGCCCGCAACTTCCTCTACCTCGGACGCGGCTACAACTTCCCCACGGCGCTGGAGGGCGCGCTCAAGCTGAAGGAGATCAGCTACATCCACGCCGAGGGGTTGCCGGCGGCGGAGATGAAGCACGGGCCGATCGCGCTGATCACCGAGGAGATGCCCGTGGTCGTGGTGGCTCCCCACGACGCCGTGTACGGCAAGGTGGTTTCGAACATCGAAGAGGTGAAGACCCGGGGCGGCCGGGTGATCGCGGTCGTGAGCGAAGGGAACACGGAGCTCGCCGACAAGGTCGACCACCTGATCACGATCCCCGAGACGCTGGACATGCTCACGCCGATCCTGGCCACGATCCCGCTCCAGCTCCTCTCCTACCACGTGGCCGTGATGCGCGGGTGCAACGTGGACCAGCCGCGCAACCTGGCGAAGTCCGTCACCGTCGAATAGGCGTGCGCGTCGTCGTACAGCGGGCGAGCCGGGGCGAGGTCCGGATCGACGACGAGACCGTCGGCCGGATCGGGACGGGCCTCGTCCTCCTCGTCGGGTTCGCGGCCGACGACGAAGAAGAGACTCTCGCCTGGATGGCCGACAAGGTGGTCGGGCTCCGGATCTTCCCCGACGACGACGACCGCATGAACCGCTCCCTCGAAGACGTCGATGGCAGCCTCCTCGTCATCAGCCAGTTCACCCTCTACGGCGATGTCCAGCGAGGCCGGCGGCCCAGCTTCGTCGGCGCCGCACCGCCGGATGTCGCCACGCCCCTGTACGAGCGCTTCCTCGCGATGCTGGAGGACCGGGCGCCGGGCCGCGTCGAGAGCGGCGAGTTCGGCGCCATGATGGACGTCGAGCTGGTCAATGACGGGCCCGTCACCCTCGTCGTGGAACGATGAGCGGTCCGCCCCTCCTGCTGGCGTCCCAGTCGCCCCGGCGACGCCGGCTCCTCGAGCAGCTCGGCCTCCGGTTCGATGTGGCCCCGGCCCGGGTCGACGAGTCGGTACTGGCCGACGAGACACCCACCGACCATGTCCGCCGCCTCGCCCTCGCCAAGGCCCGGGCCGTGGCCGCCGACCGGCCGGACGCGCTGGTCATCGCGGGCGACACCGTCGTCGCCCTCCACGACGACATCCTCGGCAAGCCCGCGGACCGGGACGAGGCCGTGGCCATGCTGCTGCGGCTCCAGGGGCACCGTCACCGGGTCGAGACGGGTGTGGCCGTGATCGCACCCGAAGGCGAGGAGGCCGTGGATGTGGTCGGTGCGGATGTCCGGTTCCGGGTCTTCGACCGGGAGATGGCCGAGGCGTATGCGGCCACCGGGGAGCCGGCGGACAAGGCGGGAGCCTACGGGATCCAGGAGCTGGGGGCCGTCCTCGTCGAGTCGGTGGACGGGGACTATTTCGCGGTCATGGGCCTCCCGGTGGCGAGGATGGTGACGCTATTGGAGGAGGTGGGGTACGCGTACCGGTTCGGGACGGGCGTGGTGAGGTCGGCCGGGGGCTGAGGATCCGGGCTGGCGTCGGTGATGGGCTCACGCTTCTGGATTCCGACGGGAAAGGCCGGAAACTTCGGAAAGCGGAAACACCGGAAAGCGGAAACATGGGCGGCCGGCTCAAGGCCGGGCTCTCCACCTTTCGACCAGACGGGTGAGCATGATGGTGAGTCGGTGGAGGAGGGAATCGGCTCTGTCCAGGAGTCGGCGTTCAACCAGGCCGAAGAGCCGGATCTCACGGATAGCGGACGCGCATTCATTGGCCGAGGCCCGGGCACTGTCGTAGCGCTGGGCCTTGTTGCCCGGACTCCTGTGGCCGGAGCCTTCCGCGATATTGAGGTGGATCGAGCGGGCAGACCGGAGGAGGTGGTCGCGGAGGTCGGCGTAGCCGGATGGCAGGCGGACGGATATCTGACGGGCGACGTCCATGAGTTGCATGGCCACCCGATAGGCATCCAACTTTTCGAAAGGGTACTCAATGTCGGACATCTCGCACACCCGGCGCCGGGATCGATACACACCAAAGAATGGTCGGGATCCGGGGCACCGCCATGGCTCGATGGGCCGATCAGTCCGCAGACCGACATTCCCGCTTTCCGGTTTCCGCTTTCCGCTTTCCGGCTGTTTCCGTAGTGGGCGTTACGACGCATCCATTCCACCAACCCAGACCCGATGAACGCCATCCTCGCCATTGACCAGGGCACCACCGGCTCCACCGCCATGGTCATCGACCACACCGGCCGGATCCGCGGTCGCGGCTATTCCGAGTTCCGCCAGCATTTCCCCCGTCCCGGCTGGGTCGAGCACGACGCCGCCGAGATCTGGGAGACCACGCTCCGGGTCGCGAGAGAGGCAATGGCGGCCGCGGGGGCGGTGGACGTCGTCGGGATCGGGATCACGAACCAACGGGAGACCGTCGTCGTCTGGGACCGGGCGACCGGCGAGCCGATCCACCACGCCATCGTCTGGCAGGACCGGCGGACGGCCGCGCGCTGCCGTGAGCTGGCGGCCGGGGGTGCGGAGCCCCTGATCCGGGAGCGGACGGGGCTGGTCATCGATCCGTACTTCTCCGGGACCAAGCTGGCGTGGCTGCTGGACCACGTGGAGGGGGCCCGTACCCGTGCCGGACGCGGCGAGCTGGCGGCCGGGACCATCGACAGCTGGCTGATCTGGAAGCTCACCGGCGGCCGGGTCCACGCGACGGACCCGACCAACGCGTCCCGGACCATGCTCTACAACATCGATCGCCACGACTGGGACGACGATCTCCTCACACTGCTCCGCGTGCCCCGTCCGCTGCTCCCGGATGTCCGGCCGTCCAGCGGTGATTTCGGCCGCGCGGACGCCGAGCTGTTCGGCGGGTCGGTCCCGGTGGCCGGCGTGGCGGGCGACCAGCAGGCCGCCCTCTTCGGCCAGGGCTGCTGGGCCCCCGGCCTGGCCAAGAACACGTACGGCACCGGCGCCTTCCTGCTCCTCCACACCGGCGACGAGCGGATCGGATCGGAGAGCGGGCTCCTCACCACCGTCGCATGCGACGCGGCCGGGCAGCCCGCGTACGCCCTGGAAGGGGCCATCTTCGTCGCCGGCGCCAGCGTCCAGTGGCTTCGGGACGGGCTCGGGCTCCTCACCGACGCCGCCGAGACGGCTGCCCTGGCCGGCGAGCTCGACTCCAACGACGGCGTCTACCTGGTCCCCGCCTTCGTCGGGCTCGGCGCGCCCCACTGGGAAGCCGAGGCCCGGGGCACCCTCGTCGGACTGACCCGCGGCACGGACGGGCGGCATCTCGCCCGGGCGGCTCTCGAGGCCATGGCTTACCAGACCGCCGACGTGCTCACGACCATGGAGAAGGACTCGGGCGTCGAGGCCCGGGAGCTGGCGGTGGACGGCGGCGCGGCCGAGAACGACTGGATGATGCAGTTCCAGGCGGACATCCTCGGGCTGCCCGTCCGGCGACCCTGGAACCTCGAGACCACCGCCCTCGGCGCCGCCGGCCTGGCGGGGCTGGCCACGGGTGTATGGTCGGACGTCGAGGCCTTCCACGGCGCCCGGCCCGAACCCGACCGGTTCCTTCCCGACATGGACGACGACGAGCGCGCCAGCCTCATCGTCGGCTGGACACGGGCCGTGGATACCGCGCTTCACTGGGCCCGGAGCCATGACCATGACTGACGTCCAACGACCCGTCCGGATCGCCGTAGCCGGAGCCGGACGCTCCGACACCGACCTCGAAAGCCTCGCCGAGGCCGTCGGCCGGGCCATCGCAGAAGCCGGTGCCGTCCTACTGTGCGGCGGGCTCGGCGGTGTCATGGAGGCCGCCGCCCGCGGCGCCGCGTCCGCCGGCGGGCTCACCATCGGGATCCTGCCCGGACCCGACGCGGCCGCGGCCAACCCCTACATCCGCATCCCCCTGCCCACCGGGATGGGCGAGATGCGCAACGTCCTCGTAGCGCGGACGGCCGACGCCGTGATCGCCGTCGGCGGGGCATGGGGCACCCTGTCCGAAGTGAGCATGGCCCGGAAATGCGGGGTCCCCGTGGTCCTGCTCCGGCCCGCCCTCACCGCCGGGCTGGACCTCCCGGTGGCCGACAACGCCGATCAGGCCGCCCGGATGGCCGTCGACCTCGCCGCCTCGCCATGACTCCCGCGATCGCCCTGGCGCTGCTGATCGCGTGGAGCGGGACGCCACGGCCCGCCGTCCCGCCCGGACCCGGCCTCGCGCCTCCGACCTCGGAGGAACCGGCGGCCCGGGAACGACCCGCGCCGACCCGGGTCTCGTCGGCTCCGGAGGCGTCCGCCGCGAATCCGCTTCTGGGCGAGGACAAGCTGCGACATCTCGGGATGGCGTTCGCGGTCACGCAAGTGGCGTTCGGGGTCACCCGGCTCGGGCTGTCCGCCGATCACGCGCGGCCCACCGCCATCGGCCTGGCTGCCGTCGCCTCGATCGGCAAGGAGCTGTACGACGTCCGCCGGGGCCGACGGTTCGACGCCCTCGACCTGGCCTGGGACATCGTCGGCATCGCCCTGGGCGCGGTCCTGATCCACCAGATCGACTGACACGGGACGCCTCCGCGTACGGCCGGCACCGGCCCGTCGGACGCTGGAAGCCGCCTCCCGGTCCCTGGTCGGCGGATGCCAGTCGCCGAGGTGGGCCACTTGCCTGATGGCCGATGGCATTCGAGACTTGATCTTCGAACCTCGACGCTCGAAACCCGATCCATGTCCCAGACCATCCTGATTGCCGTCCTCGCGCTGATCGCCCTCGGCGCCGTGGCCTTTCCGGTCCTCGCTGGCCGGGAGCGGTACCTCGACAACAGGGCCTTCGAGGCCGACCTCCGACGCTACCGGAACGCACTCCGGGCGGGCACCCTCTGCGAGGCCTGCCGGACCGCCAACCCCGAGGGCAGCCGGTACTGCGCAGAGTGCGGACGGTCGCTCGAGTAGGACCCTCGTCCTCGAACGCGCCACCCGGACGGGGGAACGCGCCTTGCAGCATGATCAGGACTGCCTACACTTAGGGCGATCCGACACGAGAACCGTGACATTCCGACCGACCAGGAGGACCCATGGCGTACCCCTTCGAGCTCCCTGATCTGCCGTATGCGTTCGACGCCCTCGAGCCGCATATCGACGCCCGGACCATGGAGATCCACCACGACCGGCACCACGCCGGTTACACGAAGAAGCTGAACGCGGCGCTGGAAGGCCACGGCGACTGGCACGACAAGTCAATCGCCGAGATCCTGGGCGCCATCGACCGCGTGCCGGAGGACATCCGGACGGCCGTGCGCAACAACGGCGGCGGCTTCACGAACCACGACCTGTTCTGGAAGGTCATGTCGCCGAACGGCGGCGGCGAGCCGGGCGGCGAGCTGGGCGGCGCGATCGCGAGGGCGTTCGGGTCGTTCGCCGACTTCAAGGACCAGCTCTCGAGCACAGCGGCCGGTCAGTTCGGCAGCGGCTGGGGCTGGCTCGTGCTCAGCAACGGCGAGCTGAAGATCTACTCGACGCCGAACCAGGACAGCCCGTACATGAACCACGACGTGCCGCTCCTGGGTGTGGATGTGTGGGAGCACGCCTACTACCTCAAGTACCAGAACGCCCGGGGTGACTACCTCTCGGCCTGGTGGAACGTGGTGAACTGGGACGAGGTCGCGAACCGGTACTCGGACGCGAAGTAGACCATGCCGACAGATCGGGTGATCGATCTCCGCAGCGACACGGTCACCCGCCCGACGCCAGGCATGCGCGAGGCCATTGCCTCGGCGGAGGTGGGCGATGACCAGCTTGGTGACGACCCCACGGTCCGTCGCCTCGAAGAACGCATCGCCGAGCTGCTGGGGAAGGACAGGGCCCTCTTCTTCCCCAGTGGCATCATGGCCAATGAGGCCGCGATGGTGGTCCACGGCCGGCCCGGGACCGAGGCCGTCGTCGAGGCCTCCTGCCACATCCTGGACTGGGAGGAGGCCGCCGCGGCCGCGTGGGCCGGACTCCAGCTCCACCCGGTTCCCACGGACGACGGCCTCCTGACCGCGGACCATGTCGCCGCCGCCATCCGGCCGGCGTCCAACCCCTATCAGCCCGAGACGTCCCTCATCTGCGTCGAGAACACCCACAACGCCGCGGGGGGGAAGGTCCTGCCGCTGCCGGCGCTTCAGGGCATCGCCGACCTCGCGGAGGAGCACGGCCTGCCCATCCACATGGACGGTGCCCGCCTCTGGCATGCGGCCGCGGCCTCCGGGGTGGACATCGACGAGTACGCCGCCCTCGTCGACACCGTCATGGTCACCCTCTCGAAGGGGCTCGGCTGCCCCGTCGGTTCACTTCTGGCCGGGACGGACGAGATCATCTCCCGGGCCTGGAGAGTGCGACGGCGCATGGGCGGATCCATGCGCCAGTCCGGGATCCTCGCCGCCGCCGGGCTCTACGCCCTCGACCACCACGTCGACCGCCTCGAGGAGGACCACGCCAACGCGCGCCTCATCGCCGAGCTCGCGACCGGGATCGATGGCCTGCGACCGGTCCCGCCCGAGACCAATATCGTCATGCTCGATCTCGTCCGGGACGGACTCGCAGCACCGGCCATCGTCGAGCGCCTCGCCGAACAGCGCGTCCTGCTCAGCATGTTCTCAACCACTCGGCTCCGGGCGGTCACCCACATGGACGTCACGGAGGAGGAGATCCGGGCCGCGATGGAGACCCTCGGTCACGCGGTGGCACGGAGGTGACGGAGAGGCAGATTCCCTGCGCGCGAGGGAGACACGAGCTTCCGTGCGTGATCGCACAGCCAGTGGGCCACCGGAGATTCCCTGCGTGCACGGAGACACGGCGGGATAGAGGCTGGCCGCGGCGGGTGGGCCCGCCGGGCCGTTCGGCAGCGTTCGTCGGCTGAACCCAGTTCGACCCGCGTCAGCGCGGCCGGGTCCCTCGGCCGACGCGGTCAGTGGGGCAGCGCCTCCGTCCCTCGTAGCCTCTGTGCGCGAAGTGAGGATTCACCGTGCCCCCTGCGCACAGGGGGTTGCGAGGCGGGACCGGACGCTGTACCGTGGTCTTCGGGGTATCTTCGGTTTCCGGTTTCCGACCGATCGAGCCATGGAGACGTCCCGGTCCGCCCTTCCACGGCGGGGGGCCGTGAAGCATATTCGGCGTGGCGGAACGACAGGAACACAGAGGAAGGTGAGCCAATGGCGGCGGCCGAGCTGACGAAGGAGAAGGAAAAGGCGCTGGACGTGGCGATCAAGCAGATCGAGCGGGCGTACGGGAAGGGCTCGATCATGCGGATGGGCACGGATGACGCGAAGATCGAGGTCGCGTCGATCAGCACGGGCGCCATCAACCTGGATGCGGCGATCGGGATCGGCGGGATCCCGCGGGGGAGGATCACGGAGGTGTACGGCCCGGAGTCCAGCGGGAAGACCACGCTCTGCCTGCACATCATCGCGAACGCGCAGAGGAACGGCGGTGTGGCGGCGTTCGTGGACGCGGAGCACGCGTTGGACGTCGAGTACGCCCGAAAGCTGGGCGTGGACGTGGACAACCTGCTGGTGAGCCAGCCGGACACGGGGGAGCAGGCGCTGGAGATCACGGAGGTCCTGATCCGGTCGGGGGCCATCGACGTGGTGGTGATCGACTCGGTGGCGGCGCTGGTCCCCCGGGCGGAGATCGAGGGAGAGATGGGCGACAGCCATGTCGGTCTCCAGGCCCGGTTGATGAGCCAGGCGCTGCGCAAGCTC
>CAYMLW010000181.1:0-8386 GCA_964391035.1 uncultured Gemmatimonadaceae bacterium
TGCGCTCGCAACGGGCGCTCGCTGCGCTCGCGTTGCGCGCTACGCGCGGCGCTTCTCGTGACGATGAATCATCCCGCCGATCAGCCCGGCGGGGCGCTCGAGGTGGATCTCGGGGTCACGGGCTGAGGAGCTGACTCGTGACCTTGTAGGGCACATCTCCGTTCGGTCCACCGTGGCCTTCGCCTATCGAGAGTGTTCGACCGCCGCCTGTTACACATCCAGGTGCTCGAACTCGAACCGGGGTTCCCTCGCCATGGTCGTTCCTCCAGAAGTGCGGGGCACCCCGACGTTGCCCCGCGTACGCGGGGCAGCGCCACGGCCGGATGGACCAGCATGCGATGAGTGCCGGCTGACGCCACCCGGCTCCGCCAGGTGGGAAGTTCCACGGCACGAACCCCCGGCGCGCAGCGCCGCCCCGCGAGCGAAGCGAGCGCCTCTTGCCAGCGCGAGCGCCGAAAAGCGAGCCCGCAGGGCGAGCGTCCGAACAGCAGCGAGCGCAGCGAGCTTCGCCCAGAGGCGAGCGGAGCGAGCCGCCCGAACAGCGAGCGCCGAAGGCGCGAGCGCCCGAAGATCAAGCGCCGAAGGCGCGAGTCGTCCGCTTGCCCGATCCCCGTTCCTCGCCTACGCTTCGCCCTCGCATTGACACGGATCGGAGCGAACAGGGATGTCGCGCTTTTCCAGCCGCTGGGGGATGATGCTGGCCATGCTCGGCATGGCGGTGGGGACCGGGAACATCTGGCGGTTTCCGCGGGTCGCGGCGTCGAACGGGGGTGGGTCGTTTCTCGTCGCCTGGATCGTCTTCCTCCTGCTCTGGTCGATCCCGCTGATCCTGGTCGAGTTCGCCATCGGGCGGGAGACCCGGTACGGGCCGGTGGGTGCGTTCAGCCGGCTGGCGGGTCGCAGGTTCGCGTGGATGGGGGCGTGGATCGCGTGGGTCGCCACGGCCATCATGTTCTACTACACGGTGGTCATGGGCTGGACGCTGCGCTACTTCTGGGGCGCGTTGAGCGGGGAGCTGAGCGGGGCGGAGCCGGGCGCGGTGTGGGAGGGGTTCGCCTGGGGCCCGGAGGTCCTGGGTTTCCACGCGCTGGCCATGCTGCTGGCGGCGTGGGTGGTGGCGCGGGGGGTGAAGGGGATCGAGCGGGCGGCCAGCATCCTGATCCCGAGCCTCTTCGTGCTGGTGGTGGTACTGACGATCCGGGCGGTCACGCTGCCGGGCGCCGTGGACGGGCTGAACTTCCTGTTCACGCCCTCCTGGGAGGGGCTCAGCGATCACCGGGTCTGGCTGGCTGCGCTGACCCAGAACGCGTGGGACACCGGCGCGGGCTGGGGTCTGATCCTCACGTACGCGATCTACATGCGGAAGCGGGAGGACACGGCGCTCAACGCGTTCATGCTCGGGTTCGGGAACAACAGCGTTTCCCTGATGGCCGGGATCATGGTGCTCTGCACCGTGTTCTCGATCATGCCGGACGCGACCAGCGAGATCGTGGGCGCCGGGAACGAGGGGCTGACGTTCATCTGGGTGCCCCAGCTCTTCAACGCCATGCCCGCCGGCCGGTTCTTCATGTCCCTCTTCTTCCTCGCCCTGATGTTCGCGGCCTGGTCGAGCCTGATCTCGATGATCGAGCTGGCCACCCGGGTCCTGGTGGACGGGGGGCTCCCCCGGCGCAGGGCGCTGATGATCGTGGCGAGCGCGGGCTTCGTCCTGGGCGTCCCGGCGGCCACCAAACTCTTCGGCGACGGCGCGACCGGCGAGGCGTGGTTCCAGAACCAGGACTGGGTCTGGGGGGTCGGGCTGATGGTGTCGGGGCTCTTCTATGCCATCGCCGTGCTTCGGTACGGCGTGACGAAGTTCCGGGAGGAGCTGATCAACACCGAGCACTCCGACATCCGGATCGGGCGCTGGTGGGACTGGGCGATCCGGCTGGTCGTGGTCCAGGCGGTGATCCTGGTGATCTGGTGGATCGGCGAGTTCGGCGTCGAGGACCCGTGGGGCCGCTACGGCATCTGGAACACCCTCGCCCAGTGGGCGGTGGCGCTGACTATCTTCCTGGCCCTGAACCGCTGGATGGTCGGTCGGACCCACCCGGAGGTGGATCGGGAGGAGGCGCCGGAGGGCGCCATGCCTCCCTCCATCCCGTGATGCGGTACGCCGAGTTCGAGCGGGAGGCCGCCCGCGTGTGGGAGGGAATCCCCGATCTCTACCGGTCCGGCGTGGACGGCCTCGTCCTGAAGCGTGACCGACTGCCGCATCCCGCCATTCCGGACGTCTACACGCTGGGCGAGTGCGTCACCGAGAGCTACCCGTCCGACTGGGCGGGACCGGAGACGGTGCGCTCCGTCCTCGTCCTCTACTACGGCTCGTTCCGGGCACTGGCGGATCTCGATCCGGACTTCGACTGGGGCTACGAGATCTGGGAGACCGTCACCCACGAGCTCAAGCACCACCTCGAGTGGCTGGCATTGGAGGATTCCCTCGAAGAGTTGGACTACGCCGTCGACGAGAACTTCAAGCGACTCAACGGCGAGCCCTTCGACCCGTACTTCTACCGTTCCGGCGAGCCGACGGCGCCCGGCGTGTACCAGGCCGAACGGGACGTCTTCCTCGAGATCGAGCTGGAGCGGGGCGCGGATCCGGGGCCCCGGATCGAGTTCGACTGGGGGCGTCGCCGATACGCGGTCCCGACCCCGGCGGAGCTGGGCGAGGTCTCGTTCCTGCAAGTGGTGGAAGGCGTCGACACCGGCGAGGCCGAGCTCTGCCTCGTGGTGGTGCGGCCCCGTGGCTGGCTCGACCAGCTCCGGGCCCTGATCCGACGGGACTCGCCCGTCGTGGTGGACGTGGACGTGCGTGCGGAGGAACGATGACGGACCGGATCGATCCCTACGACCTCGTGTTCGGCGCCGGGGGCATCGACGAGCGCCTCTTCCCGCCCATCGCGGAGGAGGCCGAGGCCCGGAACGTGCCCCTCGACGACCCTGACCGGTTCCTCTTCCTGACCAGTGTCGGCAAGCTGCTCCAGGCCATTGCCGGGACCGAGCCGTACGGGGACGCGTCGTCGAACCCGGGTGCGCCGGACGTGCGTGCGCCGGACCCGGGGGCGGAGTCGGGCGCGGCGGCGGAGCCGGCGTCGTCGGAGGAGCCGTCGGAGGAGCGGAAGGCGGCGCTGCGGCACCACGGCCGCCTCCTCTTCCACGCCTTCCACTTCTGGCGAGGCCGGGGCGATCGGGTCGAGCTGGACGAGGAGGAGATGCGCTGGCTGATCGACGAGGTCACCCGGGTCGGCGACTGGCGGCTCCGCCCGCCGGGCCCGGTGGGCTACCTCCGGCTCCCCCGCAACCTGATCTGGACGGCGCCGGGGCCCGGGCTGACGCCGGAGCCGGCGGACGGCTTCTTCTGGTACTACGTGGACTCCGGGGAGGAGCCGGCCCGGCTGCACGTCCTGCTGGTGCTGGGCGTCCGGCCGGACCGGCCCGGATTCAGCGTCGTGTCCGCCACGGGCGCGCTCGACAGGGAGGCGCACTGGGCGGAAGCGACCGGCCGGGACGAGGGGACCGATTTCGAGACGGACCTGCCCGGCGGGGAGCTGGACCGGCTGTACTCGATCGAGACCGCCGCCGAGCTGTTGAAGCTGGCGTCCCGGTCCTTCTGGCACGTGGACCCGACGAGCGGATAGGGCGGCGACCGGGCTCGTCCTGGACGAGACCGGGGCGTTCCCTGGATGGGGGTGGAATGAGCGATCGCGAGCGGAATGGGCCGGCCGGCGAGGCGGCGGCGGTGCCGGATCGGAAGACCCGGAAGACGCCGGCGGGCCGGCGATTCGTCGGCGAGAAGAAGGCGGAGCGGAAGGACCGGGTGGAGGAGATCATCCGTCGCCTGTGGGAGGAGTACCCCGACGCGACCACCTCGCTGAAGCACGAGAGCCCGTACGAGCTGCTGGTGGCGACGATCCTGTCGGCCCAGTGTACGGACGAACGGGTCAACATGGTGACGCCGGAGCTGTTCGCGCGGTACCCGACTCCCGAGGAGCTGGCGGGGGCCCGGCGGGAGGACGTGGAGGAGATCATCCGGTCGACTGGCTTCTTCCGCCAGAAGACGAAGAGCCTGCTCGGGATGGCGGAGGCGGTGGTGGAGAAGCACGACGGCGAGGTCCCGTGCACGATGAAGGAGCTGGTGAAGCTGCCGGGAGTGGGTCGGAAGACGGCGAACGTGGTGCTGGGCAATGCCTTCGGGCGGGACGAGGGCGTGGTGGTCGACACCCACGTGAAGCGGATCTCCGGACGGCTGGGGCTGACCCGGGAGACCGCGCCGACGAAGATCGAGCCGGACCTCATGGAGCTGGTGTCGAAGGAAAGCTGGACCGACCTGCCGCACCTCCTCATCTTCCACGGTCGGGCGGTGTGCAAGGCCCCCACGCCCGTCTGCGGGGAATGCGTCCTCGCCGACCTCTGTCCCAGCGCCGACCTCTGACCCGTGTCCCGCGCCCGCATGGAGTCCCGATGGCGACGCGCCCTGCCCCTCGGCGGGCTGGCCGCACTCGTCGGCCTCGGGGCCGGACTCCTGATCGCCGCCATGGCCGGCGCCATGGCCGCCGAGTTGTGGCTCTGGCTGCCACTCTTCTTCGGCGGCGTGTGCGGTGTGGCCGGCTACGTGATCGGCGTCTTCGCCGTGGAAGGGAGCGGCGACCTCCTGTCCCGGATCCACGGCGGCGGGCCCGTGGGCACCCGGCGCGAGTACTCCGAAGCCCAGGCGCTGGCGGTGCGCGGCGAGTTCGGCGCCGCACTGGGCCTCTACCTCACCGCCGCGGAGGCCGATCCCGATGACCCCGAGCCGCTCCTCCGGGGCGCCCGGATCCTGCGCGACGAGCTGGCCGACCCGGAGGGCGCGGCGGAATGGCTGCGCAGGGCCGCGGCCACTCCTGGACTGTCGGCCCGGGCCGAGTTCGCCGTGGCCCAGGAGCTGGCCGAGCTGTACGACGGCCCCCTCGGGACACCGGAGCGGGCGCTGCCCACACTGGCCCGGCTGGCCGAGCGGCACGCCGATACCCGGGCGGGCGCCTGGGCCCGCCGCCGGATGGTCGAGCTCCGCGTCCGGGTCGTCCACGATGTCAACGAGCCACGTCTACCCCCGATCCCATGAGCAGAACCGATTCGCCGCTGGCCGACTCGAAGAGCCCGTTCCTGCGCCATGGCGCCGAACAGCCCGTGGACTGGCTGCCGTGGGGCCCGGACGCGCTCCGACGGGCAGAGGCGCTGGACCGCCCGATCCTGATGGACATCGGCGCCGTCTGGTGCCACTGGTGCCATGTCATGGACCGGGAGAGCTACGACGACCCGGACACCGCCGCCCTCATCAACGAGCTGTTCGTGCCGGTGAAGGTGGACCGGGACGAGCGGCCGGACGTGGACAGCCGGTACCAGCGGGCCGTGCAGTCGCTCACCGGGCAGGGGGGCTGGCCGCTGACCGTCTTCATGACTCCCGACGGCGACGTGTTCCACGGCGGCACCTACTTCCCGCCCGAAGACGCCCATGGGCGTCCGTCCTTCCGGCGTATGCTCCGGGAAGTGGCCCGGGTCTGGCGCGAGGACCGGACGCGGGTCCGCGACGCGGTCGATGCCGTGCGGGACCGCCTGAGTCGGGCCCTGGTGGCCGAGTCGGCACCCGGCGAGCTCGAGATCGGGCTGCTGGACCGGACCGTAGACACCTTCGCCCAGAGCTACGACCCCACCCACGGCGGCTTCGGCAGCGCCCCGAAGTTCCCGTCCGCCGGCGGGCTCGGCCTGCTCCTGGACCGCTGGCTCGACGATGGCTCCGAGCCGGCCCGGGGGATGGTCGAGGGCACCCTCGGGCCATGGCCCGCGGCGGGATCCACGACCAGCTCGGCGGTGGCTTCCACCGGTACTCCGTCGATGCCCGCTGGATCATCCCCCACTTCGAGAAGATGGCCTACGACAACGGCCCGCTCCTCGAGGTGCTGGCCCGGGCGGCGGTGGCGCTGGACGGGGCCGGGCGGCCGGGCGTCGGGACGGAACTGGCCGCGGCGGCCGAGGGCATCGTCGACCACTACCGGGACATCGCACCCGACCTGGTCGACGACGGCGGATTCCCCGCCTCCCAGGACGCCGACATCGGCTTCGACGACGACGGCGACTACTGGACCTGGACCGAGGCCGAGATCCGCGAGGCGCTGGGGGCCGCAGGCGAGGAGCGTGCCTTCGAGGCCGGCGACGTTGCGGACCCAACGGGGCCGTCTCCGGCCGACACGGGGGACATGGGGGACCCCGGCGAGTCCGGCCCCGCCGGCGAGTCCGGCCTCGCGGGGGAGTCGGGCTCCGCGGGGGAGTCGGGCTCCGCGGCGGGACCGGTCCCCGCGGCGGACGCAGGCCCCTTTGCCGAGGCGGCGATTCTCCGTTGGGGCATCCGGGACCCTGCCGGCGCCATGCACCTGGACCCGGACCGCCACGTCCTCTTCCAGGCCAGGGAGGTCGGGGACATCGCCCGGGAGCTGGAGTTGCCTGAAGACCAGGTCGCGGCGCTGATCGAGCGAGCCCGGCGTCGCCTGAAGGAGGTGCGGGACGGCCGGCCGGCGCCGTACGTGGACCGGACGCTCTATTCCGGGTGGGTCGCGCTGGTCGCGTCGGGCCACCTGGCCGCGGCCCGGCACCTGGGCCTCGCGGGCGCGGGAGAGGCCGGCCTGCGAGCGCTGGACCGGATCTGGGAGGAGGCGTGGCAGCAGGACCGGGGGCTGGTCCATCGGGTCGGCGACCCGGCGTCGGGCATCATGCTCGCCGACCAGGCCCACGGCGCGCGAGCGCTACTCGACGCGTTCGAGTGGACCCAGGACCCCGTGTGGCTCGATCGGGCCCGGGCGGTCGTGACGGTCATCCGACAGCGCTTCGGCCACCCGTCCGGCGGCCTCCGCGACCTGCCGGACGACGACGACGGGCTCTCCGTCCTGGCCGAAGATCGCCTCGAGATCACCGACGCGCCCGAGCCGTCGCCGACCGCGGTGGCCGCCGAGTCCATGGCCCGCATCGCCGCCCTCGACCACGACGACGACCTCGCCGATGGGGCCCGCACGCTCCTCGGGGCCTACGCCGGATTCGCCGCCCGCTTCGGCACCAGCGCGCCGACGTATCTCCGGGCCGTCCGGTGGATCGTGGCGCCGGTGACCACGGTGGTGGTCGTGGAGGAGGACGGCGGCCGGCACGGTGGGCGAGGTGGGGCCCTCACCGCCGCCGCCCTCGAGACGTACCGCCCCGCCACCGTGGTCCGCTGGCTGGACCCGGACGAGGCCGACGACGCCCCGCTCCCGGAGGCGGTGCGGCCCATGCTCACCGGTGAGGCGCCCCGGGCGTACGTGTGTGCGGGCGCGGCCTGTGCGGAACCGACCTCGGAGCGCGGCGCACTGGTGGAGCTGTTGAGGGAGTTCCGCGGGTAGGGCGACGGCCGCACAAATCGCCGTCTTCGCGGCAACTCGAACGGGCGCCTTGATCGGCGCCCGTTCAACTGGCCCCCTGGCGGGGGCATCTCGCCGCTGTCGCGGCAACGGCGGCGCGGGCGCGCCGCAAACTGGCTCGCCCTGTGGGCTCGCAACCCGACTCGGGGCTTCGCCCCTCGTCAAACGTCGCTCGCTGGCGCTCGCGAAACCCGCGGCGGCTTCGCCGGCCGCAACGGGTGAGGTCCACACGTAGTGGCCGTTATTGGCGAGGCCGGAGGCGACGCCGGGTTCCGAGCGCGGCGAGATCGCTCAAGGGCGGTCAGACCAGCCCGTATGCAGGGACACGGGCATGTCGATTCGGGAGAGTTCGGAAAACGGAAACCTGGTCCGGGGTGTCCGGCCCGGCGGGTCCGCACGGTCCTTGCACCACCGTACCTCCACAAGACCCATTGGCGAAACCCGAACAAGTGGAGGCATACAGACCATGGCAGAACACGATCTGAACGGGAAGAAGGTCGCGATCCTTGTGGCCCACGGATTCGAGCAGGTGGAGCTGACGGAGCCGAAGAAGGCGCTGGAGGAAGCGGGCGCCGAGGCCACATCGTCTCCCCCGCCGATGGTAAGGTGAAGGGCTGGCAGCACGACCACTGGGGCGACGAGCTCGGGGTCGACGTGCCGCTGGCCGAGGCGAGCGCCGATGACTACGACGCCCTCGTGCTCCCGGGCGGTCAGATGAACCCCGACAATCTCCGGGCCGACGGGCGGGCCGTGGCCTTCACGCGCGCCTTCTTCGAGGCCAGCAAGCCGGTGGCCGCCATCTGCCACGGGCCCTGGACGCTGGTCGAGGAGGTGGCGGAAGGCCGCCACGCCGGGCGGACGGTATGAGGGGGCGGCGCGGCGGAGCCGCGCAAATCGCCGTCTTCGCGGCAACTCGAACGGGCGCC
>CAYMLW010000182.1:0-8374 GCA_964391035.1 uncultured Gemmatimonadaceae bacterium
GCCGGACGCTGGACGCCGGACGCCGGACGCCGGACCCCCACTCACCCGTACACCTCGGCCAGCACCTCCGCCGCCGCCTCCACCGTCCGGTCGATCCCGGCGTCGGTATGCGCGGCCGACAGGAAGAGCGCCTCGAACGGGCTCGGCGGCAGGTAGATGCCCCGGTCGAGCATGCCGTGGAAGTATTTCGAGAACCGATCCCGGTCCTGCCGGGACGACGTGGCCCAGCCGGTCACCTGTTCGGGCGTGAAGAAGAGCGTGGCCATGGCACCGACCCGGTTCCACGACAGCGGGTACCCGCCCTCCTCGACCACCTGCCGCATCCCGTCCTCCAGCCGCGCGCCGAGCCGCTCCAGCTCGTCGTACACCTCCGGGTGGGCCCGGAGCCGGGCAAGCGTGGCGATCCCGGCCGCCACCGCGAGGGGGTTGCCGGACAGCGTGCCGGCCTGGTAGACCCCGCCGTCGGGGGCCACCTGGCGCATGAGGTCCTCGCGGCCGCCGAAGGCGCCCACGGGAAGCCCGCCGCCGATCACTTTCCCCAGGGTGGTCAGGTCGGGCATCACGCCGTAGCGCTCCTGCGCCCCACCGGCGGCCACCCGGAACCCGGTCATGACCTCGTCGAAGACCAGGAGCGCGCCGTGCTCGTCGCAGAGGGACCGCAGCCCCTCGAGGAACCCGGGCTCGGGCGGGACACAGCCCATGTTCCCGGCCACCGGCTCGACGAAGACCGCCGCGATGGCCTCGGGCCTCGCCTCGAAGTGGGTCCGGACCGAGTCCAGGTCATTGAACTCCGCCACAAGGGTGTCGGCGGCTGCGCCTGCGGTGACCCCCGGGCTGGAGGGCACACCCAGCGTCGCGGCCCCGGAGCCGGCCTCGACGAGGAACGAGTCCGCGTGGCCGTGGTAGCCGCCCCGGAACTTGACCAGCCCGGGCCGCTGCGTGGCCGCGCGGGCGAGGCGGAGGGCGCTCATCGTCGCTTCGGTGCCGGAGTTGACCAGCCGGACCAGCTCGACGGACGGGACCATCTCCGTCACCAGCCGGGCCAGCTCGACCTCGCCCGGCGACGGCGCGCCGAACGATGTCCCCGAACCCAGGGCCACTTCGAGGGCGCCCCGCACGTCCGGGTGGCCGTGCCCGAGGATCATGGGGCCCCAGGAGCCGACGTAGTCCAGGTACTCGGTCCCGTCCGTGTCCCACATCCGGGCGCCCTCGGCCCGGGCGAAGAACACGGGTGTGCCGCCCACCGAGCCGAACGCCCGGACGGGGCTGTTCACGCCCCCGGGGATCAGCTTCCGTGCGTCGTCGAAGAGGGCCTGGCTGCGCTCCCTGCTCATGTTGCGCCTCCCCCCGCGCCCGATCCATTCCCGGTCCCGGCCCGGGCGGAGGCGCTCGCGCGCCGGGCGATGTCCTTCGCGAAGTACGTGAGGATCAGATCCGCACCCGCCCGCTTGATGGCGACCAGGCTCTCCATGGCGACCCGGTCCTCGTCGACCCACCCGTTGGCCGCCGCCGCCTTGATCATGGCGTACTCGCCTGAGACCTGGTACGCGGCCGTGGACATGGCGAAGGTCTGCTTGACCTGCTGGATCACGTCCAGGTACGGCCCGGCGGGCTTGACCATGACGATGTCGGCGCCCTCGAGCACGTCCAGCTCGACCTCCCGCAGCGCTTCCCGCCCGTTCGGCGGGTCCATCTGGTAGCCTCGCCGGTCGCCGAACGCCGGCGCCGAGTGGGCGGCGTCGCGGAACGGGCCGTAGTAGGCCGACGCGAACTTGGCGGCGTAGGAGACGATGGGGACCAGGCCGTGGCCCTTCTCGTCGAGGGCGTCGCGGATGGCGCCGATCCGGCCGTCCATCATGTCGCTCGGCGCGATGGCGTCGGCGCCGGCATCCGCGTAGACCACCGCGGCCTCGGCCAGGAGCGGGAGCGTCTCGTCGTTCTTCACCTCGCCGCTGTCGCTCAGGACGCCGCAGTGGCCATGGTCGGTGTACTCGCAGAGGCAAACGTCGGCCCAGACCAGCAGCTCCGGAACCGCCTCCTTGAGCGCCCGGATGGCCCGGGCCGTGAGCCCCTCGGGGTCGTAGCCCACCGTGCCGACCGGGTCCTTCTCGTCGTCGTCCGGCACGCCGAAGAGGATGATGGCGGGGATCCCCAGGTCGTAGACCTCCCGGGCCTCCTTCACCAGCTCGTCGATGGAGAGCTGCTCGACGCCGGGCATGCTGCCCACCGGGTCGCGGACCCCCTCGCCGTTGACCACGAAGAGCGGATAGACCAGGTCGTCCGGGGTCACCACGGTCTCCCGTACCGCCCGGCGCCACGTGTCGGTCCGGCGCAGCCGCCGGAGCCTCTGAGTCGGGAACGTCACCTCATGCCTCCTCTATTCCGAGTCGGGCCGCCACCGCTGCGGCCCGGTCTGCCAGTCCTTCCAGTGAATGGAGCTCCGCGACGACGACGTTGTCGAAGCCGGCCTCCCGGGCCGCCGTCGCCGTGGTCGGACCGATGGCCACGGCCCGGGTCCGCGACCGGGCCGCCTCGGCGAGCTCCGGGCCGAGCGCGACCATCAGGTTCTGCACCGTCAACGGGCTCGTGAACGTCAGGATCTCGACCACGCCGTCTTCCAGCGCCCTGCGACACTCCGCCCGGTCCGGCGTGGCCGCCTCCGTCCGGTACGCCTCGACGTGGACGACCTCCGCGCCCGCCCCCACCAGCCCGTCCGGCAGCGTGTCCCGGGCGATGGCACTCAACGGCAGGAACACGCGCGAGCCGGTCCCGACCCCTGCGGCGAGGAGCGTCTCGAGGAGCGCCTCACCCGTGTGCACCGGCGGCACCAGATCCACGGGCCAGCCGGCTTCCTCCGCGACACCCGCGGTCTGTCCGCCCACCGCCGCCACCCGGGCCGCGACGCCCTCGGGACGGCCGCCGATCCGCTGCGCGACCGCGGCCACGGCCCGGGGACTGGTGAACACCACCCAGTCGAAGGACGGGAGCTGGCCGAGGGCCGCCTCCAACGGCAACGGGTCGGCGGGCGCTGCTATCCGGATCGTGGGCCAGTGGACGACGCGGAGGCCGTGGGCCTGCAACATCGTCGCCAGCGGGCCGCCCGGGCCCTCGTCCCGGGTCACGACCACGCCGGGAGACCGCTCACCGGACACCTAGCTCCCGCCCTCTGCCGACCGGATCCCGTCGAGGATCGCCTCGCCGCCCCGGGCCAGCAGGTCGCGGGCGAGGGTCTCGCCGAGCTCGGCGGCCTCCGTGGCCGGACCCTCGATCTCGCCGGCCACCGACTCCCGCCCGTCGAGGGAGCAGACCACGGCCCGGAGACGGAGCTGGCTGCCGTCGAGGGTCGCGTGAGCGCCGACGGGGACCTGGCAGCCGCCCTCGACGGTCCTGAGGAGGGCCCGCTCCGCCGTGACGGCCGCGCGGGTGGGAGCGTGCTCGAGGCGACGAACGTGGGCGCCCACGGCGGCGTCGTCCGTGCGGATCTGGATCCCGATCGCCCCCTGGGAGACCGCCGGAAGCAGGATGTCGCCGGTGAAGATGTCGCTGATGCGGGTCTCGCTGCCCAGTCGCTTCACGCCGGCCGCCGCGAGCACGATGGCGTCGTAGTCGCCGTTGTCGAGTCTGGCGATCCGGGTGGGCACGTTGCCGCGCAGGTCGCGGATCTCCAGGTCCGGTCGCCAGCGCTTGAGGAACGCCGACCGACGCAGGCTGCTGGTGCCGATGACGGCGCCCTCCGGGAGCGAGTCGAGGGTGAGGTCGTCGCGTGCGATCAGGACATCCCGGGGGTCCTCCCGCTCCAGGACGGCCGCGATCTCGAGCCCCTCCGGCATGGCCGTCTCCACGTCCTTCATGCTGTGGACGGCCATATCGACGCGCCCGTCCAGGATCGCGGCCTCCAGCTCCTTGGTGAAGAACGCCTTCCCCGGCAGCCTCGACAGCGCGACGTCCAGGATCCTGTCGCCCTCCGTCTGGATGAACTCCAGCTCGACGGTCGGCGCACCGGCCCCCGCCCGCAGCCGGTCCGCCACGTGCTTCGCCTGCCAGGTCGCAAGCCGGCTCCCTCGCGTTCCGATCGTCAGCGTCTGGCCCATCCCCCCTGCCCTTCCCGTCGAGATCCATGACCTAAGATCTGAGAGCTGGGTCCCCGCCCCGCCCCGCCCGGGGTGGGGCCCGGTCCGTCGCGTGACCTGCCTTCGTCGTGGGGCCCTCGCCCTCGCTCCTCGGCTCTCACCCTTCGCCTCTCAGCCTTCGCCCCTCGCCCCTCAGCCTTCGCCCCTATCCCTCGACTTCCCTTCCCTCGGGTCTCGCGTCCGTACAGGGATGTGAAGGTGGATCCAGAGACGTCGGCCCCTCACCACTCAGATCTCAGTTCTTAGTTCTTTGCTCTTGTCCGTGTACTTGTCGATCTCGAGCTCGAACAGCTCCTGGATCGCGACGAGTTTGCGCACGCCGGCAGCGGTGCGGGCGTCGATCCCCTTGATCCGTGTGGTGGGCTCGTGGAGCAGCTTGTTGACCAGCGCGCGCGTGTACTGCTGGAGCGCTTCCCGCTCCTCCTCGCTCAGCCCCTTCTGGCGTTCGACCTCGGCCGCGCCGACCTGGTGGAACCGGTCCCGCAGCGCCCGGAGCACGGGGATGACATGGAGCGCGTCGTACCAGTCGAAGAAGGCCTCGACCTCCTCTTCGACGATGGCCTCGACCTTCGGGATCTCCCGGGCCCGCCGTCCACGATTCTGCTCGGCGATCCCTTCGAGGGCATCCAGGTCGTAGAGGAAGACGTTCTCGATGTCGCCGGCCGCCGGGTCGATGTTCCGGGGATTGGCGATGTCGAGGAGGACCAGAGGGCGGGTCCGTCGGGACCGGGCGGCCCGGCCGACGGTGTCGCTCCAGAGCAGCGGCTTCTGCGACCCGGTGGCCGTGACCACCACGTCGGCGTCCTGCAGCACCTCCTCGAGGGCGTCCATGGGGCGGAACTCGCCGCCCAGCTCCCGGGCCAGCTCCCGGCCCCTGAGCGGAGTGCGGTTCATGACGATCAGCCTGGCCGGGTCCTGCTCGGCCAGGTGCGTCGCGGCCAGCCGGCCCGTCTCGCCGGCGCCGACCACGGCCACCGTGTGCTTCTCGAGGCCATCGAAGACCTTGAGGGCCATCTCGACCGCCGCGTAGGCGACACTCACGGTACCCTCGCCGATCCCGGTCTCCGCCCGCGCCCGCTTCCCCACGTGCAGCGCCGTGTTGAACAGCCGCGTAAGGATGGCCCCGGACGCCCGCGTGTGGTCCGCGTGCTTGAACGCGTCCCGGACCTGGCCCAGGATCTGGGGCTCGCCCACCATCAGCGACTCGATGCCCGCCGCCACCCGGAACAGGTGGCGGACCATGTCCCGCCCGTTGAGCAGGTAGGCGTACCTCCCGTTCTCCAGGTGCGGCACGCCCTTGAGCTCCCGGACCGCCCGCCGGAGCAGCGGATCGGCCGCGTCCAGGTCCGAGACCAGCGAGTAGATCTCCGTCCGGTTGCACGTCGAAAGCACGCTCAACTCGATGACCTTGTCCCGGTCTTCCCGCAGCCGGGTGCAGAAGTCCTCCACGTCCGCCGGGCTCATCTGGATGCTGTCCCGGATCTCGGCGGGCGCCGTCTCGTGGCTGGCTCCCAGGACGATCAGCTCCATGGCGCTAGCCGAAGTCGTGGAAGGACCGGAGTACGAGCGTCACCATGAGCGATGACGTCAGCATGAGCGCGAACCCGACGACGGAAACGGCGGCGAGGGTCCGGTTGGCCCACCGGAGCAGGTAGCGCCCGCCCAGGCAGAGGCCGTAGAGCACCCAGAGCGCCAGGGTCAGGAGGAACTTCGGGTCGTTGAGGTACGAGCCCTCCAGCTCGCCCTGGATCTCGAGCCGGGTGGCCCACGTCATCCCGGCAATGATCGCAACGGTTAGACCCAGCCAGCCGAAGCCCAGCGCCCCGATATTGAGTCGCGACAACGTCTCCAGGTTCGGCAGCCGCTGGAAGAGCAGTCCGACGTTCTTGCGCTTGAGCTGCCGGTACTGGAGCAGGTACATGACGCCGTAGACCGCCGAGACCGCCAGCGCCACGTAGCCCAGGAGCGCCGCGGTGACGTGGACTCCGAACATGGACGACCGGAGGATCTCGGGCACGTCACGCGTGTGGGTCACGAATGCGCTCGACAGAATCTGGAAGAGCAGGACGGCCGCCATGATGAAGACGCCCGTGGACCGCTCGCCCTGCCGCCACTCGAGCACCAGGTAGACCAGGGCGAGGGAGAAGGCGATGAACGTGAGGCTCTCCCACGTGTTGGCCGTCGGCACGTGCTGGAACGTGATGGCGCTGATCATGAGGTACGCGCCGTGGACCAGCACGATGCCCCAGGCCAGCGGTGTGGCCACCCGCTCCACCCGCTCGCCGTGCTCCACGAACACGCCGAGGTACGCCACCAGGGCCAGGAGGTAGCCCAGCGGGAGGAAGCCGTTCAGTATCGCCAGCGTAGTCTGCACGTCGTCTATCCCGCGTCCGGTCCTATGCCCCGACGGGCGTCCTGTCGTAGGGCGCCACCGGGTTCAGGATGTTGCGGCACTGCGGGTTCGTGCACCCGGGACAGCGCAGGCCGTATTGCCGCGTGCACGCCTCCCCGCTCTCCAGGTGCCGGAGCACGATGTCGGCGAGGGCGTCCTGGAAGTCCGGGTCCCCGTTCAGCGACGGCGCCCGCTCGAACCGCTCGATCCCCACCTCCTTCGCCAGGTGCGCGTACTCGATGTCGATCTCGCTCAGCGTCTCGATATGGTCGCTCGTGAACGCGATCCCGACCACGAGCACGCTCCTCGTGCCCTTCGCGCCCAGGTCCTTGATCACCTGCTCCGTGCTGGCGCCCTGCCACCGGACCGGGCCCACCTCCGACTGGTACGTCAGGATGAAACGGTTCGGGAACCCGCCCGCCTTCATCACCTCGTGGACGCTCGCCCCCACCTCCTGCGGGTACGGGTCCCCACGGTCGATGATCGACAGCGGCAGCGAATGGGCGCTGAACATCAGCAGCACGTCATCCCGCTCCTCCTCCGGGAACTGCTCCAGCCCCGCCCGGACCTTCTTCGCCATCACGTCGATGAAGCCCGGATGGGTCGGCCACCGGTCGATCACGCTCCAGTGGAAGTCTTGCGTCATCTTCAGACGCGACGCCGCACGCCATAGCTCGTTCAGGCTCGAGCCCGTCGTGGCGCAGCTGAACTGCTGGTACTGCGGGAACGCCACCGCCCGCTCGATCCCGTCGGCCTTCATCTGGCGCAACGCGTCCTCACTCGTCGGCTGGATGTAACGGAACGCCACATAGAACCGATGCGGCGCCGTCCCCGGGCTCAGCCGGTCCAGCCGCTCCACCATCCCCTCGCCCTGTACCTTCGTCCAGTGCAGGATCGGCGACCCGCCGCCGATCCCCGCGTACAGCTCCTGGACCCCCTTCGCCCGCCGCTTCGCGATGAACGGACCCAGAAAGCTCTGGAAGGGCAGCTGGATGATCTCACGGTCCGCGAACAGCTCCAACAGGAACGGCCCCACGTCCTCCAGGGTCTCCGGACCCCCGAGGTTCAGCATCACGATCCCCGTCCCACCCCGCACGTCCCCCGCCCCGTTCGTCACCATGGCCATCCTTGTCCACCACCCTCGTTCGCTTCGCCGACTATAGCGGAAAACCTCGCACGCGGATTCCTGCACAACAAGGGGGGGAACCCCTGATCGGGACGTGGTGATCCCCCCCGGGCACCGGGGGGGGACAACCAGCGGACGGTGCACCAACATTTCATCTTGACCCGTTCCAACATGGTCGCCGGACGGTCCTCTCCCCCTGTCCCGGTCGAAGGCCGATTCCACGAGCCGGGAACGCGACATGTCGGGATGAGTCAAGACGGGATAATGGTGCACCGTCCGCGTGTACCGCCCGCTCGGTTCGATTCATGTCAGTAGCATCCCCGTCGGCTCAGGAGCCGGACGGCGTCGAGGGCGTCGGTGCTCCCTGCCGGCTCCCCGATCCGTGGCATCCCGCCGAAGTACCGGCTGACGGCGGCGACCCGGTCGTAGGCGGCCTTCTCGGCGGGCGTCCCGGCGGGCAGCACGGGCTCGATCACCCCAACGATCCAGCCGAGCACGCCTCGCCTGAGAACGCGGATGTCGCGGTGGCCCAGTCGCCGCAGGAGGAGCCAGGCCTTGGCGGCGGCGCCGGAGCCGTCATCGTAGACGACGATGGTCGGGCCCTCGCGCTCGAGCGCGACCAACTCCCGGCGAGTCACGGGCCGGGCCGTGGGGATCGAGAAGCGGATGTGGGCGCTCGCGCCCTGGAGGTCGAGGACCCGGAGCGGGCTGCGGTCGCGGATCCAC
>CAYMLW010000183.1:0-8360 GCA_964391035.1 uncultured Gemmatimonadaceae bacterium
GAGGAGCAGCCCGCTCAGGATGAGCCAGGTGCGCAGGAACGGGAAGCCCGCACCGGTGAAGATCCAGGCAATGAGCGCGCCGCCCAGCGCGGCCATAACCACGGCCGCGGCGCCCAGGCCCCAGCTGATGAGGCCCACCTGCCGCACGATCCGACGGCGCTCGTGGTCGTAGTCCTCGGGTCTCATCCCAGCTCGTCCAGCCCGACCTCTCGCTCGTCGCCCGTGTCCATCGCCTTCACCACGGCGACACCGCGACCCACTTCTTCCGGCCCCAACACCACCGTCCGCCGTGCGTTCCGCGAGTTCGCGTCCTTGAACTGCTTGCCGACCCCGACCTGGCGGAGGGTGTACGCGACGGAGTGGCCGGCCGCCCGGAGCCGGCGAGCGACGCGTCGCAGGACGGGCCGCTCATCGTCGGTGATGGTCACGATGAAGTAGTCGGGACCTGGCGGTTCCTCGGGCAGGAGCCCACGGTCCCGCAGCAGCTCGGCCAGCACCACGTCGCCCATGCCGAAGCCCACGCCCGGCATCTTGAGGTCGCCCAGGGCGCCCAGCAGGTCGTCGTAGCGCCCGCCTCCGCATACCGCTCGCAGCTCGCCCGCCCGGTCGAAGATCTCGAACACCGTGCCCGTGTAGTAGTCCAGTCCCCGCACGATGCGCAGGTCGAACTCGACGTACTCGCCCCAACCCATCTCCTCGAGGGCGGCGACGTACTCCGCCACCCGGTCCCCGGCGGGTCCCACCGTCTCGTGGTCGGCGTACTTCTCTACCAACTCCGGCAGCTCGAGCTCGAAGAGCGCGACCATGGCGTCCACGACCTCGCCAGCCAGCCCGGCCTCTTCCCGGAGCCGACGCCGGCTCTCCGCCTCGTCCTCCCGGCTCATCTTGTCGACCACGGCGAACGTGGCGCCCAGCTGCTCGCCCCGGACGCCCACCGCCCGCAGCAGCGCGTCCAGCAGCCGACGATCGCTGACCCGGGCCACCACGTCCTCGGCGCCGAGTCCCAGCGCGGCGAGCCCGGCCAACGCCACCGCCAGCACCTCCGCGTCGGCCGCGATGTCCTCCTCGCCCATAATGTCGACGTTCCACTGGAAGTGCTCCCGCAGACGGCCGCGCTGCGTCCGTTCGTAGCGGAAGAGCTGGGGCACGCTGAACCAGCGGATGGGCTTCGGCAGCGCCCGGCCCCGCTCGCCGACCATGCGGGCCAGCGTGGGCGTCATCTCCGGACGCAGCGAGACCTCTCGTCCCCCCTTGTCCTCGAACGCATAGAGCTGATCGACGATCTCCTCCCCGCTCTTCGCCACGTACAGCTCGAGAGGCTCCAGCGGCGGGCCATCGTACTCCTCGAAGCCGTACCGTCTCGCCGTCTCGCGCCAGGCCGACACGATGTGGTGGCGGGCCGCGTAGTCGGCGGGGAAGAAGTCGCGGAATCCGGGCAGGCTCTGGAAGCTCATCGGCCGATACTAGGAACTCGCACCATCGGCCGGCAACCCCGCCCGCTCGGGGAACGGCGGGATGCCGAGCTCGTGCATGGCGTCGCCCACCGTGTGGGCCGAACCGGTGCACACCACGCTGCCGCCTCTCGCCCGTTCACCGGCCCGGGTAAGCCCCGCCACGAACGGGCGAATCACCTCGGCCGGGATGGCGGGGCGGACCTCGGCCAGTACCGCGTCCGGGGCCCACCGGCGGTGGGCGGGCGCCGATGGCGGCTCCACCAGGACGGCGCCGTCCACCACCTCGAACAGCGGCGGGAGCATGCGATCCCAGTCCTTGTCGCCGAGGACGCCGATCACCGCGATCACGGGCCGGGGCAGCCGGAAGTCGCCGAGGGCGTCGACGAGGGAGGACACGCCGGCGACGTTGTGGGCGAGGTCGAAGATCCAGAGGGCATCATCGACGTGCTCGGCCTGGAGCCGCCCCGGCCATCGGACTGTGGCGACGCCGTCGACCACGGACTCGGGGGCGGGCCGCAGCGCTTCCGGGAGGAGCTCCACCGCCCGGACGGCGACCGCCAGGTTCACCGCCTGGTGCCGGCCGGCCAGCGGGGCCCGCAGAGAGAGCTCGCCCCATGCCGTGGGCACCACCGCTGTCGTACCGCGTATCTCGGTCTGCGCCGGCGGCGGCGCTACACGGTGCAGCGTGCTGCCCCGCTCCCGCGCCGCCGCCTCCAGCACCGCCAGGACCGCGGGATCGGATTCCCCGGTGACCACGGGCACGCCGCGCTTGATGATCCCGGCCTTCTCTTCGGCAATGGTCCCCAGGTCACTGCCCAGATACTGGGCGTGGTCCATGGCCACGTTCGTGATTACCGTAACCGCCGGCGCCACCACGTTCGTCGAGTCCAGCCGGCCACCCATCCCCACCTCCACGACCGCGACTTCGACCCGGGCCCGGCTCAACGCCAGGAACGCGATCACCGTGGCCGCCTCGAAGAACGAGGGCGCTTCCTCCTCGATCCGGGGCCACAGCATCCGCCCCGCGTCCAGCAGCGCCCGTTCCTCGATCGGCCGGCCGGCGATCTGGATACGCTCCCGGAAGTCCACCAGGTGGGGCGAGGTGTACAGGCCGGTCCGGCGCCCGTCCCGTCGCATCACCGACTCCATGATAGCCGCCACGGACCCCTTCCCGTTGGTCCCACCGATATGCACGCAGGGGTAGTGGGTGTGGGGATCGCCCACGTGGCCGAGGAGCCGCCGAGTCCGCGCCAGCCCCCACCGGATGCCGCCGGTCAGTCGAGGGAAGAGACGGTCGAGGAGGACGCCGTACGAGAGTTCCGTCACGCCGGCTCCGGCGCCTCCCGGGGCGGGAGTCCGAGCATGTGCCGGAGGAACCCGGAGACGCGCCCCTTCATGGCCCGCCGGTCTACGATCGCGTCGACCATCCCGTGCTCCAGCAGAAACTCCGACCGCTGGAACCCTTCCGGCAGCTCCTGCTTGATGGTCTGCTCGATCACCCGGGGGCCCGCGAACCCGATCAGCGCGCCCGGCTCCGCGAGGTTGACGTCTCCGAGCATGGCGTACGACGCCGTCACGCCGCCCGTAGTCGGGTCCGTCAGGATCGAGATGTAGGGCAGCCCCTTCTCGTGGAGTCGGGCCAGCGCGGCGGCTGTCTTGGCCATCTGCATCAGCGACAGGATACCCTCCATCATCCGGGCGCCGCCCGACGCACTCACCACGATCAGCGACTCGTCCCGCTCATGCGCTCGGTCCGCCGACCGTGCGATCTTCTCGCCCACCACCGAGCCCATGCTCCCGCCGATGAACCGGAAATCCATCACCGCGAGCTGGACCGGGATGCCGTCCAGCGGGCCGTAGCCCGTCAGCACCGCCTCGCTCCGTCCCGTCTTCGCCTCCGCTGCCTTCAGCCGGTCCGGGTACGCCTTCAGGTCCGTGAAGCCCAGCGGGTCCCCGCTCCGCATGGCGGCGTCCGTCTCGATGAAGCCGCCCTCATCGATCAGGAGCTCGACATACGTCTCCGCATCGATACCCAGATGGTGGCCACACGCCGGACAGACGTAGAGGTTCTGCGCCAGCCGATTCCGGTACAGGATCTCACCGCACTCCGGACATTTGTCGAACACGTCCTTCGGCAGCTCCCGCTTGTCATCGGAAGTCAGCTTCTGCTTCTCTTTGCGGAACCACGCCATCACAGATTCCTTGCCTGTTCCGCGGCGATCCGTTGCACGAGCCCGAGTGCCAGGAAGCTCGCCAGCAGGAACGAGCCGCCATAACTCAGGAACGGAAGGGGGATCCCCGTGACCGGCATGACGCCCACCGTCATGCCGACGTTCACGATGATATGGGCGAACCAGGCTCCGAAGATACCGAACACGACGATACCGGCAAAGGGGTCGGCCACCCGCTCGGCCACCTTCACGAGCCGCCAGAGGATCAGCCCGAAGGCCAGCAGGACCAGTGTGGTCCCGAGGAACCCGGTCTCCTCGCCAATCACGCTGAAGATGAAGTCGGTGTGCTGCTCCGGTAGGAATGCCAGCCGCTTCTGGGTTCCCTGCGTGAAACCCTTCCCGAACAGCCCGCCGCTGCCGATCGCGACCCGCGACTGGATCACGTTCCACCCCGCGCCCCGGGGGTCCACCGTGGGGTCCAGGAACACCTGGAACCGCGCCTTCTGGTACGGCGCGAGCGACTCCCAGAGCGGGACCGCGACGGTCCCGGCGGACAGGTTCGCCAGCGCCACCAGTGTCCCTTCCCACAGGTAGACTCGGTACAGGTAGAGGAAGACGATCACCCCCACCATGTAGAGGCTGAAGATCCAGGAGTGGAAGGCCAGAAACAGGGCGATGAGCGGGCTGACCAGCATGAACAGCACGGCCGCCGGCGTGCCCGCCCAGTAGAGCGTGGCCAGGAGCACGGCTCCGAAGACCATGGCGGTGCCCACGTCGGGCTGGAGCATGACGAGCCCCAGCGGGACTCCCACCACGAACAGGGGCTGCCAGAGCGCGCCCGGCGTCTTGGGCGGCTCGCGCCGGCCGCCCATGATCCGGCCGAGCATGAGGATCGTGGCCACGTTCGCGAACTGCGACGGCTGGACCCCGACCCCGCCGATCCGGATCCAGCTCTTGACCCCCTGGGCCGTGCCCGCACCCGTCCCGATGAAGAGCGTCAGAACCAGCGTCCCGACGGCCAGGAAGTAGAGCGGGACGGCCGCCCACTCGAACCACTTCACCTCGACCCGGATGACGAGGAACAGGGCCACGATCGACAGGGCGAGGAAGGCCAGCTGGCGCTTCCAGACATCGAGCGTGGCCGGGTCCGGCACGTCCAGCTGGCCCGCCGAGTAGATCATCGCCACGCCGAACAGGCTCAGCGTGAGCGTCGTGAGGAACAGGACGGGGTCCCCGAACGCGCCCCGGATTCGCGCCCTCAATCCCATCGCGCCCATGGGGCCGGGACACCCCGGAGCCAGTGCTCCCGTAGCGTCTGGGTCGTGTCGATCGGCATACCTCGACGACTGCGCAAGTAGTAGTCCGCCGCCTTCGCGGCCAGTTGCGCCACGTCCGAGCCGTGCTCGCCCTCTTCCACGATCACCGCCACCACGATCTCCGGCGGGTCGTTCCGTGGCCCCGCGATCCCGACGAACCAGCCGTGGTCCTCGCCATGCGGGTTCTGCGCCGTGCCGGTTTTCCCGATCCAGTCCCAGTGCTCGACCGCCGAGCCCGCTGCCGTCCCGCCCCGGGCGGTAACCCCTCGCAGCCCTTCCCGCAGCCACTCCAGATGCTCGGCGTCCACCTCGAGATCGAGCACTTCTCCCGGCTCCGCGCCCACCGTGACCCGTGGGGCAGGCGCCGTCCCATCGGTGGCCAGCGCCACGTAGAACTGCGCCATCTTCATCGCCGTCTGGTCATTGGCGCCCTGCCCGATGGCCAGACTCAACGCCTCCGCCTCCGTCGCCGCCCACCCGAACCGGCGTTCGTACCACTCCGGCCCCGGCGGGAAATGCCCGGCCCGCTCCGACGGCAGATCCACGCCGGTCGCCCGACTGAATCCGAGGGCCGTACCCTCCTCCAGCAGCCGCCGCAGTCCGATCTGGAGACCGAGCTGGTAGAAGTACACATCGCACGAGTGGGCAATGGCGCCCGCCATATCCAGGTACCCGTGCCCTTCCGGTACCCAGCACCTGAAGTAGCGGTTGCCGTACCGCATCCCGCCCCGGCACGCCGTCGGCAGCGTGGCTTCCGGGTCCACGACGCCCAACTTGAGGGCGATGGCGGCGGTGGCCAGTTTCCACGTCGATGCCGGCGGATAGAGTCCCGCGACCGCCCGGTTCAGCAACCGTCGCGCCGTGTCCTGTCGCAGCTCCTCCCACCGCTCGGGACGCACGGTGCCCACGAGCGCGTTGGGGTCGAACGACGGCGTCGAGTAGAGGGCCAGCACCTCGCTGGTGGCCGGGTCGAGGGCGACCATCGCGCCCCGCAGCGTGTCGCCCATGATCCGGTCGATCCACCGCTGGAGCCCCAGGTCCACCGTGAGGCGCAGGCCCTCGCCGGCGACCGGGTCGATGTCGTCGTATCCGGCGAAGTCCCGGACGATCCGGCCCAGCGCGTCCACCTCCACGTAACGCACGCCGTCCACCCCGGACAGTCCCGTCTCGTGCACCCGCTCCACGCCCGTCTTCCCGATGAGCTGGCCCGGCCTGTACCCCTCGAACGCTCCGCTCTCCAGCTCGACAGCGCTGATCTCGCCCACGTACCCGATCAGGTGCGCCGTCGCCCGACCCGCCGGATAGTTCCGCTTCGGCCGCATGTCGATCAGCATTTCGGGGAACAGCGGCCGGCGCTCCTCGATGGCGGAGACCCGGTCGAACGGCACGTCGGACGCGACCAGCAGCGGCTGCTGGGGCGCCTCCCGCTGCCGCACCATCAGATAGTCGAGCTGGGCGTCGGTCAACTCCAGGTACGGCGTGAGCCGCTCGAGGGTGCTGCGAATCGAGTCCCGCGGGGCGGGCAGCAGCGAGAGGGCGTAGCCCGGCACGTTGTCCGCCAGGATCCGTCCTTCCCGGTCCACGATGGTGCCCCGGGGCGCGGGGAGCGAGAGCGGCCGCAGCCGATTTCGCTCCGACTGCATGGCGAACGCCGGGTTCTGCATCACCTGCGTGTGGAAGAACGCCGCCATGAGGCCGGCCAGGACCAGCCACATCGCGCCCATGGCGCCGAGCGCCCGACGGCGCCGGGAATGCATGTGGAATGCGCCTTGGTCACGCACGATGTCGTAGCAGGGTTCGAGGCCCGCCGGCTACGATCGCCGGACGGTCGGGTAGATTACGATCGCGGCGATCCCCGTCGCGGCCACGTACGCCGCTTCGAGGGGCGCGTGGACCAGCAGCGCCTCGATGGCCTCGCCCCGGCGGACCGCCGGCGCCATGCCGAAGTATAGCGCAGCCTGGACCCACGCACCGATGAACAGGTACAGCGTAACGAAGAGCCCGCTCTCCCCGATGAACAGGTCCCGGGACCGGGCCCCGAGGAACCCGAGCAGCGTGTGGGTGATCGCTGCGGCCCCGAAGGCCCCGAGGGAGACCGCATCCTCCAGCAGCCCGAGGCCGAAGCCCAACCCGGCCGCGGCTTCCGGCGTAAGCTCACGTGCCGCGAGCAGGACCGCCAGCGTCAGGAGGTCCGGCGCCCAGGCCCCGACACCGAAGGCCAGGTGCAGGGCGAAGTGGAGGACCACCAGTGCCCCGATGAAGAGCCAGAACGCCCACCCGTTCTTCATGAGCCCGCCGTGTCCCCGACGGTCCCCGTCCACAGAGGCGACAGGTCGTCGAGCTCCTCACCGGGGAGCCCCACCAGGACGTGCGTCACCGACTCGGGACGCACCGCCGGCCTCAGGAGATAGCTCTTCCGCCACCCCGCATCGGCCTCCTCGATGCCCAGCACCGTGCCCACCAGGATGCCCCGGGGATACACACCGCCCCGACCCGACGTCACCACCCGCGTGCCCGGCACCACATCGATGTGGAACGGCGCGCCGACCAGCGCGAGCTGGTCCTCCTCCCGGTACCGACCCCGCCTCGCCTCGACGATGCCGTACGCGTCCCCGTCCGCCGTCATGGCGCTGGCCCGGAAGTCGGGATTCGTCCAGTCGATGCCGTGCGCCGTGCCCTCGCTCACGTCCCAGACTACCCCCAGCAGGCCGGCCGGCGCGATCACCGGGCTGCCCACCACCACGCCCTCCGACTTGCCCACGTCCAGGAGGAACGTGCTCCGTCCGCCCTCCGTGCCCACCCGGATCAGCTCCGCCGGGACGAACGAGGCCGAGACCCGCTCCCGTAGCCCGAGAACCTGCCGCAGCCGACGATTCTCCTCCGCCAGGCTCGCCTGGGCCGCGACCACCGCCGACAGGGAGTCGCGCTCGGCCCGCAGCTCGCCCACGTCCGCCGTCTCGGCCGCACGGCTCACCAGCTCCGCCTGCGCCCAGATGAACGGTCGGAGCACCGTGTCACGGAGTCCCTGACGGATCGGCGTCTGATGGGCCTGGGGAAGGAAGTACAGGAAGAGGGCCAGGACCAGGAAGATCGCCGCGAGTCCCGTGCTGCGACGTCGCGCCTTGCCGGCCCCCTCGAAGTACTCGACCACCTCGAGTCAGCCGCTCACGGCGCCAGCACGCTCCGGTAGCGCGCGAGGTCGTCGAGGATGCGACCCGCGCCCCGGACCACGCACGTCAACGGCTCCTCGTCCACGTGGATCGGCAGGTTCGTCTCGTGCTGGAGGAGCCGGTCGAGGCCCCGGATGAGGGCGCCGCCCCCGGTCATGACGATGCCGCGGTCGACGATGTCGCTGGAGAGCTCGGGCGGGGTGATCTCGAGGGCCCTGCGCACGGCCTCGACGATGGCCTGCACCGGCT
>CAYMLW010000184.1:0-8326 GCA_964391035.1 uncultured Gemmatimonadaceae bacterium
CGAGAACGCCCGACGGTTCACGAACGCGTAGACCGGGATCTCCGCGTCCTCGACGGCGTTCACGACCCGCTGGGCCGCGTCGACCCGGCCGCCCGGCGTCTCCAGCTCCAGCACGGCCGCGACGGCCCCCGCCGACTCCGCCTCGTGCAAGCTGCGCTCGATGAACGGCGCCAATCCCAGCTCGATCACCCCCGTGACGGGGATCAGGTACACCGTACCGCCCGGCGGAGGACCCGTCGGCTCGGCCGCGCACGCGAGCGACGCGGCCAGCGCCAGCGTCGCAGCGAGAGTCGCCGACCTCCGCTCCCGCCCGCTCGTCGTCCCGATCATGCCCCCTCCACCAGTTGAAGCGCGTAGTAGGCCCGCTGGATCGCGCGCACGTAGTCCCCCTCTTCTACGGCCCGGGCGGACCAGTTCTTCAACCGCACCGCTCGCTCCATGACCTGCTCCGAGAGCCCGCCCTCCTCCTGCGCCCGGGCCACGGCGGCCGCCGCGTCCGCCGCCAGCGTGCGGGCCACCCACCGGGGCGTGGTCTCGGCCAGCTCCGAGCTGGCCAGGAGCAGATGGTAGACCCGGTTCCGCTCGCTCCCGGCCCGGTCGGAGCGGGCCAGGTGCCCCTCGGCCGCGCGCACCCTCGACTCCACGTCCGGCAGCGTCAGATGCTGGAGCATCTCTTCGACCCGCTCGACCCATTCGTCCACGCGGGTCCGGGCCGCGGGCCACGCCTCGGCGGGCATCTCCTGGAGGAGGACCGGAAGGGCGTAGCTCACCGCGAGCCGACGACGGATCGGGCTCCGCATGTCGTCCACGGACCCCGCGTCCCAGAGCTCCCGGGCACGGATCAGCACCGCGTAGTCGTGGTCGCCGGACCGCTCCACGGTGTCCATCAGGCGGGGCAGCAGTGGGAGCGCTTCGGCGGAGCGGAGGACGGCCTCCGCCTCTTCCGCGTCGAGCATGGCGGCCGGGTCCGTGACGTCGTCTCCACACGCCCCCAGAAGGGGGACGCACGCCAACATCAGGGAAGAAAGGAGGCTGTGTCGCACGGGCCGCTTCCGGAGTGGTTCAATGTTCTGAAAGCTATTCCGACGGCCGAAATCGGGCAAGGCGGCCCGGCCTTGACCGCCCCTTCCCTGCCGCCATAGGTTTCGGGCTGTTCCTATGAACGGACGCGCCCCCGGCCCCCCGGAGGCGCGTCCCTGTTTCGTCCGAAGACTACCCCGACCCATACCCGGAGGAGAGCGTCATGGCGGAGACCGCCACCACCGACCCGCATGAGCAGGCCAAGGAGAAGAAGGACATCCTGGTCCATTTCCGCGTCGAGAGCGGCGTGGCCGTGGTCACGCTGGATGACCCACCCGCGAACACGTACACCTACGCATTGATGCGCCAGCTCGATGACGCGATCCTGCGGGCCCGGATGCGGGACGACGTCCACGTCATCCTGCTGACCGGCGATGGGGACAAGTTCTTTTCGGCGGGCGCGAACATCCAGATGCTGGACGAAGTGACATCGGGCTTCAAGTACTGCTTCTGCCTGCACGCGAACGAGACGCTCCAACGGCTGGAGCAGACGCCGAAGCTGGTGATCGCGGCGCTGAACGGCCACACGGTGGGCGGGGGTCTCGAGATCGCGATGGCCGCGGACATCCGGGTCGCGCGGAAGGATGGCGGGAAGATCGGGCTGCCGGAGGTCAATTTGGGCGTGCTGCCGGGCACGGGCGGGACGCAGCGTCTGGCCCGGATCGTGGGCAAGTCGAAGGCCATCGAGCTGATGGTGAGCGGCACGACCATGGACTTCGAGGGCGCCCTCGAGCTCGGCCTGCTGAACGACATCTGGGAGAGCGATTCGAGCGACGCGTTCAAGGCCAAGGCGCTGGAGTACGCCCAGGGCTTCACGCCGCCGAACCGGGCCGGCAAGGCGGTGGGCATGATCAAGCGGTCGGTCCAGACCGGGTGGGAGCTGCCGCTGGCCGAGGCGCTGGCGGTCGAGCGTGAGCTCCAGCAGCAGCTCTTCCAGAGCGCGGACGCCCGGGAAGGGATCCGGAGCTACATCGAGAAGCGGAAGCCGGAGTTCGAGGGCAAGTGACGCAAGCGGAGAATCTGCGCTCGGCCCCGGACAGGCTGTACATCGGGGGCGAGTGGGTCGACGGCGCGGAGGGCGCCGTCTTCGACACGTTCAACCCGGGCACGGGCGAGGTGCTGGCGTCGGTGGCGGAGGCCCGCGCGGCGGACATCGACCGGGCCGCGGCGGCGGCCCGGTCGGCCATGCAGCCGGGCTCCGACTGGCGTCTCATGGACGCCCTGGACCGGGGCGAGCTGGTGGCGCGCCTCGGTCGGGCGATCGAGGCGCGCGGGGAGAAGCTGTCCCGGCTCGAGACGCTGGATAACGGCAAGCCCATCCGGGAAGCCCGGATCGATATCCGCACCGCCGTCGACGCCTTCCGCTACTACTCCGGGTGGGCGTCGAAGCTGGAGGGCGAGACGATCCCCGTCCGGGGTCGGGTCCTGAACTACACGGTCCGGGAGCCGGTGGGCGTGGTGGGCGGGATCATCCCGTGGAACTTCCCCCTGGTCATGGCCTCGTGGAAGGTGGCGCCTGCCCTCGCGTGCGGGAACGCCGTCATCCTGAAGCCGGCGGAGCAGACGCCGCTGAGCGCCCTCGAGCTGGCGGCGCTGGCCGACGAGGTCGGCTTTCCGGCCGGCGTGGTCAACGTCGTGCCCGGGTACGGCCAGACGGCGGGGGCCGCGCTCGTCACCCACCCGGACGTGGACAAGATCGCCTTCACCGGCTCGACGGCGGTGGGCAAGCAGATCATGCGGGAGGGCGCCGACTCGTTGAAGAAGGTGTCCCTCGAGCTGGGCGGGAAGTCGCCGAACATCGTCTTCGACGACGCCGACCTCGACGCCGCCGTGAGGGGCGCCTTCAACGGCATCTTCTACAACTCGGGCCAGTGCTGCACGGCCGGCTCCCGGCTCCTGGTCGAGGAGTCCGTCCACGACGAGCTGATGGAACGGCTGGTCGAGCGGGTGGGCCGGCTCCAGCCCGGCGAGCCGCTCGAGCCGAAGCGTCGCTACGGCCCGGTCATCTCCCGGGAGCAGCTCGACCGGGTGATGGGCTACATCGAGAAGGGCAAGGCCGAGGGCGGCACGGTGCTCACCGGCGGCGGCCGGCCCGACGGCGGGGGCGACGGCTTCTGGCTCGAGCCCACCATCTTCGACAACGTGGACCGCGCGGCCACCATCGCCCGGGAGGAGATCTTCGGCCCCGTCCTGGCCACCCTCACCTTCGACGACGAAGACGACGCCATCGAGCTGGCCAACGCCACCATCTACGGGCTGGCCGCAGCGCTCTGGACGAAGGACCTGAAGCGGGCCCACCGGGTCGCCTCCCGGATCGAGGCCGGGACGATCTGGGTGAACACCTACCACCCGCTGGACGCCGCGTCGCCCTTCGGCGGCTACAAGCAGTCCGGCTACGGGCGGGAGCTCGGCCGGCACGCCCTCGAGCTCTACACCCAGGTGAAGAGCGTGTGGGTGGACCTGCATTGAGGCAGGCGGTCCTCCTCGACGCCGTCCGCACCCCCGTCGGCCGCCACGGAGGGGCGCTGGCGGGCGTCCGTCCCGACGACCTCGCCGCCATCCCGCTCCGGGCGATCCTCGAGCGCACCGGCGTCCCCGCCGCGGAGGTGGAGGACGTGATCCTGGGATGCGCGAACCAGGCGGGCGAGGACAACCGGAACGTGGCCCGGATGGCGGCGCTCCTGGCGGACTACCCGGTCGAGGTGGCGGGCCAGACGGTTAACCGGCTGTGCGGGTCGGGGCTCCAGGCGGTGGTGTCGGCGTGCCACGCGGTGGCGCTGGGCGAGGGCGACGTGTTCGTGGCCGGCGGCGTCGAGTCCATGAGCCGGTCGCCGTGGGTCCTGCTCAAGCCGGACGGCGGCTACCCCCGGGGGGTGCCCGAGACCGCCGACACCGTCCTGGGCTGGCGGTTCGTGAACCCGGCCTTCCCCGACCACTGGACCGTCGGGCTGGGGGTCACGGCCGAGAACGTGGCCGACGATCGGGGGATCGGGCGGGAGGCCCAGGACCGGTTCGCGGTCGAGAGCCAGCGGCGCGCCGCCGCGGCCATGGACGCCGGCCGCTTCGACGACGAGCTGGTGGCGGTGGAGGTGCCGCAGAAGAAGGGGCCGCCCCGGGTGGTCGAGGTGGACGAGCACCCCCGCCCCGGGACCACCCTCGACAAGCTGGCCGGGCTGCCGCCGGTCTTCCGGGAGAACGGCACCGTGACGGCGGGCAACGCGTCGGGGCTGAACGACGGGGCCGCGGCGCTGCTGGTGACGTCCGAGGAGGCGGCCGCACGGCTGGGGGTGCGCCCCATGGCCCGGTACCTGGCCAGCGCCGTGGCCGGCGTCGAGCCGCACTGCATGGGGCTGGGCCCGGTCCCGGCCACCCGGAAGGCCCTGGAACGGGCCAGCCTCGAGATCGGGGACATCGATCTGATCGAGCTGAACGAGGCGTTCGCGGCCCAGAGCATCGCCTGCATCGACGAGCTGGGCCTCGATCCCGATACCGTCAACGTCAGCGGCGGGGCCATCGCCCTCGGCCATCCCCTCGGTTGCTCCGGCGCCCGCATCCTGACCACGCTGGTCCACGAGCTCCGGCGTCGGGGCGGCGGCATCGGCCTGGCCACCATGTGCATCGGCGTCGGCCAGGGGATCGCGACACTGGTGGAGGTGGAGACGTCATGAACGAGCCCGACACGATCCGGGTCGAAAAGGACGGGAACCTGGGCTGGATCCGGATCAACCGGCCGGAGCGCCTGAACGCCTTTGCCGACGACATGCGCGACCGGCTGGACGACGCGCTGCAGACGCTGGACGACGAGGGCGGCATCCGCTGCGTCGCCGTCACGGGCGTGGGTCGGGCGTTCTCGACGGGCGGCGATGTCGAGGTCATGGCCGAGCTCCGTGAGGCCGAGGACGACGCCCGCTTCGAGGAGCTCGTCCAGACCGGCATGCGGATCGTCCGGCGCATCGACGGCATGCGGAAGCCCGTCATCGCCGCCGTCAACGGGGTGGCCGCCGGCGCCGGCGCATCCCTCGCCCTGGCGTGTGACATCCGCATCGCCAGCTCCAACGCGAGCATCGGCCTCACCTTCACCCGCATCGGCCTGCACCCCGACTGGGGCGCCGCCTACTTCCTGCCCCGGCTCCTGGGCTCGGCGCTGGCCGCGGAGCTCATCTTCACCGGCGGCATGATCAACGCGAAGCGGGCCGAGCGGCTCGGCCTGGTCAACCGGGTCGTGCCGGCCGACGAGCTGGAGGGCGCCGTCCGCGGGCTGGCCGGCCAGATCGCCGGCGGCCCGCCCGACGTGATCGCCGACGCCAAGCGCGTGCTGCGACGCAGCCTGGCCGCCGACCTCGACGAGGTCCTCGAGCTCGAGGCCGAAGCCCAGCTCCAGGCGTTCCGGGCCCCGGCCTTCGAGGAAGGGATCCGGGCGTTCATCGAGAAGCGGGCCCCCCGCTTCAGGAGCTGAGCCGGCCATGGGGACCGAGCGCGGATCGAGCACGGCCGGAATCGATGGGGAAGGACCGGCCCACGAGTCGGGACCCGGGCCCGGGCGGGGGCACGACCCCGGATCGGACGGCGGACCAGGAGACGGGCCCGAGCGGGGCCCCGAGCGCGTCGTGGTCATCGGCGCCGGGACCATGGGTCACGGGATCGCCCAGAGCGCGGCCATGGCGGGCGCCGCGACGGTGCTGGTCGACCGCACCGACGAGCTCGTGGACGCTGGACTCCGACGGATCCGAGACAACCTGGACGGCGGAGTGGAACGCGGGAAGGTCGAGCCGGAAGCCCGGTCGGCTACGCTGGACCGGCTGACCGGATCGACCGCGCTGGAGGCCGCGGCCCGGGACGCGGAGCTGGCCGTGGAGGCGGTGCCCGAACGGCTGGATCTGAAGCGGGACGTCTTCCGCGCGCTCACGGAGGCCTGTCCGGCGTCGGCGATCCTCGCCTCGAACACATCGAGCCTCACCCTCACGGCGATCCAGGACGGGTTCCAGCACGCCGACCGCATCCTCGGACTCCACTTCTTCAACCCCGTCCACATCATGAAGCTGGTCGAGGTGGTCCGCGGCGACCACACCTCGGAGGCGGCGGTGGAGCGGGCGGTGGCCTGGGTCCGTTGGATGCGGAAGGAGCCCATCATCGTCCGGGACGCGCCCGGCTTCGCGTCGTCACGGCTCGGGGTGGCCCTCGGCCTCGAGGCCATGCGTATGCTCGAAGACCGCGTCGCCTCCGCCGCCGACATCGACACCGCCATGACCCTCGGCTACCGCCACCCCATGGGCCCGCTCCGCCTGACCGACCTGGTGGGCCTGGACGTGCGGCTCCACATAGCCGAGCACCTCCACGAGACCCTCGGCGAGCGGTTCCGCCCTCCGCAGATCCTCCGGGACAAGGTCGAGGCCGGCGAGCTGGGACAGAAGTCGGGTCGCGGGTTCTTCGACTGGGAGTAGAGGCGGGCATCGAGCATCGGGCATCGAGCATCGAGAATCGAGCATCGAGAATCGAGTGAACCCCTGATCACATGAGCTATGAGACACTTCGGGTGGAGCGGTCGGATCGGGTGGCGACCATCACCATCGACCGGCCGGAGAAGCGGAACGCGTTGAACAGCGTGGTCCGGCGGGAGCTGATCGGGGCGCTGGACGCCCTCGAATCGGATGACGAGGTCCGGGTCATCGTGCTGACGGGCGCGGGCGACCGGGCGTTCGTCGCCGGGGCCGACATCGGCGAGTTCGCCGAGCGCGGTCCCATCGAGCAGCGGGCGGCCATGGAAGGCCGTCGGGTGTTCACGGCCGTGGCATCCTTCCCGAAGCCGGTGGTGGCGTCGATCAACGGCTACGCCCTGGGCGGCGGCTGCGAGCTGGCCATGGCCTGCGATGTCCGGATCGCCGCCCGCGGCGCCCGGCTCGGCCAGCCGGAGGTCAACCTGGCGCTCCTGCCGGGCGGCGGCGGCACCCAGCGGCTGCCCCGGCTCGTGGGTCTGGGCCGGGCCATGCGCCTCATCCTTACGGGCGAGCTCATCCCGGCCGAAGAGGCGGAGCGGATCGGACTGGTCGACGAGGTCGTGGACGACGACGCCCTGGCCGACCGGACCCGGGAGCTAGCCGACTCCATCGCCCGGCATTCCCCCGTGGCGCTCAAGCTGATCAAGCAGGCCGTCCGGGCCGCCGCCGAGATGCCCCTCGCCGCCGGCCTCGACCTCGAGCGGGAACTCTTCATCACCGCGTTCTCCAGCGAGGACCGGGTCGAGGGCGTGTCGGCGTTCCTCGAGAAGCGGGACCCCGCGTACACGGGGAGGTAGCCATGCCGAACCCCTTCGACGACCAGCCACGGCCCCGCCGCGTCAACCCGTTCGGCGACGAGCCGGCCGCCATCGATCCCGGCGAGGCGGCCACGACCATCGAGCACTCCCCCGCCCGGATCCGCCGGCTCGAAGACTGGCCCCGGATCAGCCGCGGCCTCGGTCTCCGGGCACGTTGAGCTCCTCGGCCTCGTAGTCCGGCCGCTCGTCCGTGCGGCCGTCCGGTAGTGTCCGCTTCGGCGTCCGGCTCAGCAGGCGCACCAGCAGGATCCGCTGCGCTCGCAGGTCGTGGCCCATGTCCACCAGCAGCCGGACCAGGTCGCCGCCCGCCCAGAGGACCACCGCCAGCACGAGCGTGCGGACCGTCTCACCGAGCAGCGCGGGTAGCGCTTCCGTGCCCGCCAGCCGCAGCCCCGCCACGAACTCGGCCGCCAGCGCAATGAAGACGAAGATCGCCGCCGCCTTGAAAAGCAGCGACACCCACCGCAGGCCCGTGTAGGGCTCGAGGTCCGAGCTGCGAACGGCCCCCGGATGCGGCTCCTCGTTCCGGCTTCCCACCGGCCCGGCCGGCCCCGCCTCCGCCTCCGCCTCCGCCGCGGCTTCCGCCTCCGCCACGGTCGTCGGCGAGACGTCCTGGCTGGCTGCGGGATCGGTCATCGGGCTCCTCCGTACGTGGGGTTGGCGGAGGTCCATCGCATGCACGTTCGGGACCAGCCCGACCCGCCCGCGCCGGGCCGGCCCTATCGCCTGACGAAGAAAAGGCCCCCCTCGCCAGGCGAGGAGGGCCCGTGTCCGGCCGGTGAACGGTCCGTCAGCCGATCGGATACACCGAGACCTGCTTCCGGTCCCGGCCCCGACGCTCGAACGTCACCACGCCGTCGGCCAGCGCGAACAGCGTGTCGTCCCGGCCCCGGCCGACGTTGTGCCCGGGATGGAACTTCGTGCCCCGCTGCC
>CAYMLW010000185.1:0-8321 GCA_964391035.1 uncultured Gemmatimonadaceae bacterium
AAGACGCTGCACGAGATCGACGAGTTCATGTTGTACGCCATGGACGAGAAGGGCCACAACGTGCACCTCTCGGACGCGGGGCTGGACGAGCTGAGCCCGAACGACCCGGACGCGTTCCTGGTGCCGGACATCAGCGTCGAGATCGGCGAGATCGAGAAGGACGAGTCGCTCGAGCTGGACGAGAAGCGGGAGCGGATCCAGGCGCTGGAGCGGGAGTTCGCGGAGAAGAGCCAGAAGATCCACGCGCTCCACCAGCTCCTGAAGGCGTACACCCTCTTCCACAGGGACGAGCAGTACATCATCGAGGACGGCTCGGTGGTGATCGTGGACGAGTTCACGGGTCGGAAGATGGCGGGCCGGCGCTGGAGCGACGGGCTGCACCAGGCGGTCGAGGCGAAGGAGGGCGTGAGCGTCCGGGGCGAGACCCAGACCCTCGCCACCATCACGATCCAGAACTACTTCCGGATGTACGACAAGCTGGCCGGGATGACCGGTACGGCCGAGACGGAGGAAGGCGAGTTCCACCAGATCTACGGCCTGGACGTGATGGTGATCCCGACCAACCGGCCGGTGGTCCGGGACGACCGCCACGACCTGATCTACAAGACCATCCGCGAGAAGTACAACGCGATGATGGACGAGATCGACCGGCTCAACAAGCTCGAGCTGCCGATCCTGGTGGGCACGGTGAGCGTGGACACCTCGGAGACGCTCTCCCGGATGCTCAAGCGTCGCGGGATCAAGCACAACGTCCTGAACGCGAAGTACCACGAGCAGGAGGCCCAGATCGTGGCCGACGCGGGGCAGCCGGGCGGCGTGACCATCGCCACGAACATGGCCGGCCGGGGGACCGACATCAAGCTGGGTCAGGGCGTCAAGGAGTCCCGCACGGTGGCGTGGGCGAAGGAGCGGGGCCTGGACCCGGCCGAGCTGGTGCCCATGGACCCGAACCGCTGGTTCGAGGTCGAGAAGGTCGACCACGACACGGAGCTCGAGCCCGGCGGGCTCCACATCCTGGGCTCGAGCCGCCACGAGTCGCGACGGATCGACCGCCAGCTCCGGGGCCGGGCCGGCCGGCAGGGCGACCCGGGCGCGTCCCAGTTCTTCCTCTCCCTCGAGGACGACCTGATGCGCCTCTTCATGTCCGACCGCGTGGCCGGAATCATGGAGAAGCTGGGCCTCGAGGAGGGCGAGGTCATCACCCACGGGATGGTGACGAAGTCCATCGGGAAGGCCCAGGCCCGGGTCGAGATGCAGAACTTCGAGGCCCGCAAGCGGTTGCTGGACTACGACGACGTCATGAACCAGCAGCGCGAGGTGATCTACGACCTCCGCCTCTTCGCCCTCGAGGGCGGCGAGGACCTCAAGGGCGAGATCAGGGAGATGACCGAGACGGCCGTCCGGGAGAACGTCGCCGACTTCACGCCCGAAGAGCTGCGGCCCGAGGAGTGGGACCTGGCCGGGCTCCGGCAGCGGCTGGCCCTCGAGAACTTCATGATCGTGCCGGAGCTGCCGGAACAGGCCGCCCCGGACCACGGCTTCGACAGCCCGGAAGCGGTGGAGGAGCTGGTCCTGGGCAAGGTCCGGGAAGCGCTGAAGACCAAGTTCCAGGAGTTCGGCGAGCACGAGGAGCGGATCCTGAGCTGGATCCTGCTGAGCGTCATCGACGAGCAGTGGCGCGACCACCTCTACGACCTCGACCATCTCAAGGCCTCCATCGGGTTCCGCGGCTGGGGCCAGAAGGACCCGCTCATCGAGTACAAGAAGGAAGCGTACGAGATGTTCGTCGGGCTGATGGCGGACATCCGGAAGAAGGTCAGCGGGCTCGTCTTCCGCGCCCAGCTGGCGCCTCGCCCCGAGCCGCGGCGCCGGCTGCCCCAGAAGATGACCCTCTCGGGCCCCGGCGATGTCCCCGGCGCCCGCCAGGCCACCGGCATCGGCGTGGGCGACGACCAGGCCGCCGCCGGCCTCGGCCGGAGCGCCGGCTTCGCCGCCGCCGCCACCGGCGCCGACGCGGGCACGTCCCGGACCGGGAGCGACCCCTACGCCCCGGGCGGGGGCCGGGGCGGCGACGCGCTCCGGGGCACCGTCACCAATCGCGGCGATGGCGGGGACCGGAAGCAGCAGCCGGTGACCGTCGACGAGAAGGTCGGCCGGAACGACCCGTGCCCCTGCGGCAGCGGCAAGAAGTACAAGAAGTGCCACGGGGTGGGGGCGTAGGGCGGCCGTGACCGCGACCGTCTGGCGTGTCCGTGTCCGGTGGTTCCGGGCCGGGTGGCTCGGAGCAGCCGGACACGGAGCTGCCGGACACGCCAGACGGGCAGGGACACGGAACGGCCGGACACGCCGGACGGGCAGGGAGTCCGGACACGGGCGGTGGTGGGGCGGACCGTCAGCCGTCAGCCGTAGGCCGTCCGCCGCCAGCCGCCAGCCGCCAGCCCCATGAAGCTCGGCGTTTTCGGCGGCACCTTCGACCCGCCGCACATCGGGCACCTGATCGCCGCCCAGGAGGTTCACCGGCAGCTCGGGCTGGATCGGGTGCTCCTGGTACCCGCCGGCATCCCGCCCCACAAGCAGGGCCACGCGATCTCGCCGGGGGCCGTGCGGCTGGAGATGGTGCGGGCGGCGACGGCGACGGACGAGTGCATGGAGGTGAGCCCGATCGAGCTGGAGCGGGAGGGGCCGTCGTACACCGTGGACACGCTGCGGGCGCTGCACGAGCAGTACCCCGGCGCGGAGCTGTTCCTGGCCATCGGCGCCGACCAGCTCGAGGATCTGCCCAGGTGGCGGGAGCCGGAGGAGATCGCGCGGCTGGCCCGGCTGGTGGCCTTCGCCCGGGGCGGGCAGCCGCCGCCGGAATCGCTGTGGCCGGTGGTCGTGGTGGAGGTCCCGACCACGGAGATCTCGTCCACCGAGATGCGCCGCCGTGTGGCCGCCGGCGCGCCCATCCGCTACTTCGTGCCGGAGCCGGTGCGGCAGATCATCGAGCGGGAAAGGCTGTATCGGTAGTCGGTGTCCCGGGAGTCGGCCGTCCGGGTGCCGGCTGGTTGCGGCGACGATGACCGGCTCCGATATTGGCCCCGCGTAGACGCCGGGCGTAGACGCGCCTTGTCGATTTTCCTACGACATCCTTCGCAGAGAATGACGCACAGAACGACTGATGATGGTACGGCCGTTGTCGGGGTCATCGGCCTCGGCTACGTAGGGCTCCCCCTGGTCATCGAGGCTGCCCGGGCGGGCTTCCGGGTTCTGGGCTTCGATGTCAGCCAGGACGTGGTGGCAGCCATCAACGACGGTCGGTCCCATATCCAGGAGGTGGACCGGACGCTCCTTCACGCGCTGGTCGGGGAGGGGCTGATCACGGCGACGACGGACACGGCCCGGCTCGCCGAGTGCGACGCCATCTCGATCTGCGTTCCCACGCCGCTGAACAAGATCAAGGATCCGGACCTGTCGTACGTGCTGGCGGCGACGGAATCGGTCCGGGACAGCCTGCGGCCCGGTCACCTGGTGGTGCTGGAGAGCACGACGTATCCCGGGACCACCCGGGAGCTGGTGCTGCCGATCCTGGAGACCACCGGGCTCGAGGTGGGCGAGGACTTCCATCTGTGCTTCAGCCCGGAGCGCGTGGACCCGGGCAACGCGGTCTGGCAGACCAAGAACACGCCCAAGGTCCTGGGCGGAATCACGCCGGCATGCACGGAGGCCGGCCGGGCACTGTACGAGCGGATCTTCGACACCATCGTCCCGGTCAACAGCACGGAGGCTGCCGAGCTCACGAAGGTGTATGAGAACACCTTCCGGATGATCAACATCGCGCTGGCCAACGAGCTCGCGCAGGCGTGCGAGCGGCTCGACCTGGATGTCTGGGAGATCATCGACGCCGCCGCCACGAAGCCGTTCGGCTTCATGAAGTTCACGCCGGGGCCCGGGCTGGGCGGTCACTGCATCCCCCTGGACCCCCACTACCTGTCGTGGAAGATGCGGACGCTCGGCTATGAGAACCGCATGATCGAGCTGGCCAGCGAGATCAATGCCGAGATGCCGGCCCACGTGGTCCGGAAAGTGGCCAACGCACTGAACGACGACGGCCTGCCGATGGACGGGGCCAGCGTCCTGGTCCTGGGGGCGGCCTACAAGAAGGACATCGACGACCTGCGGGAGAGCCCGGCCATCGAGATCATCATCCAGCTCCAGCAGGGCGGCGCCGAGGTCCGCTACCACGACCCCCACTGTCCGGTCATACGGGACGACGGCCACACCCCGATCCAGGGCCTGCCCATGCATTCGGTCGAGCTCGATGACGAGACCCTCGCCGGGGCCGACGTGGTGGTGATCGTGACCGACCACACCGCCGTCGACTTCGACCGGGTGGGAAGCGTTGCGCGGGTCATCGTGGACGCCCGCGGTGTCATGCGCGGCCGGGCCGTGGCGGCCCGCGTGGTGGGGCTCTCGGGTGGCGAGCAGCCCGTGTCCGAGTCGGACCCCGCCGCCAGCGAAGTGGCCGCCTGACCCGAGGGCAACAGCAGCATATGCGCCGGCTCCACCTTCCCCGGCTCCAGGACCGCAAGACACTCGAACGGCTTGCGGTCCTTCTCATTGCGGTCGGGGCCGTGCTCCGGCTGTGGGCCTTCCTCTACAACCGGTCGCTGTGGAGGGACGAGGTCGTTCTCGCCCTCACGTACGTCCAGCAGTCGTACACCGAGCTGCTGAGCACCGGCGATTACTTCGCCGACCAGGTTGCCCCGATCGGATTCAGTCTCCTCGAGCGGGGAATGCTGGACCTGTTCGGCCCCGTCGACTGGGCGCTCCGGCTGGCCCCCCTGGCCGCGGGCCTTGCCGTGCTCCCACTCCTCCACGCGACCGCGCGCCGGCTCGCGGGGAGGGCTGTTGCCGCCTTGACCGTCGGCATGGTGGCGATCTCGGGGCCCGCCATCTACTACTCGACCGAGCTCAAGCAGTACAGCACGGACATGCTCGTGGCCGTGCTGATCGTCTACCTGGTGACCCGGGGCAGCGAGGCTCCCGGACTGGACCTGAAGCGAGCGGTCGGTCTGGGGGCCGCCGGCGCGATCCTGTGTTTCTTCTCCCAGCCCGCCGTGTTCGTTCTCGCGGCCTGCGGGCTCGGGCTCGCGGCCCGGGAGCTCCAGGCTGGCAACGCAGGCCGCAGGCTCGCTCGGCTGGGGGTGGTGGGTGGGCTGTGGGCGGTCGGCTTTGGTTTGAACTACTGGCTCTTCATCCGGCCCGAGACCAGGAGCTATGATTGGCTGTATGCTGCTCACCAGGGCAACTTTCTTCCGCTGCTGCCCCGCTCCTGGGAGGAGCTCGTGGCCACCGTGCACTGGACGGCGAGGGGCATCGGCTGGGCGACGGGTTTCTCGAGCGGGGCGACGATCATTGTCGCGGCCGCACTGCTGGTGACGGGCGTGGTCGCCATGATCGCCCGGAGGAAGTACCTGGCCCTGGCCTTCAGTTTGATCTGGGTCGTAGCGTACCTGGCTTCCAGTGCCCACCTCTACCCCTTCGAGCCCCGCCTGCTCCTGTTTGCCGCGCCGGGCATCGTGTTCTCGGTGGCCTATGGGCTCGAGGTGCTGATAAAGGGGCGGCGCTGGGCCCCCTTGTTGGCTGCCGGCGGATTCCTGCTGGTCGGCTGGAACAACACCATCGACAGCGGCCGGACCCTGTTTGCCGCGCACGAGCACCGGCTGCTGAACCGGGACCAGACGAAGCACGCGCTCCGCTACATCGACGACCGTCTCATGAAAGGCGACGCCGTGTACGTGGACCCCGGCGCCCGCTACCCCGTCGCGTTCTACGGACCTCGCTACCTCGGGGACGCCGGGGACGCCAGGGACGCCAGGGACGCCAGGGACGCCAGGGACGCCAGGGTGATATTCGGCATCGACAGCCCGTGGAACGAGCAGGCGCGACACGCGGCCCGGGCGGCGGACGAGGGCCGCGTCTGGGTCCTGTTCTCCGCGAAGCAGAGCAGCGCCGGGACAGACCGCCGGGACCGGCTCCTCGCAGAATTGGAGCGCCTGGGCGGGACCCGCGAGGACAGCTACGACTTCACGGCGGGTGACATGAGCGCCGCCTCGGCGTTCCTGTACTCGTTCTGATACTCTCGGGGGGTGGTGGGCACGGGCACGGGGCGCGGAAGAGACCGGATAGCCAGACCGGCGTGGGAACACAACGGAGACGCGGTTTCAGCCGGAGTGGAGCTCGACTCCGGTCTCAACGGCGGTGCGCACAATACCGATCTCCTCGGCCTTGCGGGCAAATTCCTCCGGCGTGTAGCAGAGTACGTCCATCGCGAACGGGGCGCCGATGGCGATGAGGACGGCGGCGGCGCGGTCCAGCCACGGGATGCCGCGGAACGAGTCGGCCACGATGACGAGGTCCAGGTCGCTGTACCGCAGCGGCTCGCCGTCGACCCGCGATCCGAAGGCGATGATCCGGCTCGGGTCGAATTGGTCGACGAGGACGGGGAGGTGCTCCGTCACGAATGCGTTCAGCCGCGGATCCGTTCGCGTAGCCATTGGAAGATCTCTTCGGCCGCTTCGACTTTTGCTTCCGCTGTCGGACGGTCGTACACCTCGAACGGGACGCCGTTCGCGGCGTCGGGATAGCGGGCCGCGGTGTAGTCGGTGTTGAGGTAGACCAGGCGGGGACGTAGCTCTTTCGGTGCACCCAGGGCGTCACCCAGTTCTGTGAGCGAATGCGTGCGCGGCGGACCCTCGCTTTCCACGTGCATCCACAGAGCCTTCAAGTACTTCTCCACGGCCTGGCAACAGAGGAACGCGCTGACCTCGAAGGCTTCGATGCCGATGTTCTTGTCGGCATTCTCCAGGTCCCGTTCCGCCTGTCGGATCAGACGCTCGACTTCGATTCGCATGATTGAAGAATGCCGGTGCTTTCGGAGGACCGCAACGATGGCATGGCGGGAACGCGGTCCCGGAGATCGTCCCAACGGGCCATGGCGGTGCCCCGTCGGGCGTGGTTCCTTGGGGGCGAGAGGAGCGCGGCTGCTCAGCGCAGGATCCAGGCGCCGCCCCCGACGGCGAGGACGACGAAGGCGGCGCCCACCTTGACGGCGGCCGCCAGGGCCCGGGCGAGGACCACGCCCCAGCCGACGCGGGACGCGGAGCCCAGGTCGCCGGATTCGTAGAGGGCGATACCTGCGGCGCCGATGAACGAGCCGACCACGCCCGCGACCACCGGACCGACCACGGGGATCGGCATGCCGACGATTACGCCCACGGTGCCGCCCAGCACGGCGCCCCAGAACGCCCGGTTGGAGCCGCCGTACCGCAGGCTCATCCGGCGCACGATCAGGAACTCGATGGCCTCGGCGGCGCCGGCCACGACAGCGACCAGGAGGACCACGGCCGGGGCGACCTCGCCCAGCACGGCGCCCAGGCCGACCACGGCCACCATGATCCACAGCCCCGGCCAGCCGATGGGGATGAGGAGGATGCACAGTCCCATGACGAGTGCGGCTGCCCAGCCGATGACGCTCATGTGTCCCTCCGTTCGATGAAGGCCGCCTCAGGCGGGATCAGGGAATGGCCGGTCCGGGACCGGCCCCGTGAGCGGCTCCGGGCCGTGGGGGCCAGCGCGCTCAGTGTGCGGGAGCTGGTCGCCATCCTGGTCGGGAGCGGCGGGGGCGGCCGGACCGCCGTGGACGTCGCGGGCGAGTTGATCGCGCTGGCCGACGGGTCGCTTCGCCGCCTGGCGGGTCTGGCTCCCGCCCGGCTGGAGGAGGTGGCCGGGGTCGGCGAAGCCGTGACGGCGCGGGTGTGCGCGGCGCTGGAGCTGGGGCGTCGCCTGGCCCGGGAAGGCCCGGAGGAGCGGGAGCGCATCGGTGGGCCGAGGGACGTGTACGAGCGGTGCGCCCCCGCCATGCGCGACCTGGCGTGCGAGGAGTTCCGGGTCCTGCTGCTGAACACGCAGCACGCGGTGCTGCGAGAGCGGATGGTGACGCGGGGCGTGCTGGACGGCTCGCTGATCCACCCGCGAGAGGTGTTCAAGGAGGCCATCGTGGAGAGCGCGGCGGCCGTGCTGCTCGTGCACAACCACCCCTCCGGCGACCCGACGCCGTCGGCGGAGGACCGGGCGGTGACCCGCCAGCTCGCCGAGGCCGGCAACGTGATTGGCATCCCGGTCCTGGACCACGTGGTCATCGGCGACGGCCGGTACATCTCGTTCGTCGAGGCGGGGCTGCTGGCGGCTGACGGCTCGCGGCTGACGGCTGGCGGCTGACGGCTCGCGGCTGGCGGCTGACGGCTGACGGCTGGCGGCTCGCGGCTGACGGCTGACGG
>CAYMLW010000186.1:0-3061 GCA_964391035.1 uncultured Gemmatimonadaceae bacterium
AGGAGCGCGCGCACCACGTCCTCCGGCGTGCCCGTCCGCCGCAACACGGTTCGGGCCGCGCTCTCCCGGCGCTGCTCCTCCGTATAGTCCTCCGGCGGGAGCACGGTTCCAGGAGCGATGCAGTTGACCCGGATGTCGGGGGCCAGGGCCCGGGCCGCGACCTTGGTCAGGTGGATCAGCGCCGCCTTCGACACGCTGTGGTGTGGAAACGCGCTCCACGGCCGCAGGCCCGACAGATCCGCGATGTTCACCGCCACCCCATTGGACGCCGCCAGGTACGGCGCCGTTGCCTGGAGGAGTAGGAACGGGGCGCGGGCATTGACCGCCATGACCCGGTCCCAGTCCTCCGGCGTGATGTCGAGAAAGGGGATCGACTCGAAGAGAGCCGCGCTGTTGACCAGCACATCCAGGCGACCCAGCGATGCGACGGCCCGCTCGGCCAGCCCCTTCGCCGCGGCCGTGTCCCGGAGGTCGGCCTGGAGCGTCGCCGCCCGCCGGCCCAGCGCCTCGATGTCGGCGGCCGTCCTCCGGGCCGCGTCCCCGGAGCCGTGGTAGTGGACCACGACGTCCATGCCCTCCCGGGCGAGCGCCAGTACGAGTGCCCGGCCGACCCGGCGGGCACCGCCGGTGACCAGCGCCACTCTGTCACGGAGCTCCATGAGTGGAACGTAATTGGCAGCGGGTGGAGGGAGCAATTAGCGTAGGGGCTCGGCCGGGGGGCCTCGCAAGAGGGCGTGGCCTGCGGCCCGCAAGAGGGCGTGGCCTGCGGCCCGCAAGAGGGCGTGGCCTGCGGCCCGCAAGAGGGCTCACTGACGCTCGCAAGGAGGGAAGGATGAATCTGGAGGGACGTGTTGCCGTGGTGACGGGGGGGACCCGGGGGATCGGGCGGGCGATTTCGGAGGCGCTGCTCGACAACGGGGCGCGTGTGGTGCTCGGAGCGCGCACGCCGGAGGACGTCGAGGAGGCGGCGGAGGCACTGGGGCCGGACGCGCGGGGCGTCGTCTGCGACGTGCGTGATCCGGACGACTGCGCGCGGCTCGTGGGCATGGCGGGCGACGCGTTCGGCGGGCTGGACATCCTCGTCAACAATGCGGGAGTCGGCATCTTCAAGAGCGTGGAGACGCTCTCGACGGACGAGTGGGACACGGTGCTCCACACCAACCTCGACGGTGTGTTCTACTGCACCCGCGCCGCCATCCCGGCGCTGAAGGAGCGAGGCGGGGGCTGGATCATCAACATCGGCAGTCTGGCGGGGAAGAACGCGTTCCCGGATGGCGCGGCGTACAACGCGAGCAAGTTCGGGCTGATCGGGTTCAGCGAGGCGCTGATGCAGGAGGTCCGTCACGACGGGATCCGGGTCAGCTACATCATGCCGGGGAGCGTGGCGACGGGTGGCTTCAGCGGCGACGGGGACTGGAAGATCCAGCCGGAGGACCTGGGCCGGATCGTGCTCGACCTGTTGGCCACACCGGACCGTACGCTGCCGAGCCGGATCGAGGTGCGGCCGTCGCGGCCACCAAGGAAGTAGAACTGAGAGCTTAGGAACTAAGTGGGGGCTCGGCCTGGCGGCCTCGCAAGGAGGAACTCGCTGACGGCTCGCAGGAGGGGCTCGCTGACGGCTCGCAAAGGAGGGGGAGAGATGGAGGGGTATCGGACGGAGAAGGACTCGTTGGGGGAGATGCAGGTGCCGGCGGATGCGTTGTACGCGGCGCAGACGCAGCGGGCGGTGGAGAACTTCCCGATCAGCGGGCTGCGTCTTCCGCGGGGATTCATCGCGGCCATGGGACGGGTGAAGAAGGCGGCGGCGCGGACGAATGCGGAGCTGGGGCTGTTGGACGAGGACATGGCGGCGGCGATCGTGGAGGCGGCGCAGGAGGTGATCGAGGCGGAGCATGACGACCACTTCCCCATCGACATCTTCCAGACGGGGAGCGGCACGTCGACGAACATGAACACGAACGAGGTGATCGCGACGCTGGCCTCGCAGCGGCTGGGGCGGGCCGTGCATCCCAATGATCATGTCAACTTCGGCCAGTCGTCGAACGACACGATCCCGACGGCCATGCAGGTGGCGTCGGCGGTGGCGATGGCGCAGGACCTGGCACCGGCGCTCCGGATGCTCCAGTCGTCGCTGGCGCGGAAGGCGGAGGAGTTCGACCGGGTGGTCAAGTCGGGCCGAACGCACCTCATGGACGCGACGCCGGTACGGCTGGGCCAGGAGTTCGGCGGCTACGCGAGCCAGATCGAGCACGGGATCCGGCGGGTCGGCGAGGCCATGGCGGATCTCCAGGAGCTGCCGCTGGGCGGAACCGCGGTCGGGACGGGGATCAACACACACCCGGAGTTCGCCGCCAGGACCATCGCCCGGATCGCGGAGGCCACGGGGCTGGACTTCGTGGAGGCCTCGAACCACTTCGAGCGGCAGGCCACGCGGGACACGGTGGTCCAGGCCCACGGCGCCCTCAACACGCTGGCCGTTTCCCTGACCAAGATCGCCAATGACCTCCGGTGGCTCGGCAGCGGTCCCCGGGCCGGGCTGGCGGAGATCACGCTCCCCGCCACGCAGCCGGGGTCGAGCATCATGCCGGGGAAGGTGAACCCGGTGATCCCGGAGGCCGTGACCATGGCGGCCGCCCAGGTCATGGGGAACCACACGACGGTGACGGTGGCGGGGACCGGGGGCTACTTCGAGCTGAACGTGATGATGCCGGTCATGGCGTACGCCGTGCTCCAGTCGATCCGTATCCTCGCCGGCTCGGCGCGGGTCCTGGCGGAGAAGTGTGTGGACGGGATCGTCGCGAACGAAGAGCGGATCGAGGCGCTGCTGGAAGGGAACCTGTCACTGGGCACCGCGCTGGCGCCCCGGATCGGCTACGACGCGGCGGCCGCGCTGGCGAAGGAGGCCTTCCGCGAGGGCCGGACGGTGCGGGAGCTGGCGAAGGAGAAAGGGGTGCTGCCCGAGGAAGAGCTGGACCGGGTGCTCGATGCCCGGTCCATGACGGAGCCGGGCATCCCGGGCTCATGAGCCGGCGACGGCCTCGTCGCCGGAGCTGCCCTCGGG
>CAYMLW010000186.1:3071-4534 GCA_964391035.1 uncultured Gemmatimonadaceae bacterium
GGCGGAGCCGCGCCGTTGCCATCGCCCGGGCGGAGTCGAATGACGGCGTCGTCGAGATCGGTCCCGTCGCCGATCAGCGCCCGGAGCCGCTCGACCTGCTGCTCGATGACGGACCGCTGCAGCACGTTCATGGTCCAGAGCCCGTTCTTGCGCCGGGCGATGATGCGGGCATCGGCGAGGATGGCGAGGTGGTGGGAGAGCAGGGAGGGCGATATGTCGAGGGCCTGGCCGATGGCGCCGCACGAGAGCTCGTCCGACTCGCCGGCCAGAAGCTCGACGATGCGGAACCGGTTCTCGTCCGAGAGCGCCCCCAGCACTCGTACGGTCTCCCTCGATATGGACCCTATCTCGCCCAAGCCTCGGCCCCTCCGGTGCTGCTGCCGCGATGATCCTCTGCCGGTTCGGAGAGCTACTACCCTCGTATCTCGGACGAGGTCCGCGTCAGGAAGGGCGCTCGGTCACGCGCAGCGAAAAGGCCCGCACCCGGGTATCGCCCACGGACAGCATGAAGCGGTACTCGCCCTCCACGGGGAAGACCACCCGCTCGAGCGGCATGATCAGCCGGGTCCGGGCGCGGCCTTCCCCGGAGCGGGCCACGTCCGTATGGCCCTCGATGGTCAGGACCTTGCGGTCGTCCGGCGCGACGAGGTCTGCGGTGAACTCGTGGCGGCCGTCGTCGTCGTCGGGCCATTCCATGATGAACACGACCGTCATGCGGTCCTGGGCGGCCGGGAACCCGGGCGCGGACAACTGGTCGAAGACGCCGATGAAGTCGAGCCTGCCATCCGGACGCGCGTGGGCGTCCTCGCAGGCGAGGGAAAGGAGCAGTTCCATTGCGCGCCGATGATGATGGTCTGGCGCCGACCCGTCAACCGGACGGGTCGGGGAGGACGCTACTCGTGGCGCTGGCCCACCCCGACGACGAAGTGGGCTGTGCCGGTACGGTGGCGGCCCACCGGGCGGCGGGCGATCGGGTCGTCCTCCTGTGGCTGACGCAGGGGGAGATGACCGAAGTCTACGGCGACCTGGAGCCGTCGGCGGTGGCGGAGAAGCGAGTCGAGCAGGGACGCGGCGCCGCGGCGATCCTGGACGCGGAGCCCCGGTTCCTCGACCTGCCGGACACACGGCTCCGGTACACCCCCGAGGCCGCCCGCCAGGTGGCCGGGACGCTGGCCGAGATCCGGCCGGACGCGGTGATCACATGGGGGGACGCCTGGATGCGGGGGATGCGGCACCCGGACCACCAGGCCACCGGGCGCATCGTGATCGCGGCCGTCACCCTGGCCCGACTGGGCCGGATCGTGGCGCCGCGGCCGCCGCACCGGGACCCCGTGCCGGTCTTCACCCTCCGGGGCGAGCATTCCACACTGCCCGAGGCCACCGTCGACGTGACGCCACACCTCGACACCGTCCTCGAGCTGGCCGCCTTTCATCGAGAGCGGGTCGGCTGGCCGGACGAGGCG
>CAYMLW010000186.1:4544-5166 GCA_964391035.1 uncultured Gemmatimonadaceae bacterium
AGGCGTGGCTCCGGGACCGGCTCCGGCGAGCGGGCGCGCCCCACGGGCTGAACGCGGCGGAGCAATTCGATGCCTGGGAGACGCCACCGGGCGTCGGCACGCGGCTGGTCTGAGGCGTCGTCAGGCGGGCGGGGTCGGGTCGGCTGCAGAGCGCTGGAAGTCGGGACGATCGAAGTACCGATCGCCCGCGAGCCGGCTCTGGACCGCGGCGTGGATCCGGTTCTCGCCCTGCCGCGTGAGCGGCGGGTCGTACGGTGGAAGGAGCCCCAGGTCCTCCCGGCTCAGCGTCGGCAGCCGGGCTCGATCCGACTCCCCGGCCTGGACATGGCCCAGGGGCAGCGCCGTGCTGCGCCCGAGCGCTGCCAGGGCGGCCCGGGGCCAGGGCCGTACAGTCGCATTTGACACTCGTTCCGGTGGCCTCCCAATTCACGACCCCCGGGAGTGAGCAAGATACGGACCGATTCGGCACGGAGGATGGACCATCATGCAGGCTGACGACGAGCTCGGCGCCCACGTCTCCGCGGCCGGCGGATGCCCCAACGCGCCGGGCCGCGCCGCCGCGATCGGGGCCAGCGTACTGCAGCTCTTCACCAAGCAGCCCAACCGATGGGCCGAGCGCGAG
>CAYMLW010000186.1:5176-8239 GCA_964391035.1 uncultured Gemmatimonadaceae bacterium
GGACTACCTCGAAGGCGGCGGCGCCCGCGAGATGATCGTCGTGGCCGACGGCGGCCTGGTGCTCTCGCACACCGTGGCACACGCCTGGTTCGCGCTCGTGTGGGCCGAGCGCGAGGTCGATGACGATGAGCGGGCGGCGTTCCGGGCCGCCATGGACGAACACGGGACCCGGTTCGCCGTGTCCCACGACTCCTACCTGATCAACCTGGCGACCCCGGACCCGGCCCTGCTCCAGCGCTCGCTCTCCTCCTTCATCGCCGAGCTGCGACGATGCGCCCGCCTCGAGCTCGACTTCCTCGTCTCCCACCCAGGCAATGCCACCGATGGAGACCGCCACCGGGGCATCGCGCAGAACGCCCATGCCGTCTCCGACGCCCTGACCGCCGTACCGGGATCCCGGGTGCTCCTCGAGGGGACCGCCGGAGCCGGAACCGCTCTCGGCTCCTCCTTCGAAGAGCTGGCCGAGCTCACGCAGCGCATCGAGCACGCACACCCGGACCGGATCGGCGTCTGCCTCGACAGCTGTCACCTCTGGGCAGCCGGCTACGACCTCCACGACCTCGACGCCATCCTCGCCGACTTCGACCGGACCGTCGGCCTCCCCCGCCTCGAACTCCTCCACCTCAACGACTCCGTGGCCGCGTTCGGCAGCCGACGAGATCGCCACGCCGACATCGGCGAGGGCACCATCGGCGAGATCGGCTTCCGCGCCATCATGAACCATCCGGCCCTCCAGGAGGTCCCCAAGATCATCGAGACCCCCAAGGGCGACGATCCCGTCGCCGCGGACCGGACCAACCTCCGCCGGCTCCGGGGCTACCGTCGGGCCGGTGCGCAAAGATGAACGAGAGTGCGCAATCGGTAGCGAGTCCGGGCCCGGCCCCGGCCCTGTCATGTGATCTCTAAATTGTTGTGTGATAACGATTTGAGTGTTTTTGGCCGCCGTGGACCCGTTCCTGCCCATAGAGAGGGCCAGTTGCGTGACTGCGGCGGCGGGATAACAACCGGGGAGAGCGCCGTGGCACGAGTCGGACGGTCGTTGCGAAAGCGGCGGCCGTTCGTCTTTGTGGTACGCCCGGCATGGGCAATGGTCAGGAGGTGGAAGTCTTCCCGGGACCTGGTCGCAGGGACCGGAGCGAACCGCAGGGCGTTTCTCGCGAGGGGGGCGCCGGAGGAAGCGGTGTAGCGGAGTCGCGAGCCGACGAACAGGAATCGGATACGAGGCGCTGCCGACCAGGGCGAGCGGGCCACTGACCGCGAAGCTCTTGCGACCGAGGGGGAGCGGCGTAGATCCGGCGGTTGTGCGACGAAGGCCATTGCTCTTATCCGGGGAGATCTCGCTTTACGCCTGAAAGGGCGACGGTGCCGCACCGGAGCGAGAAGTCAGCAGAGGCCGTAGTGCCGGTGCTGCAGGCGCGCGTGCAGGGTACGTCCTAAACGGGCACGAAGCCGGAAACGGCGGACACAGCCAAGGGCAGGACCTAAACGGGCGTGGCCGGGGGCCGGGAAGGGCCGAACAGAGAGGAGAGCGAATCACCCGTGAGTCGTGGGAAGGCCATGCACCAGCTGTCCCTCTGGGAGCTACCGCTGGAGGGTAGGGGTGAAGCCCCGAGAGTAGAGCGGAGTGGTGAAGCTGGACGTGCGGCTTGGGGGAGGGAACGCTCGGGAAGCCACGACCTGCTGATGGAGCGGGTCGTGGCGCGCGAGAACGCTCTGGAAGCGCTCAAGCGCGTGCGGCGAAACAAGGGCAGTCCGGGCATCGACGGCATGACGGTGGAGGAGTTGGAGCCGTATCTGCGCGAGCACTGGCAGAGGATCCGCGAGCAACTGCTGGCGGGGAGCTACCGGCCGAGCGCGGTGCGGCGAAAGCAGATTCCGAAGAGCGGGGGCGGGGTGCGGGAGTTGGGTATCCCGACCGTGCTCGACCGCTTCGTCCAGCAGCTGTTTCTACAGGTGCTGACGCCGATCTTCGATCCGACGTTCTCGGAGCACAGCCACGGGTTCCGACCGGGGCGTGGGGCGCACGATGCTGTGCGCAAAGCGCAGGAGTACATCCAGGAAGGGAGACGGTGGGTGGTGGACGTGGACCTCGAGAAGTTTTTCGACCGCGTGAACCACGATGTGCTGATGGGGAAGCTGGAGAACCGGATCGGTGACCGGAGGATGCTTCGGATCATCCGCCGCTTTCTGGAGGCCGGCATCATGGCCGACGGGGTGGCGGTGGAGCGGCACGAGGGGACGCCCCAGGGCGGACCCCTTTCGCCGCTCCTGGCGAACGTGCTCCTCGATGAGGTGGACAAGGAGTTGGAGCGACGCGGGCACGCGTTTGTGCGCTACGCCGATGACTGCAATGTATATGTGCGGTCGAGGCGGGCGGGGGAACGGGTGCTGGCCGCGCTGCGGTCGATGTACGCGAAGCTCAGGCTCCGGGTCAACGAGGAGAAGAGCGCGGTGGCGCGGGTGTGGGGCCGGAAGTTTCTGGGCTACAGCTTCTGGGTAGCCAAGGGAAAGACGGTCAAGCTCCGCGTCGCGCCCAAAGCCCTTGGAGAGATGAAGCAGCGCGTTCGGCGGATTACTCGTCGGAGCGGCGGCCGGAGCATGGAACAGGTCACGAAAGCACTGGGAGTATACCTGCGCGGCTGGAAGGAGTATTTCAAGCTCGCGGATACCCCGGGGATCTTCCTCGGCCTGGACCAGTGGATCCACCGTCGTCTGCGAGCGGTCCAACTGAAGCAGTGGAAACGCGGACGAACCGTGTATCGCGAGCTGAGCGCTCGGGGTGTTCCTGAGTGGCTGGCTCCGAGGGCGGCGCGCTTCGCGCGTAGCTGGTGGAGGGTGGCCGCACATGGCGCACTGCACACGGCTTTGCCGGGAAGCTACTTCGAGCGGCTCGGAGTACCCCGGCTGGCCGCACAAACGTCAACTCACTGAACCGCCGGATGCGGACCCGCATGTCCGGTGGTGTGGGAGGGGAGTAGCGGCGATCCGCCGCTACCCCCTATCCCGATTGCGCCAGGCATGGCGCGCCAGCGCCGTGACTGGCGCTGAGAACCGGGGAGCGAA
>CAYMLW010000187.1:0-8230 GCA_964391035.1 uncultured Gemmatimonadaceae bacterium
CAGCCGCGTTCGAATGTCACGACATTTCGGTGTCAGAACACTAGGAACCAAGATCGAAGAGCTAAATAACTGCAACAGCGTGCGGTGGAGAGATCGGGGCGTGGGTCGGGACCGGATGGTGGCGGGCGTGGCCCGTTGGTCCGGCCGGGCCGGGCGCGTGGCGAGACCGGCCCAGCCGGGCGACGGGAAACGCCAAGACCGCGGCCGCCGACGCCCTGGCCCCGCGAGGGCGGCGGAACCGCGACGAAGCCAGCCCCACCCCGGGGTGTGGGGCGGGGACCTAGATCGTAGTTCTTAGATCCTGGATCTGAATCCGGTCGAGCGCGACGAAGGTGCGGTCACGATGGCGTCACTGGACATCCGATACATGGGCGACCCGGTCCTCCGCGAGGCAGCGGAAGAGGTCGAGGAGGTCGATGAGGAGATGCGCGGGCTGGCCCGGGACATGTTCGACACCATGTATGGTGCCGACGGCGTAGGGTTGGCGGCTCCGCAGGTCGGGATCCTGCGTCGGCTGATCGTGGTGGACCCCCGGGAGGAAGGGGTGACGCCGCGGGCGCTGGTGAACCCGCGGGTCGTGGAGACCGGCGACGCCACGGACAAGGCGGAGGAGGGCTGCCTGAGCATCCCGGAGATCCGGGAGGTGGTGGAGCGGAAGAGCAGCGTGGTGGTCGAGGCGCTGGACCTGGACGGCGAGCCGATCCGGCTCGAGGCGGACGGGCTCCACGCCCGGGTCCTGCTCCACGAGATCGACCACCTGAACGGCGTCCTCTTCCTGGACCGGTTGACGCCGCTGAAACGGAAGATGGCGCTGAAGAAGTGGCAGAAGGTGAAGGACAAGCACGGCGGCAACGGGGCGCAGTCGGGGGGCTAGGTGCAGGTACTGTTCTGGGGAACGCCGGAATTTGCGCTCCCTTCGCTCGGCGCGCTGCTGGGCGAAGGGCACGACGTGGTGGGCGTGGTGACCCAGCCGGACCGGCCTCGCGGGCGGGGGCGCTCGCCATCGCCGACGCCGGTCAAGGAGTTCGCGCAGACGGAGGGGCTCCCGGTCCTCCAGCCGGAGCGTTCCCGGGATGCGGACTTCCTCGACGTCGCCGGCCAGCTCGAGCCGGAGATCAGCGTGGTGGTGGCGTACGGCCAGATCCTGAGCCGGGCCGCGCTGGACCTGCCGGAGCGCGGCTCGATCAACGTCCACGCATCGCTTCTCCCGAAGCTCCGGGGCGCCGCGCCCATCCACTGGGCCATCGTCCGGGGCCACGAGTCGACGGGCGTGACCACCATGCGCATGGTCGAGGCCCTGGATGCCGGCCCCATGCTCATGCAGATCGAGGAGCCGATCCTGCCCGGGGAGACCGTCACCGACCTGACCGTCCGGCTCAGCGAGCTGGGCGCCGAGACACTGATCGAGACGCTCGCCCTCCTGGACGAGCTCGAGGAGACGCCCCAGGACGACGACGCCGCGACCTACGCGCCCATGATCACCCGCGACATCGCCCATGTCGACTGGTCCCGGCCCGCCCGGGATGTCGCCAATCTGATCCGCGGGCTGGACTCCGTCCCCGGCGCGTGGACGCTCCTGAACGGCGACACCGAGCTCAAGGTCTACCGGCCCCGGGTCGCACGACGGGACGACGACGTGACCACGGGTCCGGGTTTCGCCGGCCCTGGCACGGTCCTCGACGTCGAGCCCGGTCGGGCGGACGAGGGGATGCTGGTGGCATGCGGCGATGGCGCGGTCTGGGTCCGGGAGGTGAAGCCGGCCGGGAAGCGTCGCATGAACACCGCCGACTGGATCCGGGGCCGGGGGGCCGAACGGGGCGACCGACTGACGTGACCACGCTGCCTCGCCTGCATGTCATCACCGATGATGACGTGCTCGCCCGGGACCGCTTCACTCACCAGGCGACGGCGCTCCTCGAGAGCCACGGCCCGGCGGTCGCCCTCCATCTCCGCGGGCCCCGCACGCCGACCCGCACGCTGTTCCGGTTGGCCGGGACACTCGCGCCGGTGGCCCGATCGGCCGGCGCGCTGTTCGTGGTCAATGACCGGGCGGACGTCGCCCTGGCCGTCGGCGCCGACGGCGTCCAGCTCGGGCAGCGATCCATGGACACCGCCGATGCCCGCAGGCTCCGGAGCGACTGGGTCATCGGCGTATCGGTCCACAGCGTGGCGGAGGCCGAGGCGGCCATCGAGGCGGGCCACGCCGACGATCCCGACGGCGCCGGGGGCCTGGTCGGCCCGGACGTCCTGCTGGTCGGCTCGGTGTGGCCGACGGCATCGCACCCCGGCCGTCCCGGCGCCGGCCTCGACCTCGTACGGGACGTGCAGGCTCTGGATGGTCCGCCGGTGATCGCTATCGGCGGCGTGACGCCCGAGCGGGCCCGGGTGGCGGTGGCGGCAGGGGCGGCGGGCGTGGCGGTGCTCACCGGGGTATGGGACCGGGACCCGGCCGACGCGGCGGGGGAATACGTGGAGGCGCTCGGCGAGCCGGATGCCGCGGCCATGCCGGACAGTGCGGCGGGGCCGGGCAGGGGAGCGCGGCCGCGTGGCGGCCCGGGTCGATTGGGGGAGGAGGCGACGGAATGAGAGAAGATACGATCCAGGTGACGGTGAACGGCGAGGAGCGGGAGATCCCCGCCGGTAGTACCGTGAGGGAGCTCCTGGAGTCATTGGAGCTGCACCCGAAGCTGGTGGTGGTGGAGCGGAACCGCGAGATCCTGAAGCGGGACAGCTACGGCGACGTGGAGGTCGAGGCCGGCGACGTCCTCGAGCTGGTCCACTTCGTCGGCGGCGGGTAGCAACGGGATCGAGAGTCGAGATAGAGGATAGATCCATGGCGAATGACGAGAAGGTGGGCGTGAAGGACGGGCCGCTGGTGATCGGGGGGAAGGAGTTCCGGTCGCGGCTGATCGTGGGCACGGGGAAATACGCGTCGAACGAGGAAATGGTCGAGGCGATCGATGCGTCGGGGGCGGAGATGGTGACGGTCGCGGTCCGGCGCGTCGACCTGGACCGGACCAAGGAAGAGGGGATGCTGTACCACCTCGACCCGGAGAGAATATTCCTGCTGCCGAACACGGCGGGCTGCTACACGGCCGAAGACGCGATCCGCTACGCCCGGCTGGGCCGGGAGGCGGGCATGAGCGACTTCGTGAAGCTCGAGGTCATCGGCGACGAGCGGACCCTGCTCCCCGATGTCCAGGCCACCCTCGAGGCAGCCAGGACCCTCGTCGACGAGGACTTCGAGGTCCTGGCGTACACCAATGAGGACGTGGTCACCGCGCTCCGGCTCGAGGATGCCGGCTGCGCCGCCGTCATGCCGCTGGCCAGCCCCATCGGCAGCGGCCTCGGCCTGGTGAACCCGTACTACGTCCGGGAGATCAAGTCGCGGCTCGAGGTGCCGGTCATCGTGGATGCCGGCGTCGGCACGGCCTCCGACGCCTGCATCACCATGGAGCAGGGCGTCGATGGCATCCTCATGAACACGGCCCTCGCTGCCGCGAAGAAGCCCGCCGCCATGGCCCGGGCCATGAACCTCGCCGTGGAGGCCGGCCGCCTGGCGTACCTCGCCGGCCGCATGCCGACCCGGGAGTGGGCGGTGCCGTCGAGTCCGACGGAGGGGATGATCAACTAGCGCCGCGTCGGACGCTCGCCCGTGGGGCTCGCTGTTCGGACGCCGGGGCCTTCGGCCCGGCTGTTCGGGCGCTCGCTATGCTCGCTGTTTGGCCGCGTCGGCGCTTCGCGCCTCGCTGTTCGGCGGTCTCGGCGCGGATCACGAGCGTCCCGGCTGCCCCCGGCAGGCCGGGCCCGAACAGCGAGCCCGTAAGGGCGAGCGCCCGACCCGCGGCGGCGAAGCCGGCGCGACCGAACAGGGAGCCCGCAGGGCGACCGTCCGACCAGCGAGCGTCAGCGAGCGGCCGATACCCCCAGCGCCTCCGGTTCCCTGCGCACGCGCCGGAACCCGAGGGCCCGGAGGCGGTCCGCGACCCGTCCGGGCAGGTCTTGGCCCCGGGTCCGGCTGCCGGGGTCGCCGGTGTAGTGGAAGAGGCGGCCGCCGGGGCGGAGCACCCGGCGGAGCTGGCGGTAGAAGTCGTCGCCGTAGAGGTCGCCGGCGATGGCGAGGGTCGGGGGGTCGTGGATGACGAAGTCGAACGCGTCGTCGGGGAGGTCGTGGATCGCCTCGGCGATATCGCCCTGCCGGAGCTCGATGCTGCCGTCCTCGTCGAAGAGCGGCGCCGAGTACGGGTTGAGGCGGGCCATGTCGACCACGTTGGGGTCGATCTCGTAGACGGTTACCCGGTCCGCGGTCACGGCCGCGTGGATCGCGGAGTAGCCCAGCCCGCAGCAGGTCTCGAGGACGCGGCCCCGGACCGGCGCGATGGCGGCGATCTTCGACTCGGCGTCGGCCTTCGGGTCGGTCCCCTTGATCCGGTGCATGAGGATCCCGGAGATCTCCAGCGCGGGCCAGCCGCCGGTGGCGCGGAGCGTGTACACCTTGTTCGTCTCCGCCGAGAACCAGGTCACCTTCTCCGGCGCGTGGTCGATCACCGTGTAGACCGATTCCGGGTTCTCGACGACGACCCGGAGCCCCTCCGCGTCCACCCGCTGCCCGTCCGGGAGCCGCACGACGCCCTCCTCGATCGCCAGCTCCATCCGGGAGCGGCCCAGGTCCAGCGACGCGTCGACGGCGGCCGCGCCCTCGGTCAATCCGGCGAGCATCGCCTCGGCCGCGGGGCGCGTCAGCAGGATCATCGGTGTGGCGGATCGAAGGGGGCGGGCAGCAGCTCGTCCAGCCCCGCGACCAGCACTTCATCGGTGGCGGGGGTGTCCATCAGGACCCGGGTCCGGGTCCCGCTGGCCCGGGCCATCTCGTGCAGGACCTGCCGACACGCGCCGCACGGAGTCACCGGCTGGTCACCCGGCAGCGCGTCGCCCCGGGCCGCGATGGCCACGGTCGTGTAGGCTCGCCGCCCCAGCGCGTTCGCCCGGCCCACCGCCATCCGCTCCGCGCACAGCGTAGACCCGTAGGCCCCGTTCTCCACGTTCGACCCGGTCACCACGCCGTCGCTCGTCTGCAGCGCCGCGCCCACGTGGACGCCCGAGTACGGCGCGTACGCCGTCTCCATGACATCCCGGGCCGCTTCCAGCAGCGCCCGGTCCTCCGCCGAGAGCTGTCCGTACGTCGTCCGTTCCAAATGCTCCTCCTCTCCTCGATCTGTCGCGCCGAACCCGCTGAGCCCCGGGCCCCCCGAGGCCCGGGCCGGCCAGAGCCCTCGAAACCGGCCAGTGCCCTCGAACAGCGAGGCCGGAGGGCGAGAACGTCCGACCCGCGAGGGCGGAGCGCGAGCGGCTGGCGCTTTCCCCTCGCCCGCCCCTCATACTATCATTACGCGGTTGCGGGGCGAGCACGACGAACGGGGCTAAATTGAGCGACGACAGCATACTACGCGAGTGCCGGCGTTTCACGCACTGCGGGGAGGCCTGATGGTGCTCGGCGACTCGCTGCGTCGACGCCGCGGCGGGCCGCGTCGGCCGGATCCGGAGGAGCCGGAAGGGGACGGGTGGGAAGAGGACACCCTCGACTGGGCTGCCTCGGGGGGAGCCGGACCGGGCGGGTCCGGGTCGGAGGGAGCCGGTCGGAAGGATGCCGGGTCGGGCCAGTCCGCCACCGGGCTGGGCAGCTCCCTCCGTCGGTCCGGGGCTGGCCCCGGTCGGGGCCGCGGCGGTGCCGGCCCGTGGAGAGACTGGCTGGATCGGGGCGCGGAGGCCGGGCGACGGGCGGTGCAGTGGGCCGGCGGCTCCGGCGGGCCATGGCTGATCGCGGCGGTCGTGGTGTTGATCGGCAGCTTCACGGTGGGCTACCTGATTTCAACGCAGATCCTCTTCCCCCGGCCGGAGACGGCCGGGACCGGGATCGCGGTGCCGTCGCTGTACGGGGAGAGCCGGTCGGAGGCGGAGTCGGCGATCCGGACGGCGGGGCTGGCGGTGGGCGAGGTCACCGAGCTGGCCAACCGGGACGTGGAGCGTGGTCGGGTGGTGGCCCAGGCGCCGGTGCCGGGGCAGCAGCTTCGGAGCGGCGGCGCGGTGTCCTTCGCGGTCAGCGCCGGGGCGCCGGTGCTGCGAGTGCCACCGGTCCGGGGGCTGGGTGGTGAAGCGGCCCGGGAACTGCTCGAGGCGGTCGGGTTCGAGGTCGACGTGGAGACGCTCACCGGTGCCGGCGTGCCGGCCGGAACGGTGGCGCGCGCGGACCCGCCGGCGGGAACGCAGCGGGAGCTGCCGAGCCGGGTCACGCTGTACGTGGCCGAGGCGCCCGACACGGCGGACCCGGGGAGCCCGCCGATGGGAGAGGCGCCTCCGGTGGGGAGTGGGCGTCCGGCACCCGACTCGGCGGCGGGACCGTCGGACCGGGTCCCGAGCCCGGCGGACGGAGGTGGGCGTCGCTGATGGCGATGGGCGAACGCGGGCGGGATCTCCTGGTCGGCGGAGCGTTCCTGCTGGTCGTGGGGGCGCTCGTCGGGATCGGCTGGCTGACCCGGGAGCCGGTGGTGGCGCTGGAGCCCGGCGGGCCGGCGCCATCGCTCGAGCTGCCCCGGATGCGGGGTGGCATGCTGTCGCTGGCTGAGCTCCGGGGGCAGGTGGTGATAGTGAACATCTGGGCGACGTGGTGCGGGCCGTGCGTGAAGGAGATGCCGTCGCTGCAGCGGGTGTACGAGGAGTACGGCGATAACGGGCTGGAGATCGTGGCCGTGGCGGTGGACGACCGCCCGGGCGAGCGGCAGCCGGACGGGAGCGTGGAGGGGCTGGTGAGCGAGTTCGTCGATCGACTGGGACTGACGTTCCCCGTCGTCCTGGATCCGACGGGGGGGACGGAGCGGAGCTTTGGCACCGAATACCTGCCGACCACGGTGCTGATCGACCGGCAGGGGCGGGTCCGGCACAGGGAGGTCGGCGGCCGGTCCTGGGACGAGGCGCCGTACGTCGACATGATCGAGTCTCTGGTCGAGGAGGAGTGAGTGGCCTGGATCGTCCGATTCCTGACGGAGAACTGGGGGCTCAAACTCGCGGCCGTGGGGCTCGCGATCATGCTCTGGCTGTCCGTAACCGCCAATGAGCCGGAGCGGGCGGAATTCTGGAACATCCCGGTGAATGTGGACCTGCGGGCCCCCGACTGGCGACTCGAGCGCCTGGAGCCCGAAGCGGTGACGGTGACGGTGCAGGGACCTCGCGCGGAGCTGGTCGAGCTGGGCGGGAAGCCGCCCCGGATCGTGCTTCCCGTCGAGGCGGTCAGCGACTCGGTGCAGTCGCAGGTCGTTCCGCCCCAATGGATCCAGCTCCCGGCCGATCTCCGGAGCACCCGCGTGGTCGGACTGCGGCCCGACACGATCCGGCTGTTCTACCAGCGGCTCGGTTCGCGCATGCTCCCGGTCCGGATTCGGACCCGTGGCGACCTGGCCGACAGCCTCGCTCTCTCGCTGCCCATCACCACCGACCCGGCCACCGTCGAGGTCCGGGGCCCGGTCGACGAGCTCGCCCGCCTCGACTCCGTCCCGCTCGTGCCCGTCGACCTTTCCGGGCTCAGCTCGACCACCAACGTGCCCGTTTCCGTCGACTCGGCCGCGGTCCCCGGGTTCCGGTTCGACCCCGGGGAGGTCAATGTCGTGCTTCGCGTGGTCCCCGCCGACTCCGTGCCGGTCCCGCGCACCGACTCGACCAGCCAGCCGCTCCGCTGATGACGGCCTCGCACCCCGTGGTCCTGGGGGTCGAGACCTCGTGCGATGAGACCTCCGCCGCCGTCCTCGCCGAGGACGACCTCCTCAGCCATGTCATCCTCTCACAGGACGTCCACAAGGTCTACGCCGGCGTGGTCCCCGAGCTGGCGGCCCGGGCACACATGCGGGTCATGGACGACGTCGTGGCCGCGGCCGTCGACGAGGCCGGGCTCCGTCTGGACGACATCGATGTCTTCGGCGTCACCGCGGGCCCAGGGCTCATCGGCGCGCTCCTCGTGGGCGTGGCCTGGACCAGGGCCGCGGCCTGGGGGCTCGGGCGCCCGATCGTCGGGGTGCACCACATGGAGGCCCACCTCTTCGCCGCGAGTCTCGATGACCCGGCCGCCGTGCCGCCCTTCGTCGCGCTCCTGGTCTCCGGCGGCCACACGCTCCTCCTCTGGGTCCCCGAGTGGGGCCGCTACGAGCTCCTGGGCGAGACCCGCGATGACGCCGCCGGCGAG
>CAYMLW010000188.1:0-8182 GCA_964391035.1 uncultured Gemmatimonadaceae bacterium
GATGATCCCGGAGGCGGCCATCGCCATGCTGGCGTGCGCCCGGCTGGGTGCGATCCATTCGGTGGTGTTCGGCGGGTTCTCGGCCGACAGTCTGCGAGACCGGATCGTGGACGCCGAGGCGAAGGTGCTGATCACGGCGGACGGCGGCTATCGGCGAGGTCGCGTGATTCCGCTCAAGGACATGGCCGACAAGGCGCTCGAGGGCACGGACACGATCCAGCACGTGGTCGTGGTCCGTCGTCGCCTCATCGCCCAGGAGCCGCAGGTCCAGATGAAGCCCGGCCGGGATCACTGGTACCACGAGCAGATGCAGGGCGCGTCGCCGGCCTGCCCGGCAGAGCCGATGGACACGGAGGACGTCCTGTTCATTCTCTATACGTCCGGCACCACCGGGAAGCCGAAGGGCGTGGTCCACACCACGGGCGGCTACATGACCCACGTCACGGCCACCAGCAAGCTCGTCTTCGACCTGAAGGAAGACGACATGTACTGGTGCACGGCGGATGTCGGGTGGATCACCGGCCACTCCTACATCGTCTACGGCCCGCTGGCGAACGGGGCCACCGTGTTCATGTACGAGGGTGCGCCGGACACGCCGGACCGGGGCCGGATGTGGAAGCTGGTCCAGAAGCACGGCGTGACCATCTTCTATACGGCCCCCACCGCCATTCGCGCTTTCATGCGATGGGGCAGCGAGTGGCCGGAGAAGTACGACCTGTCGACGCTGCGGCTGCTGGGCACGGTGGGTGAGCCCATCAACCCCGAGGCGTGGATGTGGTACCACGAGCATATCGGGGGCGGCTCGCGGCCCATCGTGGACACCTGGTGGCAGACGGAGACCGGCGGCATCATGATCACGCCGCTCCCCGGCATCACGGCCACCAAGCCCGGGAGCACCACCGTCCCGTTCCCGGGCATCAGCGCGACCTTGCTGAACGAGGAAGGCGACGACGTCTCCGCTGGCTACCTCGCCATTACCCGCCCGTGGCCGGGCATGCTCCGGACCGTCTGGGGCGATGACGAACGCTTCCGGCAGACCTACTGGTCGAAATGGGACGACACGTACTTCCCGGGCGACGGCGCGAAGCGCGACGACGACGGCTACTTCTGGATCCTGGGACGCGTGGACGACGTGCTCAACGTGGCCGGCCACCGGATCGGCACGATGGAGGTGGAGAGCGCCCTGGTCGACCACGCCTCCGTCGCCGAGGCCGCCGTGGTGGGGAAGGCCGACGAGCTGAAGGGCCAGGCCATCGCGGCGTTCGTCACCCTGAAGGAGGGCGTCGAGCCCCGGGATCAGCTCAAGGAAGACCTTCGCGAGCACGTCGAGCTGAAGATCGGAGCCATCGCAAAGCCGGCCGTCATCGTCTTCACGACCGAGCTGCCGAAGACCCGATCCGGGAAGATCATGCGGCGCCTGCTCCAGGACATCGCCGAGGGCCGGGACGTGGGGGACACCACCACACTGGCCGACCCGACGGTGGTGGAGCGGCTGCAGAAGCAGGTCGGGGTCGGGGGCTGAGTTCGACGTGCCGGACGCGTTGCGGACCGCCGGTGCAGACCGGATCGTGCCCCAGCGGCTCGAGCGAAGCTAGGCCGGAGCGGCCAGGACGAGGGCGAAGCCGGGTTCGGCGTCCGCCCACCGCTCGAGGGCGAGGCCGCTCTGCTCGAGGAGCTCGGCCGTCGACTCCCGGGTGTACTTGCAGCTCACTTCCGTCCGCACGCTCTCGCCGGAAGCGAAGGAGAAGCGGCCGGCGGCCGGAATCGCGACGGTCACCGGTCGCCGGGCCACGAGGTGCATCTCGATCCGCGCGTCGGCGGCGTTGTAGAAGGCGCGGTGCTCGAAGTCCTCGGGGTCGAAGTCGGCGCCGAGCTCGCGGTTGAGCACGGTCAGCACGTTGAGGTTGAACGCCGCGGTGACGCCGGCCGCGTCGTCGTAGGCGGCCTCGAGGACGGCCACGTCTTTCTGGAGGTCGATGCCCATGAGGAACCGATCGACATCGCGCATCTCGGCGCGGATCCGCTCGAGCTGGTCCACGGCCTGCCGGTCGGGGAAGTTGCCGATGGTGCCGCCGAGGATCGCGAAGATGGCGGGCCGCGGGAGGCCGTCGGGCAGGTGGAATCCGGCGGTCATGTCGGCGATGATGGGGCGAACCTCGGCCGCGGGGTACTCCCGGCGCAGCGCGTCGGCCACCCGGTCCAGGAACTCGCCGCTGATGTCCACCGGCACGTAGATCGGCGTCTCGACGGTCCGGTGCATGGCATCGAGCAGGACCGTGGTCTTGTCCGCGGCCCCGGCCCCGAGCTCGACCAGGGAGTGGGGCGAGAGATCCTGCAGCCATTCCACCGCGTGCTCCCGGAGCAGGCCGCGTTCGGTGCGCGTCGGGTAGTACTCCGGGAGACGAGTGATCTCTTCGAACAGCTCCGAGCCCCGCCGATCGTAGAAGTACTTCGGCGACAGCTCCTTCTGCTCCCGGCCGAGGCCTTCCGCCACGTCCGCTCTCATCTGCTCCCGCCCGACCTCCATCGCGTCCTCCCCTCCAGCAGAATGCCCGACCTCGTCGGCGCGCTCCCGTGTGCGGCCCTCGAGGCGACGACCTATCTTCCCCGACGTCCGGGGAACCGTGGTCGAGGCACCCGGCTTCCAACCTCTGTGGCCAGGGCGACCGCCACGATGTCGGCCGCCGGTGCAAACGTCAGACCGTCCGGGCGCCAAGGCAAGCGGGACCGAATCCGAAAACCGAGGACGCCGTGGAATGTGACGTGATTGTGATCGGGAGTGGGCAGGCCGGCGTGCCCCTGGCGGCGCGACTCGCGGAGGCCGGCCGGTCGGTGGCTCTCTTCGAGCGCAGCCATCTGGGGGGCACGTGCGTCAACTACGGCTGCACGCCCACCAAGACCGTGATCGCGAGCGCCCGCGCGGCGCACGTGGCCCGCACCGCCGCCCCCTTCGGAGTCCGGGTCGAGAGCGTCCGCGTCGACCTGGACGCCGTCGTGGACCGGAAGGAGGCGGTCGTCCGGGAGTGGCGCGACGGCGTGGCGTCGCGGCTGGAGCGGGCCGGCGACCGGCTCACGGTCGTGCGGGAGCACGCCCGGTTCGTGGGCCCCCGCACCGTGCGGGCGGGGAGCGACGAGTGCACGGCCGAGACCGTGATCGTGAATACCGGTGCCCGTCCCGTGGAGCCCCCGATCCCCGGGCTGGACGGCGTGTCATGGCTCGACAACACTCGCCTGATGGAGCTGCGGGCCGTGCCCGAACATCTCCTGATCCTCGGGGGCGGCTACATCGGCTGTGAGCTGGGCCAGGCGTATCGACGGTTCGGCGCGGCGGTGACCATCGTGGACCGCAACGAGCGCTTGCTGGCCCGGGAGGACCCCGACGTCTCGGAGGCCCTCGAGGGGGTCTTCCGGGAGGAAGGCATCACGCTCCGGCTCGGCGCCACGGTCCGCGGCGTGGCGGGGGGCGGCGGCATTCGACTCGACCTCGAGGACGAAACGGTCCGGGGCAGCCACCTCCTCGTGGCCGCCGGTCGCCGGCCCAACACCGACGATCTCGGCGTCGAGGCCGCCGGCCTCGAGCTGGATGATCGGGGTGCCATTGGCGTGGACGACCGATACCGAACCTCGGTCGATGGCGTGTACGCGGTCGGCGACGTGACCGGCGGCCCGCAGTTCACCCATGCCGCCTGGGACGATCACCGGATCCTCTTCGACCTTCTGACCGGCAACGGCGAGCGGACCCGCGCCGACCGGATCGTCCCGCACGCCGTCTTCACGGACCCGCAGGTCGCCCGGGTGGGGCTGGCGGAGTCGGAGGCGCGCCGGACCGGCCGCCCCCACGAGGTCGCCAGCATGCCCTTCCGGAACGTATCCCGGGCCCGGGAGGCCGGCCGCGAGGCCGGGCTGATCAAGGTCCTGGTTGACCCGGAGACGGAGCGGGTCCTCGGCGCGACCATCGTGGGCGCCGAGGCCGCCGAGCTGATCCACGTCTTCGTCACCGCCATGAGCGGGGACGCGCCGGCCCGGGCCATCGTCGAGGCCGAGGCCATCCACCCGGCCTACGCCGAAGGGCTCCAGACGGCGCTCATGCAGTTGGAGCGCTATGCCTTCTGATCGCCCCGGCGCGGGACCGGTCGATCCACCGGCCACTCCGCCGGTGGCCGGGGAACGCGGAGCGCCCCTCGAGGCCCGAGGCGTGAGCCGGCGGTACGGCAGTGTCGTCGCACTGGACGATGTCTCCCTCGATATCCACCCCGGTGAGTGCATGGCGCTGGTCGGCGAGAGCGGATCCGGCAAGACCACGCTCCTGCGCTGCTTCAACCGCATGGTATCGCCCGACGAGGGGCGCGTTCTCGTGGACGGCCGGGACGTCCGGGAGCCGGATCCCGTCCAGCTGCGTCGCTCGATCGGCTACGTCCAGCAGGAAGGTGGCCTCATGCCCCACTGGACCGTCCACCGGAACGCCGCCCTCGTGCCCCGGCTCCGGGGCCGGGACGACACCGACGCCCGGGCCGACGCCGCCCTCGACCTCGTCGGCCTGCCCCCGGAAGAGTTCGGGCGCCGCTGGCCGAGCCAGCTCTCCGGCGGGCAGCGCCAGCGCGTGGCCATTGCCCGGGCCCTCGCCGATCACCCGGCCATCCTCCTCATGGACGAGCCCTTCGGCGCCCTCGACGCCATTACTCGCGCCGAGCTCCACGAGAGCTTCCTCGAGCTACGCGGCCGCGTCCGGGCGACCTGCGTACTCGTGACCCACGACCTGGGCGAGGCCCTCCGGCTCGGGGACCGCGTGGCGGTCATGCGTCGTGGCCGGATCGAGCAGGTCGATGACGCCGACGCCCTGGCCAGCCGGCCCGCCAGCGACTACGTCGCCCGACTTCTCGAGAGCGCGGGGGTGGCATGACGGAACGGCACGGGCCCGCGCGCCCGAGACTCGCCGGCGCCCTACTGGCCACCGCCCTCCTCGCGCCGGCCCCGGCAGCAGCAGCCCCGACTGCCATCCCGCCTGCATCCTCGAAGCTGGCGACCCCCGGCCACGAGGGTCCCCGGGCCGGAACGCAGGAGTCGACCGATTCCCACGCCGGTCCGATCACCGTCGCCAGCAAGCCCTTCGCCGAGTCGTACCTCCTGGCCGAGGTCTTCGCCCAGCTCCTCGAAGCCCGGGGGTTCGAGGTCGACCGCCGCCCGGGGCTGGGCGCCACGGAGATCACCTTCCAGGCGCTGCGCACGGGCGGCGTGCAGGTCTATCCGGAATACACGGGCACCGGTCTGGTCGCCATCCTCGGAGACCCGCCGGAAACGGACCCGGAGACGGTGCTGCGACGCGTGCGGCTCGTCTTCGCGGAGCGGTGGGACGTGGTCTGGCTGGCGCCGCTGGGGTTCCAGAACACGTACGCCATCTCCGTGCGACGGGAATCGGCCGAGCGCTACGGGCTCGAGACGCTGTCGGACCTTGCCGGGGTCGCTCCCGACCTCGTCGGCGGCTTCTCGCCCGACTTCATTGGCCGGGATGACGGCCTGCCCGGGATCCGGGATGCCTACGGGCTGCGGTTCGCCGAGACCCGATCGCTCCTCCAGGCGGTGAAGTACCAGGCCCTGGCCGCGGGGGAGGTGGACGTGATCGACGGTTACTCGACCGACGGCCAGATCGCCCGCTACGATTTGGTCGTGCTCGAGGACGACCGGCGGTTCTTCCCGGCCTATGAAGCCGTCCCCCTCGTCGTCGGCCGCCTCGTGCGGGAGCGGCCGGCGGTCGTGGCCGCCCTTACCGAGCTGTCGGGACTGCTGGACGAGTCGACCATGCGCCGGCTCAACGAGCGAATCGAGGTGGATGGCACCGACGTGGAGCTCGTGGCGGCCGACCTTCTCCGGGAGCTCGGGCTGGTGGCGGGGAAGGGGAGTGGGGCCAAAGACGCCGGGCAGGTCGCCGGGGCCGGCACTCGGGACGGGCGAGAGGGCAGGGACGACGGCGTCGTCGCGCACATGTGGACCCATCGGACCGATCTGCTGCGGATGACGCTGCGACACCTGCTGCTGGTGGGCGTGTCGCTGGCGGCTGCCATCCTCATCGCCGTCCCCCTCGGACTCGCGCTCGAGCGGGTGCGGGGCGGCGCCGAGGGCGCCATCCGGGGTATCGGCCTCCTTCAGACCATCCCGAGCATCGCGCTTCTCGCGTTCATGATCCCCCTCCTCGGGATCGGCGTGGTGCCCGCCCTCGTCGCCCTCTTCCTGTACTCCCTCTACCCGATCCTGCGGAATACGTACAGCGGGGTCCGAGATGCCAGCCCGGCGGCGGTCGACGCCGCCCGGGCCCTGGGAATGACCCCCGCCCAGGTCCTCCGCTTCGTCCGGCTGCCCCTGGCCGCACCCGTGATCATGGCCGGGATCCGGACTGCCGCCGTCATCACCGTGGGCACGGCCACTCTCGCCGCGTTCATCGGTGCCGGCGGCCTCGGCGATCCGATTGTCAGCGGCCTCGCCCTGAGCGACACCGACAGGATCCTCGCCGGGGCCATTCCCGCGGCGATCCTGGCTCTCATCGTGGACCTCGGTCTGCACGCGGCCGAGCGGCTGGTGACACCCAGAGGCCTGTAGGGACCTACGCGGGACCCGCGATCCGAGTCGCTCGGTCGGCCTCCGGCCTCGCACGACCGGCTCCCGTTGGCGCGTCTCTGGCCCTGTCTCGTTCTTCCGGCTCCTGCCTCCCGTTCGTCGCCGGCCGGTGGACGGCCACGCCCGCGCTGAAGACCACGCCCAGGGTGAGGTGGGTCCAGCCGAGGAGACGGACAACGGTCTCCGCCGTGAGAACCTGGATCAGGTAGCCGGAAAGGACCATGAGGCCGAAGGTAGACGCCGCGAGAAGGCCGCTCCGGCGCCCTTTCCGAACCCCGAGCCGATAGTGTCGCCAGATGTGCCGCGACGCGATGAGTCCGACAGCGAAGACGAGTAACGGCGCGATCAGGATGTGGCCCTTCAGAACCCACGGCTGAAGCGGATGGTTGATCACCGCCCATGGATCGGCGGGCTCCAGGATGTCCTTCATCCACCAGTAGACGAGCCCGGTGGCCAGTGTGCCGCCCGTCGTGATCCAGACGAACCATCGCTCGAACCGGCTCATTGGTCCCGGGAGGCCAGCGGATCGACCACGGTGTGGACGGCCAGGACCCGCCGGGCCGCCCGGGTCAGCGCCCGGGCGGTAAGCGTCGCGCCGGTGAGGTTCCGAACGGCTCCCCGGGTCGAGAGGTCGTCATCCAGTGCCCGGCCCTCGAGCTGGGCGATCCACCCCTCCGGCGCCCGATACTCCGACGGCTCCATGAACTTCAGCACCTCCACCCGCCCGATCCGGTGGCCAGGCGTGACCACCACCATGACCACTTCCGCCAGCGTGCGGATCCGGTGGGCATCGAAGTATGCGACGCCCACCGGACGCCCGTCTCGGTACCCCACGTAGTAGATCACCACCCCCTGGTCGACCTCCACCGCGTCCCCCGCCAGTGCCCGGGCCCGGTCGAGCTCCGCGTCCGTCAGATACGCGGTTCGACGCTCCACCTGCTCGCCAGGGAAGGCCAGGTCCAACGCCTCCTGCTGGGTGAGCAGCGTCTGGGCGGCCGCGGGGGCGGTGACGCCCGCGACCGCCGCCGCGGCCACGCCGAGGGCGGTCGCCCCCGCCAGGGCCGCCCGCCGCGTCGCGTGGCTCCGAACCCGGTGTGTCATCAGAACAGGTACGAGAGCACGAGGGCGAACTGGTTCCGACCGGTCTCCGCGTCGGTGCTGTGGATCTGGTAGTCGCCCTTGACCGCTACCTGTGGGACCGGTTTCCACGACGCCCCCAGCAGCAGCGCCTTCTCCTCGTGGACACCCGTCGCCACCTCCCCCGCCGCCGGCTCGGCCCGGGTGTCCAGCCATTCGAACCGGACGTACGGGATCAGCTGGTGGGTGCTGTTCGTATGCCGCAGCACGTCATAGCCGACGTGGGCGTAGGCCCCGGTCAGCCATTCCGCCACGCCGTCGGCGCCGGCGGCGTTCAGCTCGGCCGCCTCATCGACCGTGGCGCTGGCCACGAGGGCGCGCAGGTCCAGCCCTCGGGCCTGGTAGCTGGCGTGGGCCTCCGCGATCAGCGTGTTCGCCTGGACCTCCTCGCCGGCAGGCGTCATCACGTTCTGCCCGGACCCGCCGTAGTAGACCG
>CAYMLW010000189.1:0-8143 GCA_964391035.1 uncultured Gemmatimonadaceae bacterium
GTCGCTGCTGGACAAGATTCGCGAAGCCGACGTGGTCAGCGACGAAGCCGGCGGCATCACCCAGCACATCGGCGCCTACCGGGCCATCATCAGGGGCACCGACGGGCAAGACAGGACGGTGGTGTTCCTCGACACGCCGGGCCACGAGGCGTTTACCAACATGCGGGCCCGCGGAGCGACGCTGACCGACATCGTGGTGCTGGTGGTGGCGGCGGACGACGGCGTGATGCCGCAGACGCTCGAGTCGATCAACCACGCCAAGGCGGCCGGCGTGCCGATCGTCGTGGCGTTGAACAAGGTCGACAAGCCTGAGGCCACCGACGCCAACATCCAGCGCATTCTCGGTCAGTTGGCCGAGCAGGAACTGAACCCGGTCGAGTGGGGCGGGACGACGGAAGTGGTGCGGACCAGCGCCGAAACCGGCGACGGCATCAGCGACTGCGGCACCGTGGTGACGCTGCGGGTGGGGGTGAACGCCTCGCGCATCGACGTGCTGGAGTTCGACTCCGGGACCGCCGACATGGAGGTGGTGTTCGTCGATGACGGGAGCCAGGACGGTACGGCCGACCGGCTGGCGGCCATCGCCGCCGGGGACGAGCGGGTCCGGCTGATCCGGCTGCGCCGGAACTTCGGGCAGACGGCGGCGCTGTCGGCGGGGATCGACCATGCCCGGGGCCGGATCATCGTGCCCATGGACGGCGACCTCCAGAACGACCCCCGGGACATCCCGATGCTGCTGGAGAAGCTGGAGGAGGGCTACGACGTGGTGAGCGGCTGGCGCGTGGACCGGAAAGACGCGCTCCGGCGGCGCATCCCGTCCATGGCCGCGAACTGGCTGGTCTCCGTCTCGACGGGCGTACGGCTCCACGACTACGGCTGCTCGCTGAAGGCGTACCGCCGGTCCGTGCTCGAGAACGTCCGGCTCTACGGCGAGATGCACCGGTTCGTCCCCATCTACGCCAGCTGGCAGGGGGCGCGGGTGACGGAAATGCCCGTCCGGCACCACGCCCGGACCCGGGGCGAGTCGAAGTACGGGATGGAGCGGATATTCAAGGTGGTCCTGGACCTGATCCTGCTCAAGTTCCTCGCCTCGTGGTCGACCCGGCCGATCTACGTCTTCGGCGGCTTCGGGCTCCTCTCGCTTGCCGGGGCCGCGGTGGTGGGCGCCGGCACCGTCTATCTGAAGCTGGCCGGGCTCAGGGACTTCGTCGAGACGCCGCTCCCGCTGCTCACCGTCATGCTGGTGCTGGTGGGAGGGCTCAGCATCCTGCTCGGGCTGCTGGCCGAGATCCTGATCCGGACCTACTACGAGTCGCAGGGGAAGGTGACGTACGCGATCCGGGATCCCGGGGACGGGCCATGACGCGCCGTCGGGTCCTCGGGGTCCTCGCCGTCGCGGCGGTGGCGTTCCTGGCGGGCGTGGTCTGGCAGCGGTACCAGCTCCCGCCCTACCGCTTCCTCTGGTCGCTCAAGGAGCGGGCGGCCGAGGCGGCGCCGACGGACGTCGAGCCGGCGCCCATGACCGACTTCCTCGAGTTCGGCCTGCCGGTCGACTCCCTCATCGACATCCGGTCTCGCGACGACGCCGTCGCCCTCCGGGCCCGGCTCCGGCGCTTCCTGTGGGGCGTCGACTCGCTCCCCGGCCTGCTCCCGGTGGTCGAGCCCGGCATCTCGGACGCCCGCTGGGACGACCTGGCCGGCCTCGATCGGATCGACCGGCTGACGGTCGGGATGGATTTCGGGCTCGAGTCCTACGTCTACCACCTCCGGCCGTCGTCGCCGAACGGCTCGCTGGTGCTCTACCACCAGGGCCACCGGGGCGACTTCTTCCAGGGCAGGGCCACGATCGCCGGGCTGGTGGAGAGAGGCTATGCCGTGGCCGGGCTGTCCATGCCGCTCCAGGGGATGAACAACCAGCCGGTGGTCACGTTCCCCGGCCTCGGCACCGTCCGACTCCGAAGCCATCGCCACATGGAGTACCTGGAGCCGGAGACGGGTCACCCGATCCGGTACTTCGTGGAGCCGGTCATCGCCGTGGTCAACCTCCTCGAGTCCGAGTACGAGACGCCGCTGGCCATGGTGGGCATCTCCGGCGGCGGCTGGACCACCACGCTGGCCGCCGCGCTGGACCCCCGGATCGTCACCAGCATTCCCGTGGCCGACGGCAACCCCTTCTACCTCCGCTTCGAGCGCCACTGGGGCGACTGGGAGGAGACCGTCCCGGCGCTCTACCGGATCGCGAACTACCTCGAGCTCCACGTGCTCGGCGCGTCCGACGGCCGGCACCAGCTCCAGATCCTGAACGCCTACGACCCGTGCTGCCACGAAGGGATCGGGGCCGACAGCTACGCCGATGTGGTCGCGGACCGCGTCGCGGCCATCGGCGGGGGCAGCTTTTGCCTCTTCGTCGACGATTCCCACCAGGAGCACGTCATCTCCGACGTCGCCCTCGACACCATCCTGAATGTCCTCGACCGACGGTAGGCGGGTGCGCCTGTCGGGTTTCGGTCGGTTCGGTCGCTCCGCTCCCTCCCGAGCCCGCGCTGCGGGGCGCCGATTCGAGGGGTTCCGGCACGGCGGGGGACGCTGATGAACCGCCCTTCTCCGGCACGGCCGACTTCGAACAGCGAAGGGCGAAGGGCCGTGTCGAACGCTCGCGCCGACAGTGCGGCGGTCGAGATTCGCTGGGCCCTCGCGGCGTCTGTGGCCGCCGGCGCGTCGGTCGCCCTGGCCCCGGCCATCCCCGGCGCGGTCCGGATGCACGTGCTCGTGGGGTTGCTGGCCGTCTGGATCGCCGTCATGGTGGTGGTGGCCGCGCGGCTCGGGGCCGCGGCGGTCCGGCGCCCCCGGGACTCCATCGGCTGGCTCCTCACCGCCACGGGAGCGCTGGGGGCGGCGTTCGTCGCCCTCGGGATCACCGAGTACTGGCTGGTCCGGGCGTTGACGGGTCGGGAGGCCCTGTCCTGGAGCATCGACTGGCGGGCGGACTGGAACCACGCCCAGGCCGTCGCCCGGACCGGCGGCGTGTGGGACGCCCTCGACTACGCCGGCGAGCCCATCAGCTACCACGTCGGGCCGGCGTGGACGGCGGGCGCGGTGGACGCGCTCTTCGGCGGCGGGCTGCACACCACGCTCTTCGCGGTGGTCCCGCTCCTCTCGGTGGCGGCGGTCTTCCTGGCGCTCGTGTACCTGCTGAACCGCCAGGCGAGGCTGCCGTGGCGGGCGGCGGCGGCGGCGGTGGGGATCACCCTCGCGCTGCCGGCGCTGAACGCGTGGATCATGCGCGCGCCGTGGCGGCTCCTGGGCCGGGGCGTCAAGACGCTGCTGGACCCCCAGATCTGGTGGGCGCCGACGGTGATGTTCAATGCCGTGGCCGGCCTGGCGGCGGGGCTCAGCGGCCTCGCGCTGCTCCTGGACCGCGGCGTGTCGTGGCGCTGGCGCGCGGTGGGCGCCGTCGGGCTCGGGGTCGTGATCTCCCTCAAGCCCCAGTACTTCATCGGCCTGGGCGCCGTGGCGGGCGTGATCGCGGTGGCCCGGCTCATCGGCCGGGGCCCCTTCCGCCCCCGGAGCGCGACGCTGCTCTGGTCGGCCCTCGGCGCCCTCGGGCTCGCCGTGGTGCTGCTGGCCGCGCTGCCCGGCTTCGACCCGATCTTCCGGGGCCCCGTCTTCCGGCCCGGGCAGACGGTCTACCCGGGCTGGGCGCTGGTCCGGGAGCTGGGCGGCCTCCACGTGATGCTGTTCTTCCTCGGTCTCGGGGCGTACCTGGCGGTGCGTCGGGACCGACGCGGAAGGGTGGGGCCCGCGAACGGGGCCGACGGCCCCAGCGGGCCGGGCGCGGCGAGCCCGGCGGACGAGGCGTCGTCGTCCCGATCCGGGCTGGCGCTCCTGCTGGGCGCGGCGCTCGCGTTCGCCCTGGTGGCCGTCGGCCTCTCCTCGATCGAGCTGCCCTTCCGGCCGGAGATCATCGAGCGCGGCCGGGCCCTCGGCGTCCCGGACGCGGAGTCGCTCCAGCAGAACAACCTGATCCAGTCGCTGATCCCGCTGCGGATCCTGCTGGCGCTCGCGGGCGCAGGGCTGGTTGCCCGGTGGGTGGTGGCCCGGCGGCGGAGTCCCGTCGCCGTCGGCGTCGCCCTGATCGGCCTGCTGACCGTGTTCGCCCCGATCCCGTACATTCTCTACGCCGCCCGGAACCCCGACCGTGCCTTCGACGCCACGGCGGACCCGGGGCTGCACGCCGTCCTCGACAACATCCCGCGGGGCGACGAGCTCGTCATCGCCAGCGACCAGGCGGACCCCGCCGACGACTTTCATCGACCGCTCAACGCCGAGCTGTTGCCGGCGTACCACGGCCATCGGTTCTACACCGCCAATCTCCGGTTCCAGCACTGGATCAAGGCGACCGCGGCGGACCGGCTCCGGGCCCAGCAGCTCTTCTTCGGGACCCCCTGGTCGCCCTGGCACGAGGCGTGGTTGGCCCGGACCGGCGTCACCCACGTCCTGGTCCACGACCGCTGCCCGCCGGCCTGGTCCCCTCCGCCCACGCTCCGCCGGATCGACGAGGCTGGGGGCTGGACGGCGTACGCGGTGGTGGCGGGAGGCGCGTCGGGCGAGGGAGCCGCGCGGGGCGAGGGGGCCGTGTCGGGCGAGGCGGCCGTCCGGGATGTGGCGCCGCCCTCGGGCCCCATCGATCTGGAGCCCCGCTACGGCCGGGCGGCGTGCCTCGATATGCTCTCCATCCCCGGCGGCCGGGCCTGGGGGGAGCGGATCCCGGCCGGGGATCGCTGAGATGTGCGGCATCGCGGGCATCGCGGCGCTGGACCCTCGCCAGCCCGTAGACGACGCGCCGCTCGACGCCATGCTCCGCTGCGTCGAGCACCGGGGCCCCGACGACGTCGGCCGCCATGTCGACACCGGCATCGCCCTGGGCCACCGCCGTCTCTCGATCATCGATCCGGCGGGCGGGCACCAGCCGCTCTTCGGCGCCGCTCCGTCGGGGGCCGGACCGGATGAAGGCCTGGCGGGTGCCGGAGGCAGCAACGCCAGCGGGAACGCCAGCGGGAACGCCCGAACGGTGATCATCGCGAACGGCGAGATCTACAACTTCCGGGAGCTGCGGGACGAGCTGCGGAGCCGGGGCCACGTCTTCGAGACGCGGTCGGACAGCGAGGTCGCGGTCCATGCCTACGACGAGTGGGAGCTGGACTGCCTGGAGCGGCTGGACGGCATGTTCGCGCTGGCGGTCTGGGACGCCGCCCGTCGCCGGCTGGTCCTGGCTCGGGACATCATGGGCGAGAAGCCGCTCTACTGGTCCGTGACGGACGGGTTGCTGGTGTTCGGCTCGGAGCTCACGGCCGTGCTGGCGCACCCGGCGGTGCCGGCGGAGCTCGACCCCCGGGGGCTGGCCGCGTACCTGGCCATGGAGTACGTCCCGGCGCCGGACACGCTGATCCGGAACGTGTCGAAGCTCGAGCCCGGCCAGGCCCTCGTGCTGGAGGATGGCGAGGTCCGGACGCACCGGTACTGGCGGCTGCGTCCCGGGACCGGGGAGGACGCCCCGCCGTATCCCGAGGCCGTCGATCACCTTCGTGCGCTGCTGCGCGATGCCGTGCGCTCCCGCCTGGTCAGCGACGTCCCCCTGGGCGTCTTCCTCTCGGGCGGGATCGACTCGAGCGCGGTGGCGGCGTTCGCGGCGGCGGAGGGGGCGCTGGACACGTTTTCCATCGGCTTCGAGGAGAAGAGCTTCGACGAGCGGAGCCACGCCCGGGCGGTGGCGGAGGCCATCGGCAGCCGGCACCACGAGCGGGTGCTGCGGGGCGAGGAGATGCCGGACCTCGTACCGCGGCTCCCGGAGATCCTGGACGAGCCCATCGGCGACGCGTCGATCCTGCCCACGGCGCTGCTGAGCGTGTTCGCACGGGAGCAGGTGACGGTGGCGCTGGGCGGCGACGGAGGCGACGAGCTCTTCGCCGGTTACCCGATGCACAAGGGCCACCGGGTCGCCTGGGTGGGCCGGCTCTTCCCGGAGCTCTTCCACAAGGGGCTGCGTGCGGCGACCCGGCGGTTCCCGGTATCGACCCGGGACTTCTCCCTCGGGTTCAAGGTCCGGACCTTCCTGCGGGGCGCATCGGCGCCGCCGCCGCTGAACCACGTGCTGTGGATGTCGTCGTTCGGGCACCACGAGCAGGAGCGGCTGCTGACGCCGGAGCTGTGGGAGGCGTCGGGGCGGGGGAAGGCGGCGTTCGACGCGGCGTGGCGGGCGTGGGGCGAGTCGGAGGGCGCGCCGCTCCTGGCCCGGGCGACCCACCTCGATGCCTGCACGTACCTGCCGGGTGACATCCTGACGAAGGTCGATCGGGCGAGCATGGCGGTGGCCCTCGAGGTGCGCGCCCCGTTCCTGGCCCGGGACGTGGTCGAGTTCGCCTTCTCGCTCCCCGATGCCTACCGGATGAAGGGGCTGACCGGCAAGCGGATCCTGCGGGACGCGCTACGGGGCATGCTCCCCGAGTCGATCCTGGAACGGCCGAAGAAGGGGTTCGGGATGCCCGTAGCGACGTGGCTGAAGGGTCCGCTCCGCCCCCTTGCCCACGACGTGCTCGGGGCCGACGCGCTACGCCAGGAGGGGCTGTTCGATCCCGGCTTCGTCCAGCGTCTGCTGGACGAGCACGACCGGGGCAGGATGGACCACCGGAAGCCGCTGTGGACGCTGTTGGTGTTCGAGCTCTGGCGGAGGCACCACCTGGGAGGCTGACCGAGGCCCATGGCCCGGTGACACGGGCCGCGGCTCAGCGCGGCGACGACAGCAGTCCCCTCACCTCGATGGCGGCGGCGATGGCGCCGGCGACCCGGTCGTACCCGGCTTCGGTGTAGTGGCCCCGGGCATTGGGGATGGAGAACAGGGCCGTGGGTTCTTCGACCGCGAGAAACGTCTCGTGGGCGTCGATGATCTCCAGCCCGAGAGAGGCCGCGATCCGGAGCACCGCGTCCCGATGGCTCTCCGCCCGCTCGGGCCGGCCGTAGCGGTCGTAGGCGGTGAGGTAGACGAAGACCAGCCGGCCGTCCCACTCCCCGACCCGGTCCCGCGCGGATCGCAGGACCTCGAGCAGGAGCGCGGTGTCGGCGGGGAACTCCCGCAGCTTCTGGTCGGGCTGCGCCGCCCTCCATTCCTCGAGGTCGAGCGGACGATCGATGTCGCGCAGCCTGCGCCATGCCTTGATCAGTCGCGCCCTCAACTCCCGCAGCGCGAAGACGTCGAGACCGTCGGGGATCGATCGCGGGCCCCGGCGCGCCCACTCGGCTTCCACGTAGCGGCTGAGGAGACTGTCCACTCGACCCTGCCGGGCGATCAGGGAGCGGGTGAACGTCGGGTCGTCGAGGTAGTCACGCACGCGCGGGTCCCGCTTCTCCACGTGGAGGTCCCACAGGTCGTTGCCCTCGAAGTAGCTCCAGAGGACCACCGGGGGCTGCCGCCCCGGCGCGTCGCCCAGGTACTCGGTGAGGGTGGCGAGCTCGAGGAGCGGCCCGTTCCCGCTCATGCCCAGGCTGACCCCGTTCCACCCTCGGGCCCGGAGGCGGGCGGCGATGGTATGCTCGAGAGGCACGCACTCGCCCTGGGCGAAGGAGTCGCCGAGGAGCGCGAATTCCAGCGGCTCGTCCCACACGTCGTCGGGGTTGTTGAACCCGTACCGGTCGCTCCGGTAGATCACCAGTCCGGGCGTTCGCTGATCGCAGAAGACGGTCGACACCTGCGAGATCCCGGACAACGGGACCAGCGGGTCGTCGCCCGGGAGGACCTCGCCCCTCAGGAACATGCCCGGCGGCACCTCCGGATACGCCTCGACCCCCCGGCTCCGGAGCGTCCGCAGCACATCCAGCTTGGTCGCGGGAGCGTCCCACACCCCGGCGTAGCCGTCCCCGTCCCCGTCGAACCGCAGCTCGCCCGCGTACCCCGGGAGCAGGCGCAGCCCGACCTCCACCAGAAGCACACACAGGACGGTGGTGAGGAGGGCTACTGCGAGCTCGGGGGGCAGCCTGCGGGCCAGCGCGGCCGCCGCCAGCGAGGCGATCATGCCGGCTGTCGGCAGCCCGTAATATGGACATCTGCATAAGTAACGCAATATATTGGTTGGTATCCATCCATAGGGAG
>CAYMLW010000190.1:0-8134 GCA_964391035.1 uncultured Gemmatimonadaceae bacterium
CCAGCGACCAGCGACCAGCGACCAGCGACCAGCGACCAGCGACCAGCGACCAGCGTCCAGCGTCCAGCGTCCAGCGTCCAGCGTCCAGCGTCCAGCGTCCAGCGTCCAGGGAGGCTTGTTGCTGAGAGGTCGCTGGGGGCCGAAGTTGGCGGCAGGGTGTGCGGGAGGTGGCGCCGGTACGGATGGGGGAATGGAATGCCCGAACCCGATGGTTGGATCGCCGACAGGGTCTCGGCGTACGAAGCCGAGCTGTTCGAGCTCCTGCGGATCCCGAGCATCAGCACGGATCCGGGGCACGCGTCGTCGGTGCTGGAGGCGGCGGAGTGGCTGGCGGACCGGACGGCGCGGGCGGGGTTGGCGTCGTCGATCGAAGAGACGGGTGGCCACCCGCTGGTGCTGGCGCGGCACGACGCGGGGGCGGACGCGCCGACGCTCCTGGTCTACGGGCACTGTGATGTGCAGCCGGCCGAGCCGCTGGAGGAATGGCGCTCGGCGCCGTTCGGGCCGGAGGTACGGGACGGCCGGATCTGGGGCCGGGGCGCGGCGGATGACAAGTCGCAGATCTTCCTCCAGATCCTGGCGGCGGAGGCGGCGCTGGCCACGACGGGGCTGCCGGTGAACCTGGTGCTCCTGTTCGAGGGCGAGGAAGAGATCGGGTCGCCGTCGCTGGTGCCGTGGGTGCGGGATCACGCGGCGGAGCTTGCGGCCGACCATGTGCTGATCGCGGACTCCATGATGTTCGGGCCCGGGCGGCCGTCGCTGATCTTCGGGATGCGAGGGGTCGCGTACTTCGAGGTGGAGGCGACGATCGGCACGACGGACCTCCACTCGGGGCAGTACGGCGGGGCGGTGCCGAATCCGGCCAACGCGCTGGCGGCGGTGATCGGGTCGCTCCACGACCGCGAAGGTCGGGTCGCCATCGACGGCTTCTACGACGACGTGGTCATGCCGCCGGAAGTGGTCCGCGAGGGCTGGCGATCGCTCGGGTTCGACGAGGCGGCCTTCCGGGCGACGGCCGGCGGCGCGGCCCTCGCCGGGGAGCCGGGCTACTCGACGCCGGAACGGCTGTGGGCCCGGCCGGCGCTGGACGTGAACGGGCTGGTGTCGGGGCACACGGGGGCGGGGAAGAAGACGGTGCTGCCGGCCCGGGCGCTGGCCAAGCTGAGCACGCGGCTGGTCCCGGAGCAGGACCCCCGGCGGATCGAGGAGCGGCTGCGGGCACACGTGGCGCGGGTGGCGTCGGAACGGGCGGTGACCCGGGGCGTGGGGTTCGAGGTGCGGGCGCTCCAGCACAACCGCCCGTGGCGCGAGGACCCGGAGGCCCCGCTCTTCCGGGCGGCGAGCGAGGCCCTCGAGGCAGTGTTCGGGACGGCGCCGGTCCGGGTGGCCCACGGGGGCACGCTGCCCATCGCGCCGGAGCTGCGGGACACGCTGGGCGCGCCGGTGGGGGTCATGGGGTTCGCGCTGCCCGGCGCCAACATGCACGCCCCGAACGAGTGGTTCCCGCTCGACCACCTGGAGAAGGGCGCGCGGACCATGACACGACTCTATCACCGGCTGGCGGAGGCAACATGAGGATCCGGGACATGAACTGGATGCAGGTCGAGCGCTACCTCGAGAAGCACGACCGGTGCGTGGTGCCGCTGGGGAGCACGGAGCAGCACGGCTACCTGAGCCTGATGGTCGACACCATCCTCCCCGAGCGGGTGGCGACGGAGGCGGCCGAGCCGCTCGGCGTGCCCGTCTTCCCGGCGCTGCCCTACGGCGTCGCCCCGTACTTCCAGGCCTTCCCGGGAACGGTCACGCTCCGGCTCGACACCTACCTCCGGGTGGTGACGGACATCCTGGACAGCCTGGCCCGGGCGGGGTTCCGACGGATCCTGCTGGTCAATGGCCACGGCGGGAACACCCCGGTCGGGACCATGGCCGCCGCGTGGATGGACGACCACCACGACGTCACCGTGAAGCTGCACAACTGGTGGAACGCGCCGACCGTGTGGGCGAAGGTGCAGGAGATCGATCCGGTGGCGTCGCACGCGTCGTGGCTGGAGAACTTCCCGTGGACGCGACTCGAGGACGTCGAGCTGCCGGACCGGCAGAAGGAGCCGATCGAGCGCGACCTGATGGCCATGAAGAACCCCGTCGAGATCCGTAACTACCTGGGGGACGGGAACTTCGCCGGGGTGTACCAGAAGTCCGACGAGGACATGCTGGCGCTCTGGGAGGTGGCGGTCGACGAGGTGCAGGCGGCGATCGAGGGGCCGTGGGAGTAGGGGCGTCCAGCGTCCAGCGTCCAGCGTCCAGGGTCCAGCGTCCGGGGTCGAGGGTCGAGGGTCCGGCGTCCAGCGTCCGGCGTCCAGGGTCGAGGGTCGAGGGTCGAGGGTCGAGGGTCGAGACTTGAGACTTGAGACTTGAGACTTGAGACTTGAGACTTGAGGCTTGAGACTCGAGACTTGAGGCTTGAGACTCGAGACTTGAGGCTTGAGACTCGAGGGAGGGGGAATGGCTGACGGGCGGATCGTGATCTGGGGTGCGGGGGCGATGGGCGGGACGGTCGGGGCGTATCTGGTCCGGGCGGGCCACGACGTGCTCTTCGTGGACATCGCGGGGGAGCACGTCCGGGCCATGAGCGAGGACGGTCTCCGGATCACCGGGCCGATCGCGGATCTCGCCGTGGAGGCGGAGGCGGTGACGCCCGACGAGCTCGACGCACGGCCGGGCTCGTCCAGCGAGCCATCCGCCGGCTTCGACACCATCCTCCTCGCCGTGAAGGCCCACCACACCGGGGAGGCGGTCCGCTCGCTGAAGCCGCACCTGGCCCGGGACGGCGTGGTGGTGTCGGTCCAGAACGGCCTGAACGAGGACGTGATCGCGGCGGAGGTGGGCCGCGGCCGGACGTTCGGCTGCTTCGTGAACTTCGGCGCCGACTACCTGGAGCCGGGCGTGATCCACTACGGCGGGCGGGGCGCCGTGGTGGTCGGGGAGCTGGACGGTCGGCGGACGCCCCGGGCGGAGCGCATCCACCGGTTGTTCCTCGACTTCGACGAGCGGGCGGTCCTGACCGACAACATCTTCGGCTACCTGTGGAGCAAGCTGGCGTACGCGTCCATGCTGTTCGCGACGGCGCTCACCGACGACTCCATCGCTGACGCCCTGGCCCCCACGGCCACCCGCGACGTCTACGCCGACCTCGCCCGGGAGGTCGTGGCGGTCGCGCACGCGGCCGGCATCCGGCTCGAGGCGTTCGACGGCTTCGATCCCGGGGCGTTCGCGGCCGGGGCGGGGCGCGAAGCGGCGGAGCGATCGCTGGACGGGCCGGTGGCGCACAACCGGAAGTCTGCGAAGACGCACAGCGGGATCTGGCGGGACCTGGCGGTGCGTCGGCGCAGGACCGAGGTCGACGCCCAGCTCGGGCCCGTAGTGGTGCGGGGCAGGGAGCTGGGCGTGCCGACGCCGTTGAACGAGCGACTCATCGCCATGATCCACGAGATCGAGGACGGACACCGGGAGCGATCGGTGCAGAACCTGACGGAGCTGCGGGAGGCGTCGCCATGAACATCCGGTTCGACGGGAAGACGGTGATCGTGACGGGGGCGGCTCACGGGTTCGGGCGGGCCATGGTCCGGCGGTTCGCGGAGCTGGGGGCCACCGTCTGGGGCTGTGACATCCTGGCCGACGAGCTCGAGGAGACGCGGGCGGCGGCCGGGCCGCGCTGCGAGGTCCGGTTCGTCGACGTGACGGACCGGGACGCGGTGGGCGCGTTCGTGGCGGAGGTCGAGGATCGAGATCGAGGATCGACCTCGGCCGGAGGGGGCGGCGATGTGGGCGGGGGATCCGGCTCCGGGGCCCCGGCCACCCGCGGTCCGGGCGCCGTCGACGTGCTGGTGAACAACGCCGGCGGCGTGCTGGGCCAGGTGGGGAAGCCGCTGGAGGAGGTGTCGCCGGAGGCGTGGCAGGCGATCTTCGACGTGAACACGACCGGTGCGTTCTGGATGGCGCAGGCGGTGGCGCCGGGGATGAAGGCGGCCGGGCGGGGTCGCATCATCAACATATCGAGCGGCGCGGGACTGGGCGTGAGCCTGACGGGGATCCAGGCGTACGCGTCGGCGAAGGCGGCGCAGATCGGGCTGACCCGGCAGCTCGCCCACGAGCTCGGGCCGTTCGGGATCACCGTGAACAACATCGCGCCGGGGTTCGTCCGCTCGAACCCGACCACGGAGAAGCAGTGGGCGGCGTACGGCGAGGAGGGCCAGCGGGCGCTGGTGGAGGAGATGCCGCTGCGACGACTCGGCACCCCCGACGACATCGCCTCCGCCGCCCTGTTCCTGGCCTCCGACTTCGCCGGCTGGATCACGGGCGAGGTGCTGCGGGTGGGCGGGGGCCGGTGAGCTCTATTCTCCCAGGCGGGCCAGGGCCTGCTGCACGTACTCGTCGCGCATCCGGGTGTCGGTGAAGGAGCCGGCGATCTGGTCCACGGCGTCGCGGCCACGGTGTCGCATGGCGGTGGCGGCGTCGGCGTGGCCCGAGCCGTCCAGGAGGTCGGCGGCCTCCGCGGCGGCGGTCCAGGTGGTGGGGCGGTAGGCGAGGCGCTCGGCCCCGTCGACGGTCCGGTGGAAGGCGTGGAGGGCGGTGTCGGCATCGCCGTTCGCCCCGGCCACGTAGCCGTCCACGAGGTCGAGCATCGGGTAGTACGAGCGCATCTGGCGGGGCTCGGCGAAGGTTCGGGCCTCGCGGGCGTGCTCCCCAGCCAGGTCGAGCTTCCCCTGCTGGAGGCTGGCGAGGGCGGCGCCCAGGTGGAGCTCGGGTCGGACGATGTACATGGGCGCGGACTTCATGGTCAGCCCCTTCTCGAAGAGGCCGAAGGCCTGGTCGGGCCTGCCCATCCGGAGCGCGCACATCCCGACTTCGCACCAGTTCATGGCGGCGAACGCCAGTCCGGTGGGCTTTTCCATGGTCTCGAGGGCCCGGGTGTGGGCGTCCAGGACCCGGTCGGTGAGTCGCTCGCTGACGTGGAGGTACGACGTGCCGAGGGTGCAGAGCGCCATCCCTTCGAGGAACGGGATGCCGGTGGCCCGTCCGGCCACGACGGCCCGTTCGCCGAGGGCGACCCCCTCCTCGAGCCGGCCCTGGACCGTGGCGATCTTGCCCAGCATCGTGGCCGCCTCGCAGAGGGGCATGGCCGCGCCGATCCGCTCGGCGATCTCCGCGGCCTCGGTGGCGGCGGCGACGGCGCCGTCGATGTCGCCCTCCCGCAGGAGGACCAGGGGGAGCGCCATGGCCTTGAGCTCGGCCTGGTACTTCAGGTTGCCGTACGACTCGGCCAGCTCGATGGTCTCCCGTACCTTCGGCCCGGCCCGGTCGAACTCGGTCATGAGGACGAGGGTGTTCGAGATGTGGGTGCTGCCGTAGAGGATCGGCTCTTCGGCCTCGAGGTCCTGGCCGAGGCGGATGGCCCTGTCGAGGAAGCGGTAAGCCTCGTCGAACTCGGCCTGCACGGTGTAGATCACGCATCGGATCATGCTGCCCTCGGCGAGCCCCTCCTTGCAGTCCACGTCCTTCGCCAGGGCCTCGGCCCGGTCCAGCTCACGGGTGCTCTCCTCGAGGTCGCCCCGATAGTTGGCGTGGACGGCGCCGAGCTTGTTGTGGGCCGAGACCTCCATCGGGCCGTAGCCGATCCGGGCGGCGAACTCCGCCATGGCCTCGTAGTTGGCGACGGCGGCCTCGACATCGACCACGAGCTCGCTGGCCCGGCCCCGGCCCTCGAAGGCCCGCCGGGCGAGGTCCGCCGCCGGCACGCCCGATTCCAGGATCTCGAGGGCCTGGTCGAAGTAGTCGACGGCCTCCCGGATCGAGTAGGCCGCCGCGGCCCGCTCACCGGCCTGGACCAGGTAGGGCAGCGCCGCTTCCGGCTGCCGGGCCGCGACGTAGTGGCGCGCGATGTCCTGGACGGCGTCCGGCTCGATCCGGACCAGCACGTCGGCCACCTTCCCGTGCAGCGTCCGCCGGTCCCTGAGCAGCATGGATTCGTAGGCCGCGTCGCGGGTCATGACGTGCTTGAACGCGTAGACGCGGGTCGGCACCCGTGACCTCTCCCGGACCAGCCCGCGCTGCTGGAGGACCCGGAGCGCGTCCTCGACGGCGCCGATGGGCTCGAAGACGGAAGCGAGGGCATCGAACCCGAACTCCCGGCCCAGAACGCTGGCCGTCTGGGCCACGGCCCGGGGGGTGTCCTCGAGGCTGTCGAGCCGGGTGTTGAGGAGGGCCGCGAGGGTCTCGGGCAGCCGGATCCCGTCGATCTCCCGGGTCGCCACGAACCGGTCGCCCTCCCGGGCCACGGCACCGGAGTCCAGCAGTGACCGGACCACCTCCTCGACGTAGAACGGATTGCCCTCGGCCTTCTGGAGGATCATGTCGCGCAGCGACCCGGGCAGCCCCTCGATGCGGAGGAGGCTGGCCACGAGGCTGCGGGCATCGGCGTCGTCGAGGGGGGCCAGCGTGAGGGGCGTGTACCGGTGGGCCAGCTCCCGGGCCGCGGCCTCGTGGATCTGCCAAGACGGCTCCTGTCGGCGGGGCCGGAATACCAGCACCAGCATCAGCGAGGCCCGCTCGGTCACCCGGCTCAGCGCGTCCACCACCTCGAGCGAAGCCGAGTCGGCCCAGTGCAGGTCCTCGAAGACAAGAACCTGCGGCCGTTCCCGGCAGAGGTACTCGGTGAATACGACGACGGCATTGCGCACGTGCCTCGCCAGGTCCGCCGGCTCCTGGTAGCGTACCTTCTCCTGCTCGGCCGCGTCCAGCGGGAGCCCGAGCAGCGACGCCAGGTACGGGAACACGCGGTCGGCCGCCTCTCCCGCCACCTCGTCGACCCGGGCCCGGAGCGTGGCGCGGAGGCCGTCCGGGCCCGCGGGCGCCGCGGCCGTTGCGGTGGCCATTCCGTCCCCGGCGGACGAGACCGACGTGGGGGGCGTCGTCGCCCCGGCGGTGCCGGCGGGCAGTCCGGTCGCGCGGCGGATCAGGTCGGCGACCGGGGCGTGGGGCGTGCCGGTCTGGTAGGAAAGGGACCGGCCCTCGTGCCAGCCGACGTGGCCCAGCACGTCCTCGTCCTCGAGCTGGCGCCGGAGCTCGGCCACCAACCGCGACTTGCCCAGTCCGGCCTCGGCCATGATGGATGCGACGCGGCCCGAGCCCCGGCGAACGGCGTCGACGGCGCCCCGGAGGGTGGCCAGCTCGGCGTCCCGGCCGATCATGGGGGAGTCCAGGCCCTCGATGCCCCGGAGCCGGCCGGGCCGGGCCCTGCGACCCACGACACGGAAGACCGGGACGGGCTCCTCCTTGCCCCGGACGGTGATGGCGTCCAGCTCCTCGAAGTCGAAGAGGGGCGCGGCCCGGTCGTGGGTGTGCCCGGAGACGAGGACGGTGCCCGGTCGGGCTGCCTGCTCGAGGCGAGCGGCCAGGTTGACGGCGTCGCCCATGGCCGTGTACTCGAGGCGCATGTCGCTGCCGAACTCGCCCACCACGACCAGGCCGGTGTTGATGCCGACCCGGACGTCGAAATCGACGCCCCACCGGAGTCTGACCTGGTCGGCGAAGGGGCGGATCTCGCGGGTGATGGCGAGGCCGGCGAGGATGGCGCGTTCGGGGTCGTCCTCGTGGGCGATGGGGGCGCCGAAAAAGGCGAGGATGGCGTCGCCCATGAGGCGGGCGAGGGTGCCCTCGTAGCGGTACACGGGCGCGATGAGGTGCTCGAACGCGCCGTTCATGATGTCGGCCCACTCCTCCGGGTCGAGCTGCTCGGCGGCGGCCGTCGAACCCTTGACGTCGCAGAAGAGGATTGTGACGGAGCGGCGCTCGCCGTGCATGCCGCCGCGGGCCCGGGCGGAGTCGAGCTTTCTGAGGAGCTCGGGCGGGATGTAGCGCTGGAGCCGGGCGTCGGTGTCGGTGTCGGGACCGGTGCCGGCGGTGGGCGGGTCGAGTCTGTGGCCGCATTCGGCGCAGAACCTGGCCTGGTCGGGGGCCTCGGCCTGGCACGCGGGACAGCGGCGAACGAGGAGGGTCCCGCAGGCCATGCAGAAGCGGGCGCCGGTGGGGTTCGTGGTACCGCACGCGGCGCAGGTCATGAGGATCGTCCGGTCAT
>CAYMLW010000191.1:0-8105 GCA_964391035.1 uncultured Gemmatimonadaceae bacterium
TCTTCTGGGGCGTGGCGCCAGGGGGCGGCTTCGACGAGTTCCAGCCGGACGAGCAGCAGCACGTGGGGATCGCGCTGCGGACCCTCACCCAGATCGCGCCGGGGCTCGCGGTGGAGGAGCGCTACCTGGACGAGTGGAACGCGCCGGCCATGGGCGCCCACATCGCGGTGCCCGGGGCCGTGGCCGTGAAGGCCGACCTCCCGACCGCCTGGCTGTACGGCCTCGCCCGCCTCGTCGCCCTCCTCTACGGCCTGGCGACCATCGTCCTGGTCTGGTTCATGGCCCGGACGCTGTTCCGGGACGAGGGGGCGGCGCTGGTTAGCGCGGCGGCCATGGCCGCCTTCGATCTACATATCACCTACAGCCACATGGGCGTGCCGGAGACGGCGTACGTCCTCTGGTCGTTCGCCGCCGTCTACTGGCTCGCGCTGCTGATCGCCGCGCCAGAGCGGAGCCCTCGCTGGCTATGGCTCCTGGCCGGCGTCTCCGTCGCCACCGCGCTGGCCCTCACCCTCCGGTTCCACGTGGTGGTGCCGGTGATCGTGGCGGCGAGCCTGCTGCTCGTCCCCCGGCTGCGGAAGGCCCACGTCTTCGTCCTGGGCGGCCTCATGCTGGCCGGCGCATTCTACATCAGCGCGGGCTTCGACTACTCGGTGGCCGACGGGCTCCACTCGCTGGGGGTGCTGGCCGGGCAGAACCGGGACGGGATCCCCGTGGACGACCACCTGCTCTGGAACCCGCTCCTGTACCTCACGGCGGTGGTGGCCGGGACGAGCGTGCCGGCGGCGCTCCTGGCGGGCATCGGCGGCGTGCGCGCGGTGCGGGCGACCCGGGTGGCTCGGACGGGCCCGGTGCGGTGGCTCCCGGGCCTCGTCGTCGCTCTCGTGGGCCTGACATTCCTCCTCTTCTGGGCGGGCGACGGCACCTTCGTCCGGCGGGCGACGATCTTCCTGCCCCTCGTCGCGCTCCTCACGGGCGCCGGCTACCTCTGGCTCCGGGACCGGTTCGGCGCGCGCAGGGCCGGGATCGTGGCCGCCGCCGTCCTGGTGTACACGGCGGGGCTGGCGGCCGTCTCCCAGTACCGCTTCGTGGACGAGACCCGGTACGAGGCGGCGGAGTGGCTCCGGGACCGGTACGCCGACGCCGACATCGCCTACAGCCTGTACCTGCCGGCCGGCGACATGCCCCCGGGCGGAGACCTCCTCAGCGCGCTCCGGGAGGGGCGGACGCCGGAGGTGGTGGTGCTGCACGAGGCCCGCTACGCCCGGTACTGGAAGTTCTTCACCACGCCCTTCGGCGTGCCCGAGTGCTGCGACGAGGTGTACCACTGCAACCCGAGGGAATGCGCGTTCACCCAGGAGCTGTTCCGGGGGCAGAGCGACTACCGGCTGGTCCGGGAGTTCCGGAACCCCCAGCTCTTCCCGGAGCGCATCCTGTTCGCGCGGTGGTTCGGATCGTACGAGGACCTGCTCGGTGCCGTCCGGGTCTTCGAGCGGCCGTAGCCGGGTGAGGCCGTGAACGTCGACGCCGAGCCTTCGCGCCGCCGGCTCCGGCGATGGATCGTCGGGCTGGCCCTCGCCCTGGGGGCGGCGGCCGAGATCGTGCCCAATGCGGGTCGGCTGAACTCCGACGGCGTCGCCTACCTCGACCTGGCCCACAGGCTGGCCTCCGGCCACCTCCAGGACGCCTTCATCGGCTACTGGAGCCCCCTCCTGTCCATCCTGATGGCCCCGGTCCTCGCCATCGTGCCGCTGGCCCCGCCTCTCGACACCTACCTGGCCTTCGCCGTCCAGTTCTGCGTCTTCGTGCTGGCGGCCCTCGGGTTCCGCTACCTGCTGCGACAGCTGCCCCGTACCCGCACCGGCGGCGGCCCCGACGCGGTCCTCGATCTCCTGATGTGGGCCCTCTTCGCATGGGCGACGCTGGGGCTGATCCGGCTGCACTACATCTCTCCCGACCTGCTCGCCGCCGCCCTCTTCTTCTGGGCCGTCGGCGCGGCGCTCCGGGCGGGGCGCGGGTCCGGCTGGAAGGCCGGCGCGGCGGCTCTGGCGGCCGGAGGGCTCTGGGGGCTGGCCGGTGTGGCCAAGGCGGCCATGATTCCCCTGGCCGTGGTGGGCATCCCCGCGGTGGCGATCGGCGCCCCCGGCTGGCGACAGGCCTTCCGCCGCGGCGGGCTGGCCCTCGCCGGCTGGCTGCTGGTGGCCGGGTCGTTCATCGTGGGGCTGTCCGTGCACGCCGGGTACCCCACGATCGGGTCGGCGGGCCGGCTCAACTACCAGTGGGCCGTGGTCGACCAGCGGGGCGAGTCCGGCGGGGCGGAAGTGGTCGAGAGGATCGGCGTGAGGGTCATCCCGGTGGAGCCAGGGGTCACCCACTACTACCGTTACGACCCGCCCCGGGCCCGGAGCGCGTCCACCGACCCCGGGATCCCGGTGCCCTCCTTCCACCGGCAGCTCCGGCGACTCATGGCCAGTGGGGAGGCCTACTGGTACCTGGTCAGCCCGCTGGCCGCCGCGCTCCTCGCCCTCCTGCTGGTGGATGCTCCCGGGGGGCGGGTCCGCCGCTGGCGGGTCCTCGTTCCCGCCTGGCTCCCCGCCCTGGCCGGCCTGGGAGCGTACGCCCTCGTCTGGGTGGAGGCTCGCTACGTGGCCGGGTTCCTCGCCGTGCTCGCTCTGACGGTCGCGGCGGGCGTGCGCCCGGCCGAGCGCTACGCACCCGTCCGGACGCCGATCCTCGGCGGGCTGGCCGTGGTCCTGGCGACGTTCGCCGTCATGGTCGGTGCCTACACCGCGCGCCTGCCGGGGCAGGAGGACGCCGACGTGGCCCGCCGACTGCACGAGGTCGGCCCCGAGCGCGGTGACGCCGTCGCGGTGGTGGGAAGCGCACTCGCGCTGTCGCCGGCGCTCCGGTCCGCGGGGCTGCACGTCGCGGCGACCGTGGCCCGGGGCGAGGCCCGTCGGTTCGCGGTCGCCGACTCCGCCGCCCGGTCCGCGGCGTTCGACGCGATGGCGGAGGCCGGCGCGAGGTGGGTGGTCTACGATCGACCGGTGCGGCGCCCGGGGTCCGACTGGCGTCGGGTCCGAGGGGCGAACGTCTGGGTCCGCAGTCTCGTGGGTGGACGTGGCCGGACCGATTGACCCGCGGCCTGGCGATCCCTAGCTTCTTCCGTTCTTCGCCACGTTGAGGTGGCAGAACTCCCTGAGCCGCAGCAACGACGTACAGGTGTCGAGCCCGACAACGCCCAGCATTGCCGTCGTCATGCCCGTCCTGGAGGCCGGGCCGATGTTCCGGTCCGCGATCGGGGCGGTGGCCCGTTCCGCCGACCCGCCGGACGAGCTGATTGTCGTCCTGGACGGCCCCGAGCGACCGCTCCCGGAGTGGCTGCCGGCGGGGGTGCGCGTCCTGTACACCGGTCGGCGGTCGGGGCCCGCCGGGGCGAGGAACCTCGGGGCGCGGGCGGCCGGGAGCGATGTCATCTTCTTCGTGGACGCGGACGTGACGATCGGTCCGGACGTGGTGGGTCGGGTCCGGCGGACGTTCGCGGAGCGGTCGGAGCTGACGGCCCTCATCGGATCCTACGACGACTCGCCCGGCGACTCGGGTTTCGTCTCCCAGTACCGCAACCTGCTGCACCACTACATGCACCAGACGGCCCGACCCGAGGCCTCGACCTTCTGGGGCGCGTGCGGCGCGATCCGCAGGTCGGCGTTCCTGGCAGCGGGCGGGTTCGACGAGGGCTACGATCGCCCGTCGGTCGAGGACATCGAGCTCGGCTATCGGCTCAAGGATGCCGGCCACCGGATCCTGCTGGACCCGGAGCTCCAGGTGAAGCACCTGAAGCACTGGAGCGTCGCGGGGATGCTCCGGACGGACGTGCTGGACCGGGCGATCCCGTGGACGGAGCTGCTGCTGCGTCGGCGCCGGGCGGAGCGGGACCTCAACCTCACGCTGCGGAGCCGGCTGAGCGTCCTCGCGGTCCTGGTCCTGGTCGGCGGGTTGGCGACGGCCATCCGGTTCCTGCCGGCCGCGGGGGCGGCGCTGGTGGGCGCATTCGTGCTCCTCGCCCTGAACGCGCCCTTCTACCTCTTCCTCGCGCGGAAGCGGACGCCGGCCTTCGCGATCCGGGCCGTGCCCTGGCACTGGCTCTACTTCGCCTACGGCGGTGCGGCCTTCGCGGTCGGCCTCGTGCGCCACGTCTCCCGTCGACCCGAGATCGCGTGACGCGCCGGTGTCCACCCGCATGACGCAGCCTTCCATGTCCGCTCCGGACACGCCCACCGCCGCGTCGGCCCCGGACGGATCGCCCTCGGTGCTGGTGGTGGGTGGTGGACCGGCCGGGCTCACGGCGGCCCTCGAGCTGACGAAGCACGACGCGCACCCGGTCGTGATCGAGAAGACCGAACATCTGGGCGGGATCTCCCGGACCCAGGAGTACCACGGCTACCGGTTCGACATCGGCGGGCACCGGTTCTACACCAAGGTGCCCGAGGTGGAGGCGCTCTGGCACGAGATCCTGGGCGACGAGCTCAAGGTCCGCTCCCGGCTCTCCAGGATCTTCTACCACGGGAAGTTCTACCCGTACCCGCTCAAGCTGATTCCCACGCTGCGGAACCTCGGCTTCATCGAGAGCCTCCGGATCCTCGGCAGCTACCTGGGCGCCCGGCTCCGGCCGAGCCCCGAGGCCGTCACCCTCGAGGACTGGGTGATCCGGCGCTTCGGAGAGCGGCTGTACCGGACCTTCTTCAAGACGTACACGGAGAAGGTCTGGGGCATACCCTGTGACCAGATCCGGGCGGAGTGGGCGGCCCAGCGGATCCGGACGCTGTCGCTGCGACGGGCGGTCATGGCCGCCGTCGTAGGGAGCAGCGAGGAGACATCGCTGATCAGCTCGTTCCTCTACCCGGAGCTGGGGCCCGGCCAGATGTGGGAGCGCTGCGCCGAGATGGTGGAGGAGGGTGGCGGCACCGTGCGGCTGAATCTCGAGGTCACGGCGCTACGGCACGAAGAGGGCCGGGTCCGGGAGGTCGTGACGGAGGGTGCCATGGGCGAGCTGGTCTTCCGGCCCGACGAGGTCATCAACTCGATGCCGATCAACCACCTGATCCGACGGCTGGATCCGCCTCCGCCCGAGCCCGTCCTGCGGGCCGCCGACCAGCTCCGGTACCGGGACTTCATCGTGGTGGCCCTGGTCATCGACAGGGCGGACCTGTTCCCGGACAACTGGATCTACGTCCACAGCCCCGAGGTGGAGGTGGGCCGGATCCAGAACTTCAAGAACTGGAGCCCGGCCATGGTGCCGGACCCGAGCCGGACCTGCCTCGGCATGGAGTACTTCTGCACCCGGGGCGACGGGCTCTGGGAATCGGACGACCAGGCGCTCCTCGAGCTTGCGGCCCGGGAGATCGAGGAGATCGGCCTGGGACGCGCCGACGAGGTCCTCGACGGCACGGTCATCCGGCAGCCCATGGCCTATCCGGTGTACGACAGCGAGTACGAGGACCACCTCGAGACCATCCGCGACTACCTGGGCGGCTTCACCAACCTCCAGACGGTGGGCCGGGCCGGGATGCACCGCTACAACAACCAGGACCATTCCATGCTCACCGGACTCCTCGCCGCCCGGAACATCATGGGCGAGGACCACGCCGTGTGGAAGGTCAATGTCGAGCGGTCGTACTACGAAGCGTTCCAGGTGGATCGCAGGTCCCGGACCCGGGGAGCATCGACGTTGGCGGGCGACCGCCGTGTCGGCTGAGAAGGCCCTCCCGACCTTCTCCATCGTCGTTCCGGCCCACGGGCGGCCGGATCCGCTGGTGCGCTGCCTGCGCGCCATCGCGCGGCTCGACTACCCCCCGGACCGTTTCGAGACCGTGGTCGTGGACGATGGCACGCCCGAGCCCCTCGAGCCCCGGGTCCGGGAGCGCCTGGCCGGGCTGGGGGCCGGGCCCGAAGCCGCCCTCGAGTACCGGGTCATCCGCCAGGACCGGACCGGACCCGCCGCGGCCCGCAACACCGGCGTCGGGGCCGCCGCCGGGGACTACGTGGCCTTCACCGACGACGACTGCGAGCCCCGCCCCGGCTGGCTCGGCGCATTCGCGGCCGCCTTCGCCCGGCACCCGGACCACCTGCTCGGCGGCCAGACGCGCAACGGCCTGCCCCACAACCCCTTCAGCTCGGCCAGCCAGCTGCTGATCGACTACCTGTACGACTACTATGACGGCAGCTCGGGACGTCCCCGGCTCTTCACGTCCAACAACATGGCCGTCTCCCGGGACCTCTTCGATGAGGCGGGCGGCTTCGACTCCCGCTTCGGGCTCGCCGCGGGCGAGGACCGGGAGTTCTGCGACCGCTGGGATGCGAGTCGGGGCACGACGTACGTTCGTGACGCCGTCGTCGACCACGCCCACGCCATGAGCTTCCGCAGCTTCCTGCGCCAGCACTACAATTACGGCCGCGGGGCGTGCGACTACCGCCGGGCCAGGGAGGAACGGGGCGACGGGGTGGGGCTGGAGCCGCTGTCGTTCTATTCGGGGCTCGTGAGATACCCCGCTGCCCGGGTCCCCGGCCCTCCCGGCTGGCTCCTCGCCGCGCTGATGGTGACCACGCAGCTGGCCGCGGCCGTCGGATTCGTTCGCGAGCGGTTGGTGCGATAGTGTCGGAGCCGTCGGCGATGACCGTGCGCATGTGCCTGACCGCGATCCTCGTCCTGGCCGCCGCCGGGCGGTTCTCCTACGCCCACGACCTTCCCCTCACCGGCGACGAGGCCGGGGTCGGCCTGACCCAGGCGACCGGGCAGTCCGACGACCAGGCGGCTGTCGAGCTGTCCGCGGACCCCGTCCCGCTGGCCGGGTTCCGGTCGTTCATGGAGTACTCGGACCGGCACGGCCTCGGGGACGTGGTGGAGTCGCTGCGCGACCGGGGGATGCACCCGCCGCTGTACTACTTCTTCCTCCACGGCGTCCTCCGGTATGCGGGCAACGACACGTGGCTCCTGCGGTCCCTCTCGATCCTGTTCTCCCTCGTCAGCGTGGTGCTCCTCTTCGTCACGGGCAGACGGCTCGGGAACGCCTGGACCGGCCTGTTCGCCGCGGCGGTGCTCGGCCTGTCCGGGTACGGAGTCAAGTACGGCGTGCTGGTCCGTCCGTACCCGATGGCGATGCTGCTGGCGCTCCTGTCGACGTACCTGGCGCTGCGGCTGAAGCGGGACGATGGCGGGGTCCGCCCCGGGGTCGCGGTGCTGTACGGGCTCGCCGTCCTGGCCGGCATCTACACGATCTACCACTTCGTCTTCGTGTGCGTGTTCCAGGCCGTGTACCTCCTTGCCTCGGGACCCAGGGACCGACGGACGCAGCTCGCCATTGTCGGGCTCTTCGCGGTCGTCGGCCTGGCGTACCTGCCGTGGATCCCGGTCCTGCTCGACCAGCTCGCCGAGGTTCGGGGCGAGGCGTACTACTTCCACGGGACCCCGGGCCTGTACGCCGTGCTCGCCGCCACCGCGGGGTTCTCGTTCTGGGTCGGCCTGCTGAACGTGTGGTCCACGAACGGATTGGCCCTGCTGCTCATCATCCCCTTCGGTCTGGTGGCGTGGGGGTACCTCACGGCCCTCGCCAGCCCTCGCAACCGGGCCTTCGCCCTCGCCGGAATCGGGGTCGTGGCGGCCCACCTGGCCGCTGACCTGGCCATGGGCACCGTCACCACGGAGGTCCCGAAGATCGCCTTCTTCCTGGTGCCCGTGTCGATCCTGTTCCTGGCGCTGGGGGTCCATCGGCTCCCGGGGCCGCGCCCGGCCCGGCTCGGCGCCGCCCTCGTCGGCCTCGTCCTCCTGGCCCCCGGCGCCGCCCTGCTCCAGCTCGACAAGACCACTTTCGACGGGCCGCTCTGTCTCTTCGATGGCCGGGCGACCGCCGCACGGCTGGAGGCGAGCGAGGCCCGCCCCCTCGTGGTCACGGCGACCACGCGACGCCGCTACCTCCTCCCCCTCGCCCACATGATCGACGCCCCTGCCGACGTCGCCCACGGCCCACCCTGCGACCCGGCCGCCGCGCTGTCACCGTTGGGAGCGGGAGACTACGGACCCGTCCTCTTCCTCCGCCTCACGGTCCCCC
>CAYMLW010000192.1:0-8104 GCA_964391035.1 uncultured Gemmatimonadaceae bacterium
CGGCGTGGAGGATGTCGCATGATTGCTATGACACTTTGGAAGCAAAGAACTAGTCAAGCTCGCGATTCAAGTGCCCGGCAACCTCATCGAACTGTCGCAGTTGTTCTTCCCCCAAATCCTTCTTCCATCGCTCGTCGAGCCGGATAGCCAAGCCGACCTGGTCGTAGTGCGATTTCTCAAAATGGCTCTGTAGGCTCCTGCCCTCAGTGTGTTGCTCCAAATCCGGAAACCTATTCCGCCACCGGAAGACGAGTGAGCGCGTCCCGAGGTTCCCTCCCACCGGGTGGTGATCGCGAATCCAATACCTTAGCATGTCTGGTTCGAAGCGCAGCCCGATCCTATCGGTGACCTTGGCCACCACCGCTTCTGTGTCCGTCGCAAAATCCTCATATCGCACCCGAATGCGGTCTTTCTCAGGGAATCGCTCGTAGTAACCATTCATCCGTTCCACAAGCCGTGCCCATTCTGTTGCCCAACCCGCGACACCCCGATCCGGGTACTTCCTCAGATAGGAGTTGACAACGCCGCGTCCGTCCCGCACCAGGTAGAGGAGGCAAGCTCTCCTGTCGTACCATTGATAAGCCGGTCGGAGCTGCCGTTGGATCCACCGGTAGTTCTTGCTAGAGTCTATTAGTACGTTCTTGTCCGAAGCCTTGAATAACTCGTCGTACAAATCATAAACAAAAGGTGCGAGCCGTCTCCGCAGTCGCCCGGTCACTCCGGGCCGGGCGAAATAGCGTCGTAGAAACCGCCGCAAGGCAGGGTCGTCCCAAAACGGGCAGTCCTCCCCACAAACTCCGCATCGGCGGAGGTGGCGCTTGGTGTCGCCGACCCTTCGGCTGAGTTCCCAGAGCTCGCCGAGCGAAAACGCCTCGGAATGACTCCCCAGTACGAGGTCCACGAGCGTGGACCCGCAGTGACCAGAACCCATGATGAAGACGACGGTCTTCTGCGGCTTCACTTCAGTTGATCGCACGTGCTTAACCCCGTGCCGGGTGACTCTACTCACGGTCCTGGACAAGGCCCTACAGCAATGGAGCGCCCGCGGAGGACTGCGATACCGAGGCAACGACCTCCCCAACGGCGATCGATACGCGTTCTTGCCCGTAGGCCTCTCGGTACAACCTGTACGCCCTTTCTGCGAGGCGGCCACCAAGGACGCGGTCTTCCACGAGTTCCACGCAACGATCCGCGAAGACAGAGGCCTCGTCTGCAACTAGCAGGTGAACCCGGTTTCGGACTTCAAGACCAGCGCAACCCGCAGGAGTGGAGACCACGGGAACTCCCCTGGCGAAAGCCTCAATGATCTTGACTCGGGTCCCACTCTGAATGCGTATTGGGACCACGGCTGCGGCTGCTCGTTCATACTCCCCAGACAAGTCCTCAACTTCACCCACGATCGTCACACCTGGCCGGACGAGCCGTTGGACTCTTTCGGTCGGCTTCCCCACTAGTCGAACTTCTGCTCGGGGGATCTTGGTTCTGATCGACGGGAACACTGAATCCACGAAATACTCTGCCGCGTGCGCATTTGGCTCATAGGTGAACAAACCAACCATTAGAAATACCGGGTTCGCGCTGCCGCCCCGGCTGACCGTCTGGACCTCGGGGAAGCCATTCGGCACAACAAAGCAGTTGCTCACTCCCAACCTAGAACGATCCATGAACTTGGATACCGTAAGAGCATCCACCATTCTGGAAAGGCGCCGTTGGTAGCGTTCCCATGCTTGTCCGTTGCGCCACTCCACCAGTTGACGTGACAACTGGCCACTCCTTACCGCTCGCTTCTGACGCAGCTTCTCGCTCTCGAGGTCGTCCAGATCCACGACAACGCCGGCGACAGGCAACTCGCCGGCTAGTGTTCGTGCGAGCGGCCGAAAGAACCAACCGAGGTCATATGGATGTTCCAGGGAGGACGTTGATGCAGTCCCCGCCCATTCGATCATCTCATATGGTTGCCGCGGATGGATCAACCATGTAGCTCGACGAAGCAGGCCGGGACGCCGCCGGCGGACCGGCAATGTGTGGACCTCACCGATCGGGACGTCTTCGGGCGAACTTGCCATACCGCTCTTAATATCGCCAACGTACAGCAGGTCGACAGCGCCGTGGTGCGCTAGGCCGCGGAGGATCATGAGCCGCCTTATCGCAGCTCCGGACCGCGTCGGCCAGATCGGCGTGTGACTCACTGCAAGTATGCGCATCAGAGACAGATGACTCGGAAGCGAACGGAGCCGGCAATCATCCCGGCCCTCTGTGAAACGTTGATGATCCAGGACCAGCGGCGGCGAGTAAGAAGCCTGTGCACCGTCGCGACGAGAACAAGATAGGACCGGATTGTCCGCAATACCGGACGCGGCGAAAGCCCGGTTCCCCGTAGTTTCCTATAAACCCGCGCATTGTAGTAGCCGTAGCGAAAGAACTGGCGGGCCGCCGCGCCGAGGGAGTGCCGGCGCAAATGGAATACGACTGCCCCTTGGGCCCAGGACAACCGATGTCCCTTGAGTTGAGCCCGGATAGTCAAGTCCGCATCCTCCGCCGCATTCAGAGCGCAATCAAACCCGCCCATCTCCCTCAACAGGGCTGCGCCCAGGCCAAGATTGCTGGACGGGGCAAACGGAACCTGCTCAAGAAACAGCCGCGGGCTTTCGGGTATTCTGGTGGGCATGCCTGGCGGGGTTCCGCCGGCGGAGAGTTCGTTGACGTAAAGCACCGGCCCCGTGACGAGGTCGTTTTCCCGCAGTGCTTGGGTCATGGCGGCAACCCAACCGCGATGGACCTGATCGTCCGCGTCACAGAATAGGATGTTGTCGGCACGAGCGGCAGCGGCGCCGGCGTTCCGGGCGAAGGACGGACCCCGACGTGCGGAAGCATCCACTACGCGCAGGTCCAATCGGTCGCTGAACGACATTGCTACGGCGCCGGTTTCGTCTGTTGATCCGTTGTCTGCGACTATCACTTCGAAGGTGGGGGTATTCACTTGATTTGCCAGGGCATCCAACTGGATCGACAACGTGTCCGCCGCGTTCCACGCGGGGATCACCACGGACGCTTGCAGCTCTCGATCCACGCTGAAGGCATTTCCCATTTCACCCGCGCATTCCTTCAGGTGTAGTTCCGCCGGACTTCCTTGCTCAAGCGCCGCGCACGAATCTTCAACGCGCACGCCCACCTGACTAATCGGCCGAGGGCCGTGATCAAGCCGTCCGCCATTACAGTAGTGGGTGTGCGCCGGAATCCCTGACGCTCGTATCCGAGTTCCTCCAATTCACCCCCGGCAACCGCATCGAACCGCCGGTGACGGCCCTCCGCCCATGACGCGGTGCGGGCGAGGGGTTGGAATGTCTTGTCCTTCGGAATACCGATCCAATGGGGGCGGGAAGCAGCACCAAAGTACGTGGACGACCCCTTAACGGGGACTAACCCGAGTCCTGAGAAATCGTAGCGTGTGGGATCCAGGCCCAGGTCCACGAATACTCGGCGCAATTCCACCTCAGGTGCAGAGACCAAGTCCTCGTACCGTACGAGAGCATGAGGCCCGGTGTCGACGGCCAAGAAATCAAGGATCGACCGAGCACCCTCCGCCCAGGCCTTCGCCTCCGTTTCCAGTGTCGCACCCCTGCCGAATGTTCGCCGGGCCGATTCGGCCACTGCCCGTCCGTCGCGGACCAGCAGAAGAACGGCAGCGTCTGGAAAGAAGGAGCGGGCCAAATGGAGCCCCCCCACGCTCGGAGTCTTGACCCAAACGAACGGGGCTGTTTCTCGTTCCGTTAGCATCCCTTGAATCCCCCGCCCAAGCCCTCGGCGCAGGTCGGCCGCTCGCTGCTTACGGTGCCGTTTACCCCAGTGGCGGGAGGCTGCATCTATGTATCGTTCCAATCTCTCCAGTTCGCGAATCAGACCGTCTTCCCAAAGACCTTGAGCAGGCGCGCAATCCGGGTGCCTCGATATCAACGTCCCGAGGTAGTTGGTCCCCGATCGCGCACGAATGCCCAAAACGAAGATGACCCGTTGGCCCGCAACCGGCACGGCAACCTACCCCTTCACTTGTGACAAGCGTTGACCGATGGATTCCTCGTAGCCCAGAAGGTCGATGTCCTCGGCATAGCGCTCCGCGGCTCTCTCCGCGACCTCAGGGGTGTAATACGAGTCCGCGACCTCAGGGGTGTAATACGAGGACCGTGCCGGACGACGTTCCGCCTGATTGAGGTGCGGCAGGTCGGGAAATCCGAAACGATCTTGGAGTTCCTGCCATCCGGAATCTAGCGCCTCCATGCGCGCAACGAAATCCACCACGCACTTGCCCTCATGGAACAAGAACGTGTGCTGGGAACGGAAGTGCCGCTCCGCCATGCAATCGGGAACCCGTGCCACGATATCGACGAAATCCGGAAAGGGCATACCCGGTTGAATCCCGTACGCCGGATAGACCGTCCTCGCCAGACGCGGCGCTTTCCCATCGGATGAGAGAGCTACCTTGTCACGATAACAGGATACCAGACGCGATAGCGGATCCCGAACGAATGCGAAACTGAAGTCGACGCTCTTGAGACGGCTGATTCCCCGTGGGTCAAGCATGCAGCCGAAGGCCGTGTCGCCGCGTCTGCCCGCTTTCCAGCCCACGGCCAACCCAGGAAAGGCCCAGGCCCCCAAAGCGGCCTGGATGCTACGCGTCGCCACTTTCGGGACTTGGACGTAGAGGAGCGAAGCGTGATCCAGATGCCAACATTCCGCAGAGCCGCGACCCGCGGCGCGCCGAATCACCCAGTGACGCATTCGGTCGGGCAGATGAGCCAGCACGGTCCGTTTGATCAGTGAAACCATGCCCTCGGGCTCATGATCCCCCGAATCGTCCGCGCTAGTTTGCCGCGCAAGCGGCTCAGGTGGATGTGCCCCTGCGGACCGAACGCCAGGCCCGCCACCAGAGTCACCCAGCTCCTAAAACCCAATGGGAATGTGAGAATGGAGCGGGCCATATGGCGGCGCCAAGCACCCCGGCGTCCCTGTTCCGCGTGGTGCCGTGCGAGACGACGTTCCCAGCGGGCTCGTACTCGCCTCCGTTCTTCAAACTCCGGGTGCGTCGCCATTATTGTCTCCAGCGCGCGTATCCGGTTCTCTACGTCTGTGCTGAGAGAATCTGGAGTGGCATTGATTCCAACCAGCGGTTCAGGAATGGTTTCAAACCGGCAGCAACAGGAGAGACGCAACGTCATGTCGTAGTCTTCGTGGTGGGGCAGTCGCTCGTCGAACAGACCCACCCGTTCGAAACAGGTCCGTCTGACCATCAGCAGCTGCATTCTCACTAGGTCATTCTTAAGGAGAAGGGAGCGGACGTCTCCATCGAGATGCACGGCACGCAGTGTAGTCGTGCCGTTGCGACGTCGAATCTCCTCGAAACAAGAAACAACCCCCACCTCATCAGGACGCCGGTCGAGCACGTCGCACTGAACCTCCAGTTTGCGCGGGAAGAACATATCGTCGTCATCTAGGAAGGCGATATATTCACTCCGTGCGTTGCGGATGCCGGTATTCCTAGCTGCGCTCAAACCGCGGTTGCGCTGGTGCGCGAGGTACCGGATCCGCGGGTCCGAGTACGATTCAACGATCCGATTGGTTTCGGTGTTGGGCTCATCATCCACGACCAGCACCTCCCACTGCGACATGGTCTGTCGCAAGATGCTGTCTATGGCGCGAGCGAGAACGTGCTGACGTCGGTACGTGGGCAGGACCACCGAGACCCGGGGCGATTCGAACCCATTGCTATGGGGCACTTTCGGACCTAGCCCTCTACCTGCCACCAGGCACGCCACTGGTGTGAGACCACTCGCGGACTCGCCTCCCTGACGTACTTATGGCGTGGCGCAATCGGATACGAAGATCGGCGGCGGTGAGGCGCAGAAGAATGCTCGCGGCCGTAAGGCGCCGGGGCGCTCGTGTCCCGATCCGGGCCTCGGCCGCTTCTTGGTACAAAGCCGCGAGGGCCGCGATAGTATCATTCGCATTTAGCAGCGCCTCGATGGTATCCCGGGCGTTTATTCCCAATGCCTGCCGATGAGATTGCTCCAATTGTACAAGGCGAACGACAGCATCGGCGAGGGCGCAGGAGTCCTCAGACGGGACCAGAAAGCCTGACTCGCCGTCCACCACAAGTTCATCGATGCTAGCCCCGCGTACACCTATAACGGGCGTTCCGAACATCATGGCCTCGATCACGACATTCGGCAGGTTGTCGGCGCGAGGTGGGGCAATGATGGCCACCGAGCCATCCATCAATGGGTGGAGTCTGTTTGGAGAGATTTGCCCGTGGTAGTGCAGCCGATCCGGATACTCTCGTTGCAGCAGCTCAATCGAGTTCGCGGCTCCCGCGTCACGACCACAGAAGTGAATATGAAGGCCCTCACAGTGCTCCATGAATTCCATTGCGGCCGCGGCCACGAGATCCGTGCCCTTCGCCCTGCCGAGCTGCCCGGCATGAACGACATAGGGTCGTTCGCTTGCTACTTGCATGACCCATTGCCGATCCCAACCCGAGCGATCCGGCCTTGGCGGTGCGGGCGGCGGAATCACATCGACCCCATGACCAGTTTCCCGCTGAATGAGATCAGCAACGAAGTGGCTGGGTGCATAATGTAGCTCGGCTCGCCGGATCGCCAAGTGTTGTAGCATCTCGCCGAAGATGACTCTTCGACGGCGCGGCACTCCCGCTGCCGAGTGCCAAGTTGGAGCATGTGAGCTGAAACGCATGACCGCTGGCACCGGAATGTCGACGAATAGACCGGAAATGCCGTAGTTAGGGACCTGCAGAACCTCGAATGGAGTCCGTGCGTGAGCGTCCGCCAGAGCGCCCGCGATGATCCACGCCGAACGCAAGTGATGACGAACCTGGCGCGGCAGGCGAATCCGATCGAACGGTGTCGGCTCGTCACCGAGGCGTTGGATTCGGAAGCCCTCATGGTCCCAAACCACCCCAGGTGTCTCTCCAGCCGCACCTGAGGCCAAGAACACCTCACAGTCATGACCATCGGCGGCCAGCAGGGGAACGGCTCGTTCCAGATAGTACCCTAGCCCGCCACGCTCTTGCCCGTATGCACCGTACTCCGTCGTGGCGAACGCTACTCGCACGTTGAAGTTGGTACGGTATGGCGCACTTGGAATTGTGAGTGGTGTCGGGTGATGAATGACCCGGCCCATGGACTCATGGAGCCCACTCTTGGTCGTGTGTATTCCGTTGCGCGTGACCATTGTACCCTATAAGACACAAAGTCGCCGGGGCGTCGCATAGCCGCGTTAGTCATAGGCCACTTGCCCATGCAGCCGCTGGAGTATCCGCCGGGCGTACTCTAGATCAGAGGCGGTGAAGTAGTCGCGATATCCGCCGACCTTCCCACGACGTGTCTTGTAGGTGTCCGGATCTTCGGGGTTCCGTGGCGTCAGCTTGCCGCCATACGCTCTGGCCAACTCCCCTTCTCGTTCCATCGCCTGCATGTTGGAGAACTGATACTTGTCGACGACGTCGGTCATGCGCGTCGGGGACCAATCCTTGCCCAGGAATGCCGCCATGCGCCCCAGTTCTCCAATCGTGTCGGCCATCATGCTCTCGTACCGAACGAGATGGAAGGCGAGAGCGTAGTCCTTCAACCGGAGACGCGAGTTGTAGAAGTGCACGATCTTCGGTAATCCATGTTCATCGTCACGAATGAAATCCGCGAGCCCACCGCCGTACTCGAATCCCAACCGACGGGTGTATTGGAAGAAGCCCGAGACAGCAGTGTCACGCGGGTCGCGGATCAAAAGGATCACCTTGCGGCCCGCAAACGTACCCGGCGAGAACGGCAGGGCGTTGTAGGACGACTTTTCAGAATGACTCGCCCCATCGTGAGTATACTCCAGCGGGCAACCCAGATCGTCCAGCATGACCCTGAGCCACGTTCGTCCACACTTCGGGTACGAGACGACTGTCGCCTCGGGCTGTCGGCCCCTGAATATTCGTTGCAGTAATCCCATAAGCAGCCGGTTCCAGTCGCCGAGTATTTGACACGCCAATCTGCGGGTAGTATGGAGTTTCGTTGACATCAGCACGAGGACACCAGGCTGAGAGCGGGTT
>CAYMLW010000193.1:0-8070 GCA_964391035.1 uncultured Gemmatimonadaceae bacterium
GTCGGGCTCCACCGAGAGGCCGTACACCGATACGTGCTCCGGCTCGAGCGCCAGGACCCGGCCCAGGTCCGCGTCCAGGTCCCGTTCGAGTCGCGTCGGCAGCCCGAAGATCAGGTCGAGGCCCAGGTTGTCGAACCCCGCGGCCCGGGCCGTGGCGACGGCTCTGTCGGGACCGTCCGGCCCGTGCAGCCGCCCCATCCATTGGAGCGTGGGCGCGTGGAACGTCTGGGCGCCGAAGCTGATCCGGTTCACCCCCGCCCGCCGCCAGTCGTCCGCCAGCGCGGGCGTGAAGCTCTCGGGGTTGGCCTCCGCCGTGAACTCGGCCACGGAATCGAGATCCGCCCTGGGCGCCAGCGCCCGCCGCAGCCGGTCGACGGCGCCCACCCCCAGCAGCGACGGCGTCCCGCCGCCGAGGTAGAGCGTGTCCAGACGGAGCGGGTCGTCCCAGCCCCGCTCTATGGCGACCCCGGCCAGCTCACGACCGATGGCGTCGGCCCACGCCTCCACCGGCGGGTCCGCGGCCACCGTGACGGCGAAGTCACAGTAGCTGCAGCGTCGGGCGCAGAACGGGGCGTGGACGTAGAGGTGGTTCAAGCGTCGAGGCCTCGAGGTTCAGGACCCGAGGACCGGCGTCCGGCGTCCGGCGTGCAGCGGCCGGCGACCGGCGACCGGCGACCGGCTTCCAGCGACCGGCGTCCAGTGTCGAGTCTCCGGCGGCCGACGGTCCGGAGCTGCCCCGTGACGAGGCCGGCTGATCCTGATTCCTGTTCCTCGACTCTGGACTCCCTCATCACGCCCGGACGAATCGGAGGCCGGGCAGCTGACGGGCATGGCCCTGGACCTCGAGGGAGAGGAGCGAGGCGAGGCTGCGGTGGGAGTCGAGGCCCACGGTGGCGGAGATCTCGTCGATATGACGGGGCTCGGCGTCGAGGGCCCGCCAGAGGGCGAGGCCCTGGCCCTCGAGCTCCACGGGTGGCACCTCCTCCTCCACGTCCTCGGGAGGCAGGGGCAGCTCGAGTTTCTGGAGCACCTCCCGGGCCCCCGTCACCAGGACCGCGCCGTCCCGGATCAGCCCGTTGGCGCCGACGCTCCGGTCCTCCGTGATCGGGCCCGGCACCGCAAACACGTCGGCGCCGTGCTCCCGGGCGATGGCCGCGGTGCTGAGGGCCCCGCTCTTCTCGGGCGCCTCCACCACCACCACACCGAGGGAGAGGCCCGCGATGATCCGGTTCCGGCGCGGGAAATTGGGTCCGAACGGCGCGGTGCCAGGGAGCTGCTCGGTGAGGAGCAGTCCCTCCCGGCCGATCGCGGACTGAAGCGCACGGTGGCCGGCCGGATAGGCGACGTCGATGCCGCAGCCCAGCACGCCAATGGTCCGGGAAAGGCCCGCGGCCCGGTGCGCGATACCGTCGATGCCATCGGCCAGCCCGCTGATCACGGTCACGTCCGCCGCGGCCAGCCCACCGGCGATGCGCCGGGCCACATTGCGGCCGTATCTGCTGCTCCGGCGCGTCCCCACCACCGCCACGATCGGGGTCTCGAGCAGCTCGAGCCGACCCCGGGCGAAAAGTGGGCACGGCGGCGGCGAGACCGTCATCAGCCGGTCGGGATACGCCGGGTCGCCGGGGAGCAGGACGTGGATCGGCGCCTGCCGGATCGTCTGGAGCGCCCGCCGGGCCCAGCCCCGGGCCCGGACCAGGTCCGTCTCGCCCAGGTCACGAGCCGTGCTCCGGGCGAGGGCCTCGAGGGCCGCCCGCGGATCCGGCTCCTCCAGGGCCCGTCGCAGACGACCGCTCGCCACGCCGGGCAGCGCCGCAGCGCCGATCAGCGGGGTCAGGATCCCGGGCGGCGGACGGACCGGGGTCACGGGCGCCACGGCTCCTCGTCCTCTCCGGGTGCCACCTCCTCCTGGAGGCGACGCCAGACCGACTCCTTCCACGCATCGACGCCCTCGCCGGTCACGGCGGACAGCACGAAGGTGTCCCAGGCCTCCGGGGCGTCCACCCCGGGCCCGTCCTCGTCCCGGATGTCCGCCTTGCTGATCACCACGCTGAACGGCTTCCGGGCCAGCTCGTCGGAGTACTCGGCGAGCTCGCGTTGCAGCGTGGCCAGCTCTGCCGTGGGGTCGTCCGAGGTCGCGGGGATCATGAAGGCCAGGAGGCGCGTCCGCTCGATGTGGCGGAGAAACTGGAGACCGAGCCCCTTGCCCTCGTGGGCCCCCTCGATGATGCCCGGGATGTCCGCGAGTACGAAGGTCCGGCTTCCGGACAGCTCCACCACGCCGAGGTTCGGCTGAAGCGTGGTGAACGGGTAGTCGGCGACCTTCGGGCGCGCGGCCGACACGGCGGAGAGCAGCGTCGACTTGCCGGCATTGGGGAACCCGACCAGGCCGACATCCGCGATCAGCTTCAGCTCGAGTGTGATCCGACGCTCCTCGCCGGGCTCGCCGGACTCCCATTCCCGGGGCGCCCGGTTCGTCGGCGACTTGAACGCCGCATTCCCGCGACCCCCGCGCCCGCCACGGGCCACCACCAGCCGGTCGCCGTCGTCCAGCAGCTCGCCGAGGACCTCGTCCGTGTCGGCAACGCGAACGAAGGTCCCGGGCGGCACCCTCAGCACGAGGTCCTCTCCGCTCCGGCCGGTCCGGTTCTTCCCTTCCCCGTGCTGGCCACGCTCGGCCCGGTAGTGCTCCTGGTAACGGTAGTCGAGCAGCGTGCTCAGCTGGTCGTCGGCCACCAGGACGACGTCTCCACCCTTCCCCCCATCGCCGCCGGACGGACCGCCACGCGAGACGTACTTCTCCCGTCGGAACGCTTCGGCGCCCGCTCCGCCGGCGCCGGCGTACACATTGATCGTGGCCTCATCGACGAACATGGTCCTCACCTCCCTGCTTCGACAGCCACCGGGTCCGCACCCGGGCCCACACCGCCTCGGCCGCCTGCAGCCGCTCCGTGCCTACCAGCGACGCCACGGCCTCCAGCACGGCGGCCACCTGCGCCGGCGTGGCCCCTACGTTCAGGCAGCCCCGGAGGTGCGCGTGGAGCTGCCGGCTCGCATCCATCCCGGCCAGCAGCGCCGCGATGCACAACTCCCGGGTCCGCAGGTCGAGCTCGGGGCGGCCCAGCACCTTTCCGTACCCCTCGACCACCGCCCAATGGTCCAGGTCGGGGTGGATCCCGCCCATCACCTCCCGCAGCACGGGGTACTGATTGCCGTACACCCGGCGACACACCGCCACGCCGCGCTCCGTCCACTTCGCCTCCGAGCCGCCGGTGGGCTCGGGCGGTGGTCGGCCCGTCCGACGACGCCAGAGCCCGAGGGCGTTCAGTGCCGCCGGGTAGCCCAGGAAGAGATAGCTCTGGAGCAGGACTTCCTCCGCCTCCGCCGGGGCAGCCTCGACGGCCTCGTCCATGGCGGCGGTCCGTTCCGCGTCCGACGCGTTCAGCGCCGCCGACAGCCGGACCAGGACCCGGGTCCGGCCATCCAGCGGCCCACGCCCGTCCCGCGGGTCCGATCCGCCGTCACCCGGCAAGGGCCACCTCCACGCAAGGCCGGATCGAGCCCACCGTCTCGCCCCGGGTATTCGTGACGGTCGGTCGCGCCCAGCGCTCCAGGGCCTCCAGCTCCGCCGACGCCAGCACGCCCAGCGTCTCGAGGATGCCGAGGAGCGCGACCTCGGACGCCCGCCGGGCCCCGTCACGGACCTTGAGCGCCAGACCCAGGTCCCGGTCCGGGACTGCGGCGGTGTACACGCCTTCTGCTCCGACCTTCGCCACGACTCTCCCTTCGGTTGCCTCGATGAGCACGCTGCACAGCCGGCCCGATCCGCCCGCCATGAACGGGTGCCGGGCCATGGCCAGCAGTGGCCGCCCCGTCGGCTCGCCCCGGGCCGCGGCCGTCGCCAGCCCGGCAAACGCCGCGGCCATGGCGTCCAGCGGGAGCGCGAAGGTGACCACACCGCACCCGTCCACGCCGGTGCCGATCCGGTCCCTGTCGAGTCCGGTCCGGCGGGCCACCTCGTCCATCATCCGGATCTGGACCGGGTGCTCCGGCTCGTGGTAGCCCTCCACCGGCCAGCCGTGAGACCGGGCCAGGATCAGCATCCCCGCGTGCTTGCCGGAGCAGTTGTTGTGGATCCGGCCCGGTGTCCGGCCCTCGGCCCGGAGGGCCGCCGCGGCGTCGTCGCCGAGCGGCTCGTGGGGCCCGCAGGCCAGGGCCTCGTCGTCGAGCCCGACCCGCTCGAGCATCGATCGGGCCACCGCCACGTGCCGGGCCTCCCCGTTGTGGGAGGCGCACGCCAGCGCGAGCTGCTCGTCGGTGAGGCCGTACCGCTCCGCCGCGCCGTCCAGGACCAGCGGCAGCGCCTGGAGCGGCTTGACCGCCGACCGGGCGAACACCGCCGCGTCCCGGCCGGCCTCGAGGACCCGCTTCCCCTCCTCGACCACGACCACGTCGACCGCATGGACCGACTCGACCCGACCGCTCCGGGTGACCTCGATCCGCACGTCCCCGTTCGAACTCACCGCGTCACTCCCTTGTAGTGTGTACGTAGCGGGCCGTCCGTGCCATGGCCCGACCGGTCAGCCACCGGACGATCTGCGACGCATTACGCCCAGCCCGATCCCCGACAGGACGAGGGCGCCGCCCACCAGGAGCTGGGCCGAAGGCCGTTCCTGGATCCCCGGCAGCCACCAGGCCAGGAGAGTGGCGCCGATCGGCTCGCCGAGCAGCGCGAGGTTCGCGATGTAGGCCCGGACCCAGCGGAGGGCGTAGTTCACGCCGGTGTGCCCGATCATCATGGGCCCGGCCGCCAGCGCGAGAAAGACCAGCCAGTCCGTGGGCGGGTACCCTACCACGTCGACGGCCGGGTGCGCGGCGGCCGCGCCCAGCAGGATCACCGCGGCCGTCCCGTACACCACCGCCACGTAGCTCCACAGGTCCAGCCGCTGACGGAGCCGTCGCCCGAGCACGTAGTAGAGGGAGACGAAAACGGCCCCCGCCACGGCCAGGAGGTCGCCGAGCAGCGGGTCCCGACCGCCGGCGAAGTCGCCCCAGCCGATGACCGCCGCGCCCACCACCGCCACCCCGATGCCCGCCCACTGCCGGGGAGTGGGCCGCTCCCCGAGCACGGCGATCGACAGCAACGCGACGAACACAGGCTGCGTGTTCACCAGCACCACCGAGCTCGCCACCGTCGTGAAGTACAAAGACGCGATCCACGACCAGAAGTGCCCGGCCAGGAACGCCCCGGCCGCGAGCGCGGCCAGCCAGTCGCGGCTTGACAAGGCCCGGATCGCTCGACCCCGGTCCCGGACGGCCACCACGCCGACGATGAAGGCCACCGACAGCGCCACTCGCCACCCGGCCACGGCCAGCGCCGGCGCGGTGGCATAGCGAACCAGCGGGCCACCCCAGGCCATGGCCAGGACGGCCACCAGCAGCACCAGCGGTGGCGAGAACGGGCGCTCCTGTTCCACGGTCAGCCGATCCCTGGCAGCGCCGTCGCGTGCTGGATCGCGAGCCGCAGCCCGAGGAGCACGAACAGGCCGCCGAAGAGGAGTCGCAGCCTCCGGTTGCTGATCTGCTGATTGACGCTGGCCCCCACCGACACGGCCATGAGCGCTCCCACCAGGAGCGGGATCCCGGCCAGGACGTGGACGAAGCCCAGGCTCCCGTCCGGCAGCCCCGGCCGGCCCCAGCCCGCCACGCCGTACCCCACGACGGCGGCCAGGGCAGTGAACACGATGATCGCCAGCGACGTGGCCGCGACCTTGTCCAACGACAGCCCCACCACGTACAGGAGGATGGGGATCGCAACGATCCCGCCGCCGACGCCCAGAAGCGCCGACATGAGCCCGACCACCAGCCCCGACAGCGCGCCGACGGCCACGTGTGGGCGGGGCCTCGACCGGGTCTCCCCCGACCGGGACCGCAGCATGCGTGCGCCCGAGACCAGGAGCAGGAGCCCGAACCCGAGCTTGAGGACCTCGGCGGGGATCAGCGGCGCGAGCTGGCTCCCGGCGAGGGCCGCGAGAATGGAAAAGCCCGCGATGGGCATCGCCGAGCGCCAGGAAACCGCGCCCGCCCGGTGGTAGGTCCAGGCGCCCATGGCCGATGTGGGCGCGATGACGAACAGGCTCGTGGCGTGGGCCACGACGGCCTGGATCTCGGGGGCTAGGGCCACGCCGCTCCACGCCGGGTGCCCGTAGAAGAAGTAGAGGAGGGGCACGAACAGCACCCCTCCTCCGATTCCCACCAGGCCGGCCATGAACCCGACCAGGAGTCCCGACGCGACCAACGCCAGGAGGATCCAGATCGTCACACTACCAGGTCATGCTAGAACGGGTGCCCGGCCGCATTTCCGAGTGCCTGGGCCTGCGCCTCGGCGCCCAGCACGAATCCTTTCCGGTCCGCGTAGTCGGAGAGGAGCGCAAAGAGCTCCTCGGTGGAGCCGGCCATCTCCAGCAGCTCCACCGCCGTGGCCACCTGCGGGTCCTTCTCGAGCAGTCGCCTCATCCCCTCGGACCGGGAGAAGAGCACCACGCTGATCTCGTTGGCCAGCCGGCGCCCGACAACGCTGGAGGCGGCCGCGTCGTAGGCCTCGCGGTCGATCTCCATACCTTCCTCGACCAGCAGGCCGTAGAAGCGGTCGAGCATGGCGTCGGTGATCGGGAACCCGCGGCGCAGCTCCGGGTGGTCGTGGGCGTAGTCGACTGCGAACCGGTACAGCAGGTTCTGGAACCGGGGCCAGGCGTCGCGAATGGCCTGGACCAGCGCCTGGTCCGCGCTGCTCAGCGTGTCCCGCACCACCAGGTCCGGCGTGATCCCGCCGCCGCCCAGGACCTCACGGCCCGAGTCGGTCCGGTAGACGGGCACGTCGTCCTCCGACTTCTCCTCGAGGTCACGGGCGTCGTCGGGCACGATCTCGACCCGGCCCTCCGCGTCCCGCACCGCCATCGCCGAGCTGCCGATTCCATACGGCTTCTGGATGCTGCGACCCGACGGCGTGTACCACCGCGCCGTGGTCAGCTTCAGGATGTTCTGACCCGGCAGCTCGTACAGCGACTGGACCGAGCCCTTGCCGAAGCTGGTCTCCCCGATCAGCACAGCACGGTCGTGATCCTGGAGGGAGCCGGCGACGATCTCGGTGGCCGATGCGCTCTGCCGACCGATCAGCACCGCCACCGCCAACCCCTCGTACTGGTCCTCCCGGGACGCCCGGAAGACCTGGCTCTGGTCGGGCGTCCGGCCCCGGGTCTCCAGCACCAGCTGGCGACGGTCCAGGAACAGGTCCGCCACGCTCATCCCCTGGTCCAGAAGCCCACCGGTGTTCCGGCGCATGTCCAGCACCAGCGATGTCGCGCCCTGCTCCCTCAGCCGGTCAATGGCGTGGCGCAGGCTGTCCGTGGCCGACTCGCTGAACACCGTGAGTTCCACGTAGCCCACATCGTCGGTCAGCATATACGACGCCGGGACCGCCGTGAGCTCGATGTCGGCCCGGGTGATCTCGAACGGGATCGGGTCATCGATGCCGCGACGGGCCACCGAGATGTTCACCGTCGAGCCCTTCGGACCCCGCAGCTCGGAGACCGCCTTGTCCGTCGTCCAGTCCCGGGTCGACTCGCCCTCGACCCGGATGATCCGGTCGCCGGCCTGCAGCCCCACCCGCTCGGCGGGGGAGTTCGGGAGCGGCGAGATCACCGTCAGCCAGCCGTCCCGGATATCGATCTCGATGCCCAGGCCGCCGTATTCGCCGCGCGTCTGCATGCGCAGCCCGGCCCAGTCCTCCGGCGTCATGAATACGGAGTGGGGATCCCCGAGCTCGTCCAGCATCCCGTCGATCGCCATCTGGTAGAGCTGGCCCCGGTCCGTCTCCTCGACGAACCGCTCCGACACGTAGTCCACCACCTCTTCCAGGAGCCGCGCCTGATAGTAGACGTTGCTCTGGGGACTCACGCCCTGCTGGAGCAGCCAGCCGCCGCTGGCCAGCCCGACCACGGCCACCAGCACCGGCATGACCACCGATCGCTTCATCCTCATCCGGCCTCCGTACGCATGCGCTCTCGACTC
>CAYMLW010000194.1:0-8062 GCA_964391035.1 uncultured Gemmatimonadaceae bacterium
CAGCGCCGTAAGGCAGCGGGGGCACCAGTTGATGGTGTAGTGGCCCCGGTAGACCAGCCCCTTCTCGTACAGTCGGACGAAGACCTCCCGCACCGCCCGGGAGAGGTCCGGGTCCAGGGTGAAGTGCTCGCGGCTCAGGTCGAACGAGCAGCCGGTGGCCTGGAGCTGCTCGATGATGCGCGGTCGGGTGACGCGGACCCAGTCCCAGACCCGGCGCTCGAACGCCTCCCGACCGAGGTCCTGGCGGGTCTTCCCCTCTTCCGCCAGATGGCGCTCGACCACGTTCTGGGTCGCGATCCCGGCGTGGTCCGTGCCCGGCACCCACAGCGCTTCCCGCCCCTTCATCCGACGCCACCGGATGAGCAGGTCCTGGAGCGTGTTGTTCAGCCCGTGCCCCATGTGCAGCGCCGCGGTCACGTTCGGCGGCGGAATCACGATCACGTAGGGGTCGCGATCCCCTTCGAGGACCACGTCCGCGGACGCGCTGAAGTACCCCTTCTCCTGCCACTCGGCGTAGAGGGAGGCCTCGATGGTCGCAGGATCGTACGTCTTTGATAGCGTCTGGGTCATAATCGGCATACTGTATACGAAACGCGGCCCGACCGCCACTGGCCGGGCCGCCACCTCAAGCACCCGGTCCGGATCTAGCTCCGGTCCTCCTCCTCGACGGCTACGTCGCCTGCGGCCGGTTCTTCCTCCGACTCGACGGACTCCTTCGGGGTCGACGTAGGTCGAGGCGATGGGTCCAGTCCGGCCTCCCGGATCGCGTCCTCGTCCCCGGGCTTCACCGGATCGCTCTCCACCGCTTCGGCCCCGGACACGGGGGCCGGGCCGGCCTCCGGCGCGTCCTGCACGGTGCCCACGTCCAGCTCCCGGTCGAGGATGTCCTGCTTGTCACTCGGGCGATCCGGGTCCGTGTCCGGCGACTGCCGCCGGCTCTCCATCCCGACACCCATCCCCGTGTGCCGTCCCCCGGACTCCGCCTCGCCTTCGTCCCGCCGACTGCGCGTCTCCTCGAGCCGGTCCTCCTCGTCGTCGGCCACGAGACGATTCACCACCGTGAACACGCCCGCGGTGTTCTCGGCCACCCGGACGGCCCGGCCGGCCTCGTCCCGGCTCGCGACCCGGCCGGACAACTCGACCACGCCGTCGGACAGCGTCTCGACCTCGATCGACCGCCGCGAGAGTGCGGGGTCGGCGAGGAGTGCCGTCGCCACCCGCGCTGCGACATTCGTCGGGGCCGACCACCGTCCGCCCAGAGCCGTGTCGCCTCCCCACCGCTGCCGCTTCCACAACCACATACCGGCGACGATGCCGGCCGCCGCACCCAGCACCGCCCACATGGTCTGCCTGCTCCGCTCCGTCAACATCATATCCGTCCCCCTCGTTCACTCGATCGATTCGACGCCCTCAACGGCGTGCAAGGGGCACACCACACAGACGACCCCGCCGCCGTCCGCCGGCTCAGCCCCCGCCGTTTTCCGCCCGCTCCTCGGCTCGTTCCCGGTCTCGCCGCTCCCGGATGGCCCGGACCCGCTCCCGGAAGCTCTCCAGGAGCAACGCCCGCTCCCGCTGTCGGAACGTCTCCCACACCATGGCGTCCCGGGCCTCCCGCTCCGGATCGACGCTCTCGAAATCGATCGGCAGGGGCACCGTGATCTTGCCGAGATGCAGCTTGCCCGGGCTGATCCCCCACCGGTCGCCGTTCGCGTCCCGGACGGTCCAGTCCCGGGCTCGCAGCGCGGCCTCGGTCTCCGCCAGCGCCGAATCGCTCAGCAGCTCGACCGCCGCCCAGATCCGGGCCTCGACCTCCTCGAATGTCGGCTCCCAGGGCAGCACGGCCAGCGGCTCGTACAGCCGCGGGTCCACCACGCGGGGCGCGAGCCGGTCCGCCGCCGTCCGGTCGTCGGCCGGCGCGTCCTCCGGAGCCGGCGCCACCGCCACGGGAGCCGGGGCCGGGGCGGGCTCGGTCGTCGCCTCCCGGGGCTCCTCCGGGCGCTCCGGCTCCCCCGCCTCCGGCTCCGTGACCGCGATGTCCACGGCCCGCATCCCCGAGGGCGGAACGTACACCCGCGGCAGCGCATCCCTCGCCGGCGGATCGGGGTCGGGCTGCAGCCACGCCCCGAACACGCCGATCGCCACCACGTGAACCACCAACGAGACAGCGAGCCCGATGAACAGGACTCGCCGCTCTCGGCGGCGGCGCTCGCGGGGCGAAGCGCGTCCGCCCGTCGGGGCACGGCCAGGCTGGGTCATGTGGTTGCTGATAACCCGGCCTGCCGCCGCCGTTCCCGTCCGCGGCTCAGAGCAGACGTCCCAGCCGGGCAGCGCCCTCCCGGAGCCGGTCCGGATCCGATGTCAGCGCGATCCGGAAGTAACCCTCGCCTCCAGCGCCCAGCGCAGAGCCCGACATCACCACGACGCCCTCCTCCCGCAGCGCCCTCAGCGCGAACCCGTTCGAGGTCTCCCCACCGGGAACCGGGATCCACAGGTACAGGGTCGCCTTCGGCAGCGGCACGTCGAAGCCGGCCTCCCGGAGCGCCTCGGCCGCGGCGTCCCGGCGGGCCTGGAACGTCGCGACGTTGGCCGGGACCCAGTCGTCGTATGTTTTCAGCGCGGCGGTCGCCGCGGCCTGGACCGCCATGAAGTGACCCGTGTCGAAGAACGTCTTCACCCGCTGGAGCGCGCCGATGGCCTCGGCACCGCCCGCCGCCCAGGCCACGCGCCACCCCGTCATGTTGTACGTCTTCGAGAACGAGTGGAACTCGATGGCCACGTCACGGGCACCGTCGATCTCGAGGATGCTCGGCGGACGGTAGCCGTCGAAGCCCACCTCGCTGTACGCGTTGTCGTAGCAGAGCAGCGCATCCCGCTCCCGGCACCACCGGACCACGCCCTCCAGGTACGCCCGTGGGGCGACCGCCGCGGTCGGGTTGTTCGGGTAGTTCAGGTACACGATGCGGGTGCGATCCGCCACGTCCTCCGGCACCTCGTCGAGGGGGACCAGGAAGTCGTGCTCCGCCCGCAGCGGGACCAGGTGCGGCTCGGCGCCGGCGAGGAGCGTGCCCGCCCGGTAGGGCTGGTAGCCCGGGTCGGGGACGATCGTGGCGTCGCCCGGCCCCGCGTAGCAGAAGGCCAGGTGCGCGATGCCTTCCTTCGACCCGATCAGCGGCAACACCTCCTTCATCGGGTCCAGCGCCACGCCGAAGCGTTCTCCCATCCACGCCGCGACGGTCTCGCGCAGCGGGACATGGCCGAGCTGGAAGCCGTACCGGCTCATCCCGATGTCCGCGACGGCCTCGCGCAGCGCCTCTACCGCGGCAAGGGGTGGGGCCAGATCGGCGTCGCCGGCCCCGAGGTCGATCACATCGACGCCCTGGGCGCGGAGCTCTCGCCGGACCTGCGGGACATCCGCCAGCGGGTAGGCGGGAAAGGTATCGTGTCGGGCGTGGACCGTGGGCATGGGCGGCTCGTATGGCTTCGGCTGCGGCTCAGGCGCCCGGCGCCCGGGGGGTCGTCTCTCCACGTACGCCCCACCCCGGGTCCGTAGCAGCGTGGTCTCCGCGGTATCGTACCTTCTCCCGCGCCCACGGCAAGTCCCGGCCGCGGGCACGTATCCGCCTGGGGGGCTGGCAGGTCGAACTCGTGGGAGGATGGCGCGCCGGGCGTGCCAGCCCCCAGCGGCTCGCACCCACCACCCTCACTCCTCTTACCCGGGGCCCGGCCATTCCGTGCCGCCGGCATGGCCACCCCCACACCGAACCCGCCACCGACGTCGGTGGCACGCCGTGGGTCCGCACCACCAGGGTCATGTTCCGGGGTGCACCCCAGAGGCCCGCGCCCTCGATGAAGCCGGACCAGTACGCCTCGGGCAGCGTCTCCTCGAACGTCGCCAGGATCCGACGCAGGTCGCTCTCCGCCGCCTCCAGCGCCACCCCCGGCTCGACGATGCCCACCACGTCCAGCGGATAGCCCTCCAGCTCCAGCGCCGGCCCACCACACCGGTGTCTCCACCGAAACGGCGCTGCCAGTAGCTGTGGCTCAGCACAGCCACGGCCGCACCCGACCCCCGGTCCTCCTGCCGCAGGAGTCGCCCCACGGCGGGCTCGATGCCCAGGACGTCCGACAGGTTGGTGCTCACCGCGGCCAGCCGCACCCGTTCGGCCTCGCCCCATGCCCCCCAGGACCGCATCGCCGCGCTCGTAGACCGCCAGCCCGTCCAGGGTCCGGTTGCTGTCCAGGAACGCGAACCAGCCCGCTTCCGAGAGCCCCCAGTGGCGCTCGCCCCAGGTCGGCGCCGGGTGGTCCACCGCCACCAGTCGTTCCGGCTCCGGGTACGGGAGCGGGTCCAGTACCACCTCGTCCACCGGCGTGTAGATCGCCGCCGTGCCGCCGAGGCCGAGGGTGAGCGCCAGGACCGTGATCGCGGCAAAGGAGGGCCGCCGCATCAGCGTGCGGATCGCGATTCGGAGAGCGCGCATGGGGGCTCTGTCCGCTGTTCCCGTCGGGTTAGCGTTGGACCGACGGCACAGGACCAACGGCCATTCAGGCGTCGTGCCGCGACCGCGGGGCGTTCCTATCTGGTCCTGTCACAACATGTTGCGGCCACGGTGTCGCGCTGCGGGCCGGACCTCGGTGTCCGGTTCTGGGACGGCCCTGCACCGATTCGAGACGACAACCCCTCGTACCTCGATCCTCGAACCTCGACCCCCTGATTGACGCTGGATACCTGACACTGGATGCTTGATCCTTGACGCTCGACACCTACTCCACCGGGTTCCGCACCGACGACAGCACCCGGCCTCCGGACCGGACCTCGACTTCCACCTCCGACCCCTCCAGTAACTCTCCCACGCCCTCGGGCGAGCCCGTGGCGATGACATCGCCGGGCTGGAGGGTCATGATGCCGCTGATGTAGCTGATGAGAAACGGGATCGAGAAGGCGAGGTCGCGGGTATGGCCGCGTTGGCGGAGCTCGCCGTCGACGGTGCAGGTGACCTCGAGGTCGCCCGGGTCGAGATCGGCGGCGGGCGCCATGGGCCCCAGGGGGCAGAAGGTGTCGAAGCCCTTGGACCGCGTGAACTGGTCGTCGATCCGCTGGAGGTCGCGGGCGGTGACGTCGTTCACCGCGCAGTAGCCGGCCACGTAGCCCAGCGCGTCGGCCTCGGCCACACTCCGGCACCGCCGGCCAATCACCACCCCGATCTCCCCCTCGTGCTCGACCTGGGCGGAGTCTGCAGGCCGGATGATGGACTGGCCCTCCTCGATGATGGCGGACGGCGGCTTCAGGAAGATCAGCGGCCGCTCGGGAACCACGTTGCCCAGTTCCGCCGCGTGCTTCGCGTAGTTCCGGCCCACACAGACGATCTTCGACGGCGCCGACAGGTTCACCGTCCCCGCTCCTTCCTGTCTCTCAGTGCCATCGCCTCATCCACCACTCCCTCCCTCGACTCCGTTCCCGACATCGTGCTCGAGTCCCGATCCGCGGATTCCTCCGGCTCCCCGGCCGCTTCCCCGTCCCCGGCCTCGCGGACTCGGTCGCCGCCCTCACCGCGACCCGCTGTTCGGTCCTCGCGGCTCGCTCCTCGATGTTCGGAATAGAACCTCCGGAGCACGTCCGTCAACTCCGACCACGTTCCCGTCTCGACCGGCGCGGGCGGCAGCGAGTCCAGGAAGTACCGGCCGTAGCCCTTCTCCAGGACCCGGGTGTCCATCAGCACCACCGCGCCCCGGTCCGTGGTCGACCGGATCAGGCGCCCGAAGCCCTGCTTCAGCCGGAGCGCGGCGTGGGGCAGCATGTACCGGGTGAACCCGTTCCCGCCGACCTCCTCCAGCGCCTCCATCCGGGCGGCGGTCAGCGGCTCGCTCGGGACCCGGAACGGCAGCTTCGCGATGACCAGCCCCCGGAGCGGGTCGCCCGGGACATCCACGCCCTCCCAGAACGACGCCACGCCCAGCAGGATCCCGTTCCCGTTGTCCGTGAACCGGCGCACGATCTCGCCCCGGGGTGCCTCCCCCTGGACGAAGACCGGCCACCGGCCGTCCACGCCCCGTCGCCGGAGCTCCTCCGCCACGGCCCGGAGCGATCGGTAGCTGGTGAACAGGCCGAAGATCCCGCCACCGCTGGCCGCGGCCAGGTCGGCGATGGCGGTGGCCGTGGCGGCGTCGTGGGCCCGGCCGGGCCGCGGCACGTCCGTGGGGATCGCCACCAGCGTCTGCTCGGTGAAATCGAACGGGCTCGGATAGCTCGCCTCCGTGACCCGCACGCCCCGATCCAGCCCCAGCCGGCCGGTGACGAACTCGAAGCCGTCCCGGGTGCTGAGCGTCGCGGAGGTCAGGACCGCGGTGTCCACGGGCTCCCAGAGGGCTTCCCGGAGCACGTCGCCGAGCTCGATCGGGGCCGCACACGCCACGACGTTCGGCTCCTGCGTCCGGGTCCCGCCCCACCGCTCCAGCCACCGGACCATGCCCACCTCCTCCTCGCCGGGGACGAGCGCCTGCCGGAGCCCGTCGGCCTGGGCCCGGACCCGTCCGGCCAGGGCGTTCACCTCCACCAGCTGCTCCTCCAGCTTCTCCGTGGCCTGCCGGTCCGTAAGCACGGCTTCCCGGATCCCGTCCAGCCCCCGGGCCAGACGGTCCAGCACCACCAGCAGATCCTCAAGTGCCGGCGCGACGATGCTTTCCCAGCCCTGGTCCTTCTCGAACCCGGCAGCCAGCCGCAGGACGCCATCGGACTGCCGGGCGACCGCCGACTCGAGCCGGGAGAACAACTCCGCCGAGCGCTGCTTCGCGTTCGCCACGTCCGGCCGGACCTCGTTCTCGATCCGCGCGAGACAGTCCGACCGCGGCCGACCCCGGTCCAACCCTTGGAGCCCGGTCTCCAGCCCCTTCAGCACGCCCCGGCCCCGACGGTCGATCCGGGACAGGAGCCGGAAGAGACCACGCCGTGAGACCGCCACGCCCAGGTGGCTCGTGGCGGCGTCCTCGAGGTTGTGGGCCTCGTCCAGGACCACCCGGCGGTACGGCGGCAGCACCGCCGGCGCCGTGTAGTTGCCCTGCGCCCGGCGGACCGCCAGGTCGCTGAACAGCAGGTGGTGATTGACGACCAGGATGTCGGCCCCCGCCGCGCTCCGCCGGGCGTTCTGGTAGAAGCACTGCTCGAAGTGGGGGCACTTGGCCCGCATGCACACGTCGCCATCGCTCTCGACCTCGTCCCACACCTCCGGCGACGGCTGGAACGGCAGGTCCTGCAGCGACCCGTCCTTCGTGCTGTCCAGCCACTCCTCCAGCGCCTGCAGCTCCCGCTGCTCCCCCGTCGGCAGCAGCGACAGCGCCGTGTCCATGGCCAGCTTCGCCCGCCGGATCGAGATGTAGTTGCGACGCCCCTTCACCAGCGTCCACCGGAACCCGACGTCCAGCGCCCGCCGCAGGAACGGCAGGTCCTTCGTCACCAGCTGCTCCTGGAGGTTGATCGTGTTCGTCGAGACCACCGTCCGGTCCCGGTTCTGCACCGCCCACTGGATCGCGGGGATCAGGTACGCGATGCTCTTCCCCGTCCCCGTCCCCGCCTCCGCCACCAGCACCCCGCCCCCGTTGTAGCTCCCCGCGATGGCCACCGCCATGTCCCGCTGCGTCGGCCGGTCCTCGTACGCCGGATGCGACGCCGCCACCCGCCCACCCGGCGCGAGCGACGCCGCCACCGCCTCCCCGTCCAGCTCCTCCAGCTCCTCCGGACGGGGCACCTCCACCACCACGTACAGCTCCCGGGCATCGCTGTCGCAGATGGCCATCCCCAGGCCCTGGCCGTACAACTCCGCACCCACTTGCAGGTCCGCGTCGCTCGGCTCCAGCACCCCCGACGGATGGTTGTGGATCACCAGCGTGCCCCACGCCGCCTCCCGGACCGCCGCCAGCACCGCCGACCGATGCCCCCGGGCCACCACCCGCGGCGACTTCACCGCCCCACGCTCCGTCACGTCCGCAACGAAGCACACCTCGTTGCCAGCCGCCTCCTCGATGGCATGACGGATCACGCCGGCGGCGGACTTCGTCAGATGAAGGA
>CAYMLW010000195.1:0-7992 GCA_964391035.1 uncultured Gemmatimonadaceae bacterium
TCGAATCCCGCGGCAGCGGGTCCCCGAGGGAGCGAAGCGACCGACGGGGATCGAATCCCGCGGCAGCGGGTCCCCGAGGGAGCGAAGCGACCGACGGGGATCGAATCCCGCGGCAGCGGGTCCCCGAGGGAGCGAAGCGACCGACGGGGATCGAACGTCGACGCCCTACCCCGCCCCGTACCCCCGGAACGCCTCCAGCACCCGCTCCATCTCCTCGTCCGACAGCACCTCCGGCTCGCCCACCGCGAGTGCCCGCCGGTACGTCTCCGCCAGCGCCTCCACCTCCGCCGCCAGCTCCAGCGCCGCCCGGGGCGTCTTCCCCACCGCCAGCATCCCGTGGTGGGCCAGCAGACACGCCGTCCGGCCGTCCAGCGCCTCCACCGCACGGGCCGCCAGTTCCGCCGTGCCGAACGTGGCGTAGGGCGCGCACCGGATCGTGGTCCCGCCGGCCACGGCCACCATGTAGTGGAACGCCGGGATCTCCCGTCCGAGGCACGCCAGCGCCGTGCACGCCGGGGCGTGGGCATGGAGGACCGCCCGGACCTCGGGCCGCGCCCGCAGCACCCCGGCGTGCATCCGCCACTCCGTCGACGGCCGCCGCGAGCCCGTCTCGACCTCGCCGTCCAGCCCCATGAGGACGATGTCCTCCGGCTCCATGGTCGCGTAGGGCACCGCCGACGGCGTGATCAGCATCCCCTCCGCCACGCGGGCGCTCACGTTCCCCGACGTCCCCTGGTTCAGCCCCCGGGCGTTCATACCCCGGGCGATGTCGACGATCTCCTCCCTCAACGGCCGGTAGTTCACAGCCACCTCCTCATCCCGCGGCCTCCGGGAACGCTCGCGCCAACGCCTCCCTCGTCGCGGCCACGACCCCGCGCTCCGTGATCAGCCCCGTCACCAGCGCGGCCGGCGTCACGTCGAAGGCCGGGTTCGCCACGTCCGACCTCTCCGGTACCACCCGCACCGTCCGCACCACGCCGGCCGCGTCCTCGCCGGTCATCCAGCGGACCTCGTCGCCGGAACGCTCCTCGATGGGGATCTCGGCGCCGTCGTCCAGCGTCCAGTCGATGGACGACGACGGCGCCGCCACGTAGAACGGCACGCCGGTGTCCCGTGCGGCCAGCGCCTTCAGGTAGGTCCCGATCTTGTTGGCCACGTCGCCGGTGGCGGTGGTCCGATCGGTCCCCACGAGGCAGAGGTCCACGCGGCCCTTCCGCATGAGGTGGCCGCCGGCGTTGTCGGCGATCACGGTGTGGGGCACGCCGTGGTGGGCCAGCTCCCAGGCCGTCAGGCTCGCGCCCTGGTTCCGCGGCCGGGTCTCGTCGACCCAGACGTGGACCGGGATCCCCGCGTCGTGGGCCTGGTAGATCGGCGCTGTGGCCGTGCCCCGGTCCACCGTCGCGAGCCAGCCGGCATTGCAGTGCGTCAGCACGTGCACCGGCGCGCCGCCCGGCTTGCGTGCCGCCGCGTCCCGGATCAGCTTCAGCCCCGCTTCGCCGATGCGACGGTTCCGCTCGACGTCCTCGTCGGCGATCTCGTCGGCCTCCCGGAACGCCGCGGCCGCCCGCTCGCCGGGCGGAACGGCGCCCACGGCCGCCGCGACCCGGTCGAGGGCCCAGCGGAGGTTGACGGCGGTGGGTCGCGTGGCCAGGAGCACGCGGCGGGCGGTGGCGAGGTGGTCGTCGGAGCCGCCGTCGCGGAGGGCCAGGGCCAGGCCGTAGGCGGCGGTGGCGCCGATGAGGGGCGCGCCCCGGACCCGCATCTCGGCGATGGCCCGGGCGGCGTCCTCGAGGCGGTCGAGGGCCGGCGTCTCGAAGCGGTACGGGAGGACGGTCTGGTCGATGATCCGGACCGCGCCGTCGTCGTCGCGCCAGATGCTGCGGTACGGGACGCCGTCTACGTTCACTGGACCCCGGTGGAGCGGGTTGCGGGTGCGGGCGGCCGGGTGCGGCCCCCGATCGTGGGTCTTGGGTCGAACATGGGAAGGGGAGCGGGCCGGGGACAAGCCCCAACGACGTCGGTGAAAGGAGAGCCATGGAGCCACTCGGCATCATCGGAGGCAGCGCGTTCGCCCGCTCCGGCGTCCTGGACAATGCCGAGCTCCGGGAGGTCCGGACCGAGCGCGGCCCGGTCACGGTCCAGGAGGGCGACGGCTTCGTCTTCCTCCGCCGCCACGGCCACGAGACCTATCGCCCGGCCCACCGCATCCCCCACCACGCCCACGCCCTGGCCTTCGAGGAGCTGGGCGTCGAGGAGGTCGTGGCCCTCTGTTCCGTCGGCTCGCTCCAGCCCCGACTCCGGCCCGGCACGGTGGTCGTCCCCGAGGACTACCTCTCCTGGCGCACACCGCCCACCTTCGCGGGCGACGAACGGCTGCACATCGTCCCCGGCCTCGACGCCGACCTTCGGGGCCGCGTCCTCGACCTCGCCCGCCGGGTGGCCGACGGACACGACGCCTGGCCCCGCACCGCCCTCGACAGCCCGTCACGCCGGGACGTCTGCAATGGCGGCGTGTACGCCGAGACCAGCGGCCCGCGCTTCGAGACCCGGGCCGAGGTCCGGCTCCTGGCCGACTACGCCGATGTCGTCGGGATGACCGGCGCGTCCGAGGCCACCCTGCTCCAGGAGCGTGGCATCGCGTCCGCCATCCTCGCCATCGTCGACAACCACGCCCACGGCATCGGCGCCGAGCCACTCACGCTCGAGGCCTTCGATGCCCAGCTCGAGAAGAACGCGGACCGGGCCCGCGCCCTCCTCGCCGCGCTGACCAAGGAGACGCCATGGACCTCGTGATCCGGGGTGCGGTCCTCGATGGAGAGACGGTCGACATCGGGGTGAAGGACGGCGTCATTGCCTCCATCGAGGCGGAGTCAGAAGGCAGGAGTCACGAGTCGGGAACCGGCTCGCCCGGCCCCTCGGACGCCTCGGGCGCCGCCGACCCCTCGGACGCCTCGGCGGGGCGGCGGGGCGGGGACTCAGCTCTTAGATCTCAGCTCTCAGATCCCGGCGGGGCCAGGGTCGTGGATGGGCGGGGCCTCCACCCCTTCCCCGCCCTCCGGAACGGGCACACCCACGCGGCCATGACGCTGTTCCGGGGCTGGGGCGACGACCTGCCGCTGATGGAGTGGCTCCGGACCCACATCTGGCCGGCCGAGGAGCAGATGACGGCCGACGACGTCTACCACGGCACCCGCCTCGGCGTCCTCGAGATGATCCGCTCGGGGACGGTCTACTTCAACGACATGTACTGGCACGCCGATGCCGTCGCCCGGGCCGTCGACGAGCTCGGGGTCCGGGCCCACCTCGGCGCCGTCTTCATCGACCACGGAGACCCGGCCACGTCGGCGAAGTGGCGGGCCGATGTCGAGCGACGGATCGAGGAGCGGGCGTCGCATGGTCCCCGGATCCAGGTGGCCCTGGCGCCCCACGCCATCTACACGGTGTCGAACGATAACCTGGCGTGGCTCGGTGACCGGGCCCGGGAGCACGGCCTGATCCTCCACACCCACCTGTCCGAGACCCGGGGCGAGGTGGACGACTGCGTGGCCGCCCACGGCGTCCGGCCCACCCACCTCCTCGATCGCCTCGGGCTCCTCGGCCCCAACCTCGTCGTGGCCCACGGCGTCTACCTCGACGCCGAGGAGCTCGCCATGCTCGGCGAGGCCGGCGCCACCATCGCCCACAACCCGACCGCCAACCTCAAGCTCGCCGTGGGCGGGATCTTCGACTACGACGCCGCGAAGGCCGCCGGCGTCCGCGTCGTCCTCGGCACCGATGGCGCCGGGTCCAACAACAACCTCGACCTCCTCGAGGACATGAAGATCGCCGCCCTCGTCCAGAAGCACCGGGCCCAGGACCCCACCTCCCTCCCCGCCCGCGAGGCCCTGGCCCTCGCCACCACCGCCGCCGCCGAAGCCTTCGGCCACGGCAACGGCCGCATCGAGCCCGGCCAGCCCGCCGACCTCATCCTGGTCGACTTCTCCGGCGCCTCGACCCAACCGCTCCACGACCCCGTCTCCGACCTGGTCTACTCCGCCCACGGCTGCGCCGTCCACACCACCATCTGCGACGGCCGCGTCCTCATGCACGACCGGCGAGTCGAGGTGTGCGACGAGGCCGAGGTGATCCGGGAGGCGGCCCGGGCCGGGAAAGGCCTGGTCGAGCGGTCGTAGCCAGGCCGCACTGTCCGGGGGCACGGGGCCAGGAGGCCTACGACACGGTACGCTTCGTGCCCGCCACCGGCTATATTGCTTATTACTATCGAGACGGAGCCCGCCATGAATACCACGCAAGACGTCGGGACGACGGCGGTGCCGCCGGAGCCCGACCGCCCGCACATCCTGGTTGTCGATGACGATCCGGAGGTGCGGAACGTCCTGGAACGGCTGCTGGAGCGTCGGGACATGCGGGTGACGCTGAGCGGCGACGGCGAGGCGGCGCTGGAGGCCGTCGCCGGAAGCGACCCGGACCTCGTGCTCCTGGACGTGGCCATGCCCGGGATCAGCGGGCTGGACGTGCTGCGTCGTCTCAAGGCCGATCCGGCGACCCGGCTCCTGCCCGTCATCCTCATCACGGGCCTGGATGCACGGGAGGACCGGATCCGGGGGATCGAGGCCGGAGCCGACGACTTCATCCCGAAGCCCTTCGACCAGGCCGAGCTCCTGGCCCGCGTTCGCTCCCTCGTCCGGATGAAGCAGTACACCGACGAGCTGGACCGGGCGGAGTCGGTGCTGCTCGCGCTGGCCCGGGCCGTCGAGGAGCGGGACCCCTACACCGGTGGCCACTGCGATCGGATGGCGGCCATGAGCCGGGAGCTGGGCGAGCGCCTCGATCTCTCCAGCCGACAGATCCGGGACCTCGAGCGGGCCGCGAGCCTCCACGATATCGGCAAGATCACCGTCCCGGACGCCGTCCTCCAGAAGACCGGCCCGCTGACGCCCGATGAGCGGCAGGCCATGGACGCCCACCCCGAGGTCGGCGAGCGCATCTGCGGCGATCTCCGGTCCCTACAGGACGTGCTGCCGATCATCCGCCACCACCACGAGCGGCTCGACGGCTCGGGCTACCCCGATGGCCTCCAGGGCGACGAGATCCCCTACACCGCCCGCGTGCTCCAGATCGTCGACGTATACGACGCCCTGACCACCGACCGCCCGTACCGGCGCGCCCTCCCCCCCGCCGAAGCGCTCCGGATCATGAGCCACGAGGTCGAGCGCGGCTGGTGGGACCCGGAGATCTTCGACGAGTTCGCCGCCATGATCCGGGAGGCGACGGAGGAGGCGGAAGGACTGGTCGAGGGGTCGCAGCCCCTGTCGTAAGGCGCCCTTCCGATTCCATGCTTCGCCTGCCGGCCTGCCGGCACCGCGACGACGCGACGAGTCTTGAACCGCGGCGACGCGACGAGCTTTGAACCGCGACGACGCGACGAGTTTTGAACCGCGACGACGCGACGAGCTTTGAACCGCGACGACGCGACGAACGCGACGTAACCTCGATTTCGGATCCGGCGAGGCCGCCCTGCCGGCCAATCCGCCATTCGCCGGCAACGCCACCCGCCGGACAACAAGAAGCCGTTCGTCGCGCCCGTCGCGTCGTCGCGGTTAATCCGCTGTTCGTCGCGTCCGTCGCGTCGTCGCGGTCAATCCGCTGTTCGTCGCGTCCGTCGCGTCGTCGCGGTGAAAACGCTGTTCGCCGCGCCCGTCGCGGTGAATCCCCCGGGCGCTACTCCGGCGGCGCTCGCAGCACCGGCGCGCTCAGCTCCAGCACGGCGCCGGACTCGAGCCGGAGCGTGAGGGGCACCGTGTCGCCCTCCTCGAGCGGCCGGGTGATCCCGATCAGCATGACGTGGTACCCGCCCGGCTCCAGGACCGCCTCGCCGGCCGCCGGGACCGGGATCGACTCGACCTGCCGCATCCGCATCACGCCCTCGGCCATGGTCACGGTGTGCAGCTCGACCGTCTCCGCCACATCGGTCTCCACGGCGACGATGGCGTCGTCGGCCTCACCGGCGTTCCGCAGCACCAGGTACGCCGCGCTGTTCACCGGCGGCGCGTCCGGCGCGTCGCTCCCCTCCGGCACGATCGCGGCCCGCACCCACGGGCCCACCGCCGCGAGCCCGCCCGTCTCGGCTACCACGGCGCCGGCCCCCGCCGCGGCCCCCGCTCCGGCCTCCACTGCCGCCTCGGCCCCGGTGTCGGCCCCGGCGCCCTCACCGGCATCGCCCGCGTCGCCGGTGCACCCGGCCAGCGCGCCGATCGCGGCCGCCGCGACGAACGAAGCCCCCACGCGACGAAGCCGGCCCCGCCGCGTCGCCCGATCCTCACTGCATCCGTACGTCATGCCCGACACCTCTCCGACCCCCGATTGTGGATTCAGCCCACTGGCCACTGGCTACTGGATACTGGCTACTGGCTACTGGATACTGGATACTGGATACTGGATACTGGATACCGGATACTGGATACCGGATACCGGATACTGGCCACTGGCCGCTACCGCATCAGCGCCGCCAGGTCCTCCGCCATCTGTTCCGCCGTCACGTCCGGCGACCAGAGCAGCGCGACCCGGCCGTCCTCGTCCAGCACGGTGATCGTGCCGGTGTGGTCGACCAGGTAGCCGGTCGCCTCGGAGCCCTCCGCCCTGGCGTAGTAGATCCCGTACTGGGCCGCCACGTCGGCGATCTCCTCCGGCGTCCCGGTGATCCCGAGGAACGACGGGTGGACCGCCTGCGCGTACCGGGTGGCCCGCTCCGGGGTGTCCCGTTCGGGGTCCACGCTGACGAACACCACCTGGACGTCCTCCGCCGCGTCCGGGCCGAGGCGCTCCAGCGCGTTGCTCAGCCGCAGCAGCGTGGTGGGGCAGATGTCGGGGCACGAGGTGTAGCCGAAGAAGATCGGCGCGACCTTCCCCTCGAGGTCCGCCCGGGACACCGGGCCGTCCGCGGACCGGAGCGTGAAGTCGGCGGCCGGCATGGGCGGGGCCAGGTGCGTGCCGTGGTACGTCACCGGCTCGTTCAGCGCCCCGGAGATCAGGATGGCCGAGACGAGCAGCGTCGCGCCGGCGAAGATTCCGAATACGGCCTTCTTGGTGTCCATGTCAGTTCGAATAGCAGGCGAACAGGTGCGCGGCCTCGTACGCGAGCTTCGCCGCGCCCTCCGACGCGTTGGCCTCGCGCGCGATCACGCGCAGGTCCTTCAACAGTCCCTCCACCGACGGCGTCCCCCACCGGTACTCGCGGCGCAGGATCCCGTTGCCGTCCACGATCATGAAGCCCGGGCTGTACTCCAGCGCGCCGTCTTCGTCCCGGCCGTAGTACAGCTCGAAACCCGTCCCGATCAGTCTCTTCAGCGCCGCCGGCTCCCCGGTCGCGAAGGTCCAGACCGCCGGGTCCGCGCCCACGGCCCGGGCCTTCTCCGCCAGCACCGCCGGCGAGTCCCGCTCCGGGTCCACCGTCAGCGTCACCAGCCGGACCGGGATCTCGCCCAGCTCCGCCTCGTCGAGCCGGCCCTGGAGCGCGCCGAAGATCGAGTCCGTCGGGTAGCAGCCGTCTTCGCAGGTCGTGTAGCCCGTGGTGTAGATCACGACCTTGCCCCGCATGTCCTCGCTCGTCAGCGACGACCCCGTCTCGTCCACCAGCGCGTACCCCGGCGCCAGCCCCAGCCGCGGCACCACCTTCACCGGCTGGAAGATCGCGAAGTTCACGATCACCAGCAGCACCAGCCCGAAGACGACGCCGGCCGTGATCAGGGCTCTGCGTTTCATCCGGCCCCCGTCCGACGAACCCCGGTCGGGCGGGCGCGACGCGCTGCACCACCGAGGGCACGGACGACTCCGGGCACCTCCGGGGATCCGGACCCGCTACCGGCTCCGCGACTCGTCATGCTCCACATTCCGTGTTCCTGGCCGATCCTCGATTCCCGACCCCGCCTCGATCTTCGCGGCGACGGGGGCCGGGCGCAACCGGGGGGCGGCCGGGGGGGACAGGCCGGGACC
>CAYMLW010000196.1:0-7953 GCA_964391035.1 uncultured Gemmatimonadaceae bacterium
GGCGGGATGCAGCCGCGTTCGAATGTCACGACATTTCGGTGTCAGACCACTAGGTCCCGGCGGCCAGCGCTCCCCTCCCGGTGGCGTTTCGGCCCGTCAGGCCATGCCTCGGCCCGCCAGCGCGCCCGCCGGCGGCGGCGACGTCGCTGGCAGAGCTGTTGCAGGCTGTCGACGCCAGGATTCACGAGTCAGGAGCGCGGTACCATGAGCGAGAAGCGGAACCCCACGGAGCGGACGACCGAGCGAGGCGACGAGAGGTCGAAGTACGGCCCGCCCGAGCTGGCGGAGGGCGCGGAGCGGGCGGAGTACGCCGACCCGGGGTCCTGGCCACGGGCGCCGTGCTGTACGCCTGAGAGGAGCCCGTCTTCGACGAGAACCGGCGGAGCCGGACCCATGGGCCGTGGGCCGGCGTCGAGGACATCGGCGAGTTCCTCGATCCCCTCGCCGGATCGTGATCTCCCGCCGCGAGCCCGATCGCATCGACTTCTTACCGGCCTTCCGACGACGACGCCCGGCGGCCGGTACCTGGTCCGTCATGGCTCCCCGGCGGCCTTCCCGGCTCCGGGACGGCGGCCCCGGGATCTCCCGAGAGCGCCGGGGCAGCGACGACGCTGATCAGCCCCTCTCCCTCGACTCCTTCGAGCCGTCTCCCTTATTCCTCGTCCGCAGGACCCTCACCTTCGCCTTCGCCTTCCACTTCCACCCTCTCCTTCCGACACCCTCTCCTTCCGACACCCTCTCCCTCTCCCCTCATAGCTGCACCGGAGGCCCGGCCCGACACCGTTCGGAAGTTCTACTACGGAAAGATCCGCGACGCCCGCCTCCTACGGCGTCCAGCGCAGCCCAACCCTGTGGATCGCGCCGAAGTACTCGTACCGCTGGAGTGTGTAGTCGAAGAAGACCCCTCGGATGCCGATGCCCCCGCCCACGCGCAGTCGGCCCAGATGCTCCTCCCCACCGAGGGTGGTGCCCGCCCGCAGGACCGCGGTGAGGCCGTCGCCTGCGGGCAGGAATCCGGCCTCCGCACCCACGGCCACACCCACGGTCTCCTCCTCGACGCCCACGACCAGATCGGTCGAGACGAGGGCGCCCAGGCCGGCCTCGAGTCGGTGCCGGTACGCCATGCCCAGGCGACCCTCCAGCGGGAGCGGCGCGTAGCCGGCCTCGCCCGCGGTCATTGCCGGCCCGACATTCCGGAGCACGCCGCCGAAGGTGAGGTCGCCGGAGCCGAGGCGCCCGACGGCCAGGCCGACGATACGGTACTGGGCGCCGGCGTCGAGGAAGAGGCCCCGGCGCTGCACGCCCGCCAGATCGCTGGTCACCACGCCCAGGGCGACGCCGGCACTGGCCCGCTCCGACAGCGCGGCCGCCACGGCCACGCGGACCGCGGCCTCCACCGCCCCCACCGTCGCCCCTGTCCGTCGGCCCCGCTCGCCGTCGAGTGCGTGGTCGGGGACTACCTCCTCGATCTCGCCGGCATCGAGGTACACAAGCCCCGCCGACACGCCGATCCGCCCCACCGACAGCCCGCCCGCGAGCGAGCCGAAGACCACGCCCTCGACGTACTCCTCGTAGCCGAGTCCGACCCCGCGATCGAGCCACGCCGCCCCGGCGGGATTGTAGAAAACCCCGTCCACGTCGCCCGTCATGGCCGTGTAGGCGCCCGCCAACGCTCCCGCACGCCCACCCGCCGTCAGAGTCAGGAGCTGCGCCCCCGCAGACCCCGGCCCCTGCCCGGACGCGGGCGCCGCCGCGCCCACCAGCCAGACCGCGGCCGCCAGCACCGCCAGCACCGCCGACGCCGCCGGCCGCATCCGGGGCCTGCCCCGCCCGTGTCCCCGCTCCGTCACGACTCCCACCCTTCACCTCCTTCGCCCTCGACCTTCACCCTTGTCCCGCGCCCCCTCCGGCTCGACCTTCCCGTCCGATCCCCGAACCTTCCGACTCCTCGATGCTCGACGCGCCCCACTCGCAACTCGCAACTCGCCCCTTGCAACTCGCCACTCGCCCCGTGACCACTACCCTCCGCCCCACCCGTCTCCTCGCCCTGGCCTTCGCGTGCCTCGCCGCCTGTGGCGTTTCCGGCGCCACCGCTGCCGTCGCCCAGTCCTGGCAGGCCCGCTGGATCGCCGCGCCTGGAGGCGGGACGCCCAACAGCTGGCACGCCTTCCGCCACGAGTTCGAGCTGGGGTCCGCGCCGGCGCGAACGTTGGTGCGGATCGCCGCGTCGGACAAGTACTGGCTGTGGGTGAACGGGCGCCGGGTCGTATTCGAGGGTCAGCTCAAGCGGGGCCCCACGCCGGAGGCGACCTACTACGACACGCTGGACATCGCCCCGTATCTCGAGGAGGGGCGCAACACCGTGGCGGCGCTGGTCTGGTACTGGCACCGGAGCGGCTACTCCCACAGCTCGACCGGGCAGCCGGGCTTCCTCTTCGAGGCCGACCTGGGCGAGCGCGTCGTGGCCAGCGACGCGAGCTGGCGCTCCCTCGTGCTCCCGGCCTACGAGCCGGCCGGTGGAGAGGAGCCGGGCGCGGCGCTGCCGGAGCGGAGCATCCGCTACGACGCCCGCCGGGCGATCCCCGGCTGGCGGCAGCCCGGGTTCGATGACGGGGACTGGGTCGCCCCCCTCGAGCTCGGCGCCCCGCCCGCGCCGCCGTGGAACGAGCTCGTGGCCCGGCCCGTGCCCATGTGGCGGGACCGGGGGCTGCGCGACTACGGGCAGGTCACCACCGACCGGGCCGACGACGGGACCCGGGTCCTGGTCGCCCGGCTCCCCTACAACGCCCAGGTCACCCCGTACCTGAAGGTCGACGCCCCGGCCGGCCGGGAAATCGACATCCGAACGGACACCTATGTCACGAGCGGCATCACGACGCTGCGCTCGGAGTACGTGACCCGCGACGGCGTGCAGGAGTACGAGTCGTACGGCTGGCTCAGCGGGCACGAGGTCCGATACCGGATTCCCGACGATGTGGAGGTCCTCGAGCTGAAGTACCGGGAGACCGGCTACGACGCCGACTTCGCCGGCCGGTTCCGGAGCGACGACCCGGAGCTGGACCGGCTCTGGACCAAGGCCCGCCGCACCCTCTACGTCAACATGCGGGACAACCACATGGACTGCCCCGACCGGGAGCGGGCCCAGTGGTACGGTGACCTGGTGAACCAGCTCGGCCAGGTCTTCTACGCCCTGGACGCGGAGCGCGGCCCCCTGCTGCTTCGCAAGGCGCTCCGGCAGATGGCCGCCTGGCAGCGCGACGACGACGCCCTCGTCACCTCCGTCCCCTACGGCCAGGGCCTCAACAGCCCGGAGCTCCCGCTCCAGATGCTGGCCGCCGTCGGCTGGTACGGCCTCTGGCGCTACTACGAGCACACCGGCGACGCCGAGACCCTCGCCGCCGTCTACCCCGCCGTCCGTCGCTACCTCGGGCTCTGGAGCATGGACGGCGAAGGCCTCGTGGCCCATCGCCCCGGCGACTGGGCCTGGCCCGACTGGGGCGAGCACGCCGACTACCCGGTCCTCGAGAACGCCTGGTACTACCTCGCCTTGAAGGGCGCCGGGGCCGCCGCCGCGGTGGTGGGCGCCACCGCCGACACCGCGTGGTACGCCGACCGGATGCGCTCCATCGAAGGGGCCTTCCGCGGCCGGTTCTGGCGCGGCGACCACTTCCGCTCTCCGGACCACGATGGCGAGATCGACGACCGGGCCAACGCCATGGTCGTCCTCGCCGGGCTGGCCCGCGAGGCTGACCACCCGGCCGTACTCCAGGTCCTGGCCGAGGAGGAGCACGCCAGCCCGTACATGGAGAAGTACGTCCTGGAGGCCATGTTCGTCCTCGGCGGGGCCACCGCGGCCATGGAGCGGATGAAGCGCCGCTACGGCCCCATGATCCGGAGCTGGATCACCACGCTGTGGGAGGACTGGGAGTGGCGTGAGTGGAACGGCTACAACCACGCCTGGTCCGGCGGCCCGCTCACGCTCCTCTCCCGCTTCGCCGCGGGACTGGCCCCGGCCGAGCCCGGCTGGACCCGCTATTCCCTCGCCCCGCGCCCCGGCACGCTCCGCCACATCAGCGCCGCCGTAGCCACGCCCGCCGGCCCGATCTCCACCACGGTGGACCGGGACGACCAGGGGCTCCGGGTGGTGGTGGACGCGCCCGTGGGCGGCGTCGTATCGCTGTCCGTCACCCGGATCGAGGTACTGGGGCTGACGGTCAACGGGACCGACCTCTGGACCGGCTCCTCGGAAACGGACGAGGTCCGGATCGTCTCCGCGGACGCCGACCGCATCCGCCTCGAGCTGCCGGCCGGCGGCCACACCGTCGAGCTCGCGGGTCGGACCCGCTCGGTCCTCGAGGCCGGGGAGGTCTTCACGCTCAGCGAGAACCCGGTGCGGTCCGACCGGGTCATCTTCCACTTCCGGCAGGTCCCCGACATCGCCGCGGTCTACACCCTCGACGGCCGGCGCGTGGTCGACCTCACGCTGCGACTGACCGAGCCGGCCCGGGTGCTCTGGGACCTGACGAACGACCGGGGCGTCCGTGTGGCCCCCGGCGTCTACCTCCTCGTCGCCCGCGTGGGTGACGAGGTCATCCGACGGCGGCTGATCATCACGACCGGCCACTGATCCCTGTCGCTCTCCACCCCCCCCAGGTCCCCGGCTCCAGGATCCCCGCATCAGGCGCTGATCTCCGCGGCAGCCCGGATCCCGGACCGCAGCGCGCCCTCCATGGTCGAGCGGAAGATCGAGGTGTGCTCACCGGCGAAGTGGAGCCGGCCGGTCGGCTCCTGGAGCGCGGCCAGGTAGCGGCCCACGTCCCCCGGTCCGGGGAAGGCCACGTGGCCGAGTGCGTACGGGTCCTCGCTCCACGCCTTGACCACCCCGCCCTCGAAGAACTCCCGGATCCGCGGGTGCACCTTCTCCATGTGGGTGAGCGTGTGCTCGATGATCTCCGACTCGCTCAGCGCCGCGAGCCGGTCCGCCCGCGGCCCGCCCACGTAGCTCTCGAGAACCGACCGCTCGCCGGGGCCGCCCAGCTCGGAGATCGGGTAGCGCGTGATCCCTCCAATCGGCAGGTCGGTGGCCGCCGAGCCGCTCACGCCCTCGTCGTGCCAGAATCCGCGCCCCACCTGGAGGTACGTACGGGTCGCGTCCAGGTACGGGACGCCGTGGATCGCCGCCCGCTTGGCCGACGGGAGGGCGGGCGAGAACGCAATGTCCCGGAGCACCGTGGCCGGCATCGTCACCACGGCCCGATCCCCGGCATACGACTCCGGCCGGCCGCCGCGCCGGGCCACGACCTCGACGCCCGCGTCGTCCTGCCGGACCCCGGTCACTTCCACGCCGTAGTGGATCCGACCGCTCAGCCGCTCCGCCATGGCCCGCGGCAGCCGGTCGTTTCCGCCCGCGAGCACGTACGGCAGCCCGCTCATGAAGAGCGCCATGTCCGAGACCACGGAGGAGAGGGCCGAAGACCGGTCGACGGAGGCGCCGAACCACTGCGTGTCCCGGATCAGCGCGATCGCACCCTCGGATGCGCCCTGACGGCGCAGGTACTCGCCCAGCGTCATCCCGTCCAGCTCCGCCAGCGGCGGCCGGCTCCAGGCCCCCGGTTCCGTCGCGCCCGCCGGCAGCGTCTCCAGCAGATAGCGCTGCACGAGGCCGAACGGGCCCAGCCCCCGCTCCTCGGCGGTCAGCTCGTAGGGCCAGTCCGGTGGTGCGTCCTGCCCCGCCGAGAACCGCCGACCCCGCAGGTGGTAGAGCGCCCTGAGCTGCGGCACCTGCCACGGCACCCGCTCCAGGCCGAGGGCGTCGATATAGCGGTTGGCCTCCGTGTAGCTCTCCGAGAACGCGACGGCCCCGGCCTCCGCGTGCAGCCCGTCCGCGAAGCTCCGGAGCGTCTGCACCCGACCGCCCGGCCGCATCCTCGCCTCGAGCACCGTCACTTCGTGCCCCGCGTCCTCCAGCTCCCATGCCGCCGCCAGCCCGGCCAGCCCCGCGCCCAGCACGAGCACGCGCTGCGGCGACGCCCGCCCCCGCCGCCTGGGCTCCGCCACGGCGTCGACGACACCGGGGCCGCCCGGCAGCGTCAGCGCCACGCCCGCGGCGGTACCCACGGAGAGGTGGCGGAGGAATCGTCGCCTGGACAACCCGGCCCCCGGGGTCGCACCGCCGGTGGACGCGGCGAGACGCGATCGATAGGCACGCAGGTCGGACACGAAGGGATCGTGGATCATGGCTCTGGGGGGTTCTGACATGAACGTGTTCCGCCGCCCGGGATCGGCTGCGCCGCCCCGGCAGGCTTCCACATCATGCGTAGGGTGCCGGGGGCCGGACCGTCAAGGACGGGACCGCCCTCCGCCCCTTGCTTCACCTGCGGGCGTCGTCGGGCGCCCGGTCGCGGCGGCCGCGACGGCCGGCGGCCCGGAGCCGGGTCAGTCTTTCCGGTACACGCGTAGCGCGTACCCGCACGTAGGCGTCGAGCAGTCCACCATGCGGACCTCGAACTCGTAGCGGCCCGGCCCGAAGAACTCGACCACCGGCGCGTCGTCCACCAGGAGGTCCTCGTCGAGGGTGTTGCCGGCCATGTCGTAGACTACGAGGTCGACATCGCTGCAGTCGTTGTCACAGACGGCAGCGCCCACGTACGACCCGGGGCCGAAGTCCAGCGCCAGCCGCTCGGCACCGTTCGCCGCCACCAGTCCGGCCTCGAAATGGGTCGACGTGAAGCCTTCGTCGGCGAGCTGCCCGTCCAGGACCAGCAGCTGGCGCGCGAGCTGCTGCTGCCATTCCTCCAGCTCCCCGAACCCCTCCAACCCCTCGGCGGCGTCCACGCCCACGGGGGTCGGGGGTACGCCGGTGGCGCGGAAGACGCCCAGCGCGAACCCGCACCGGGGCGTGGTGCACGCCACCATCGAAACGGTGAACGCATGCGGCCCGGCCGTGCCCACCTCCACCTCGACGATCGGTACGTCGTCCTCGAGGATGTCCCGGTCCAGGGTCTCGCCGGCCCGGGCCACGGCCAGGTCCACGTCCGAGCAGTCGTGGTCGCACACGGCCGCGACCATGTACGACCCCGGCTCCAGCTCCAGGAGGACGACCTCGTTCGCACCGCTGTCGACCAGTCCGGTCCGGACGGTGGTGGCCGTGTACCCGTTCTCCGCGAACTGCTCGTCCAGCAGCTCGAGCTGGCGCACCAGCTGCTGCTGCCATGGCTGGAGATCGTCCATCTCCTGCGCCGCGATGGGAGTCGTGCCGAGGAGCAGGACGGGCAGGGGGAGGAGGGCGAGGACGATCGCCGACGGGATCCCCGCGAGACGTCGCTGTCTCATGATACCGCTCCTGTGTGGGAGGTCAGCGGTTCCGGCCCCGACACGCGCTGGGGTAGCGTTCACAGTAGCTTCCCTCGGCAAGGAGCGCATGCACCACCGCCCGAGCGAGGACATCGGCCGCGGCGCCGTAGACCGCCTGGAGCTCGGCGGGCGAGAGCTCTGCCGGAGGCGACGTCACGAGGCCGAACACGGCGTCGCCATCGAAGAGCCCGTGGATCGGGTTGATCGCGCGGGCCAGCCCTGCATTGGCCACCGCCGCCATCCGCTGGACCCGGGCCTGGTCCAGCGGCGCGTCGGTGGCGACCACCGCGATCGTCGTGTTGAAGGGCCCACTCTCGTCCCTGGCGTCCCCCGCGGACCCCGTTCCGGTGCACTCCTCCGGGTCCGGCGCCATCAGCCCGAACTCGCCGTCCAGCTCGAGGACCGCGCCGTACGGCAGACAGCTCTTCGGATCGACCGGGGACCCGAACGCGTTCACGGCGACGAGCGCCGCCACCGTGTACCCGCCCGGCAGCACTGCGCTCGCGGAGCCCAGCCCGTACCGTGCCCCCGTCCCCGCCCCCACGCGGCCCATGGCCACCGGCCCGGCCGTGGCCGCGTCCGCCGCACGGTAGCCGAACT
>CAYMLW010000197.1:0-7925 GCA_964391035.1 uncultured Gemmatimonadaceae bacterium
GCGAGCGAGCTGGCGCGTCGCGCGCCGGGCCGGGGGCGTCACCGGGGGGCGAAGGTCCTGGTGGCGAACGTGGACCAGCTCGTCGCGGTGTTCGCGGTGGCGGAGCCGGCGCCGCGGCTGCGGATGGTGGACCGGTTCATGGTGCTGGCGGAGTCGAGCGGGATCGGGGCGGTGATCGTGGCGAACAAGGTCGACCTCGTGGCTGATCCCGGCGGGGCGTTCGGGGTCTACGAGGACATCGGCTACCCGGTCCTGTACACGAGCGCGGTCGACGGGAAGGGGATCGAAGCGTTGGAGCGGCGGCTGTGCGGTCGGATCAGCGCGCTGGCCGGACCCTCGGGTGTGGGCAAGTCGAGCCTGTTGAATGCCGTGGAACCGGGGCTCGGGCTGCGGACGGCGGCGGTGAGCGAAGCGGTCCGGAAGGGGGGGAAAGGGCGCCACACGACGGTCTCGGCCCGGCTCATCCCGCTGGCATGCGGCGGCCACGTGGCGGACACGCCGGGGCTCCGGGAGCTCGGGCTCTGGGGGGTGGAGGCCGGCTCGCTGGATCTCTACTTCCCCGAGTTCGCCGACGCCCTCGGCCACTGCCGGTTCGCCGGCTCATGCAGCCACACGCACGAGCCCGGGTGCGGGGTGCGGGCCGCGGTGGAGGCCGGTCGGATCCCGCAGCAGCGGTACGAGAGCTACGTGGCGCTCCTCTCCGACGACGAGGCCTGACCCGCCCCCGGGGGCCCCCGGGGGGCGCGGTGACGCATCGCCCGGGCCCGGCCGTGTGCGACTCAGCGGGCGCCCATGCGGAGCCCGAGCCGGATGAGCCGTCCCCCGGCCGGGTAACCGGCTGCCGACTCGTACTCGACGCCGAGGACGTTGTCGATGCGGGCGAGGAGCCGGATCCCGCCACTGGCCCGGACCGGCAGCTCGGTCTCGCCCGCCAGGTCGAGGGTGGCGTAGGCGGGGAGCGAGACGCGGGGCGCGGGGAACCCGGCACCGAAGTCCACATCGTCGCGTGCCCCCACGCCGTTCACGGCCAGGGAGACCAGGCCGGCCCCGAAGGCGTACATGCCGGTGAGGGTCCCGGAGCGCTCGGGTCGGCGGAGCAGCGGCTGTCCTTCCGCGAAGGTGGCATCGCTGGCCAGGCCCGGGTCCAGCACCTCGGTCTCGAGCCACGTATACGATGCCGCCACGGACCAGGGTCCGGTGGCCGCACGTCCCTCGAGCTCGAGGCCTCGGGCCCGGGCGGTCCCGACATTGAAGTAGTTGGGGTCGCCGGCGGCCGGCGGTGAGAAGGTGAACTGGATGAGGTCCTCGAACCGCTGGTCGAACCAGGTGGCGGCGAGGGTAGCGGGGCCGAGCTCCTGCTCGAGCCCGACCTCCCAGCTGCGTGAGCGCTCGGGCTCGAGGGCGGGGTTGCCGATGTCGCCGAAGCCACTGCCGAAGGCCTCCGCGAAGGTGGGCTCGCGGAAGCCCCGTCCCACGGCGCCTCGCACGCGTGTGGCGTCGAGGAGGCCGAGGGCCAGGCCGATCCGGTAGGTCCCGAAGCTGCCGTACGTCTCGCTGTCGTCCACCCTGGCGCCGGCGGTCAGGTGGATCGGGTCCGCGGGTCGGGAGAGGAGCTGTACGTAGTAGCCGGTGGTGCTCCGGTCGTAGTCGGCGGCGGTCTGGTAGGGCCCGAAGGCGCTCTCGGAGGTGTAGCGGGTCTCCGCCTCCGCGCCCTCCCAGGACACGCCGGCGGTCAGCACGCTGCGCAGGAGGCGGGCGTTGACCCGTGCGTCGGCGATGCGGCGGGTGCCGTCGAAGCCGAGGGTGTAGGCGTAGGTGCCCGTGGTGTCGGCAGGGCCATCCCGCTCATCGACGGCGGTCTGGTCCCGGGTCACGAGAGCGAACTGGAGGCGGGCGTCCACGCGGTCCCCGAGGTGGACTCCTCCCTCGATGGCGGTGTTCCACAGCCGTCGGTCGAGGTAGGCGTTCTCGTCGACGATGTTGCCCGCGCCGTCGGTCGGGAAGTGTGCGCGCCCGTCCCTCCAGCGGCTGGTGAGGGACAGTTCGGTGCCCCGGAGCGGCGTCCAGTCCAGGCGGAGCTGAGCGGTGCTCGACCGGTGCTCATTGTTCAGGGGGTAGAGGCCCTGGCTGTGCTGCTGCCCGCCGCCCACGAGGTAGGACAGGGAGCCGGTTCCGCCGGAGATCGACGCCTCGGCGTCGTACGAGCCGTAGCGCTCGTCCCCGTGCGCCCGCTGGCCGGACCCGGCCGTGACCTCTGCGGCGACCGTGGGCGGGCCGGCGCCGTGGCGGGTGAAGATCTGGACCACGCCGGCCATGGCGTCGCTGCCGTAGAGGACGCTCACGGGGCCCCGTACGATCTCGATCCGCTCCACGTGATCCATGGACAGGCCGGCGAAGTCGAAGGCCCCGCCGGGGTCGTTCACCGGCACGCCGTCGACGAGGACCTTCACGTAGTCGTTCTCCCCGCCCCGCAGGAAGAGGGATGTCTGGGCGCCGGAGCCACCGCTCCGGGCGATGGTGGCCGACGGGACGGAGCGCAGTGCCTCGGCCACGGTGCTCACGCCGCGGCTCCGCAGCTCCGTCCCGGTCAGGACGGTGACGGGCGTGGGCAGCGCCTCGCGGGCGAGGGGGATGCGGGTGGCGGTCACGACCACGGCCGGCAGGGCGAAGGTGTCGGTGGTGGTCGTGTCCGGTGCGTCGGGGAGGTGCGGGTCCGGGAGCTGTGCACTCGCGGGCAGCACGCTCAGGAGGAGTGCGAGGATCGAGGTGGCCATGGCGGTGTGGTTCATGGGTGGTTCACGTCCCGTTGCGTAGTGGAGTGATCTGGGGGCTGCCGGCGTCGGGCCCGGGACCCGGGTGGGAGGTCCGGGCTACGGGCCAGCGGTAGACGGCTTCGAGGGTGCCGGGGCGGAGGACCTGTTCCGCGGTGCCCTCGGCGGCGGTGCGACCGCGGTCGAGGAGGAGGAGTCGGTCGGCGTACCGGGCGGCCACGTTGAGGTTGTGGGTGACCATGACCACGGTCACGCCGACGTCCGTGAGGCCGCGCAGCAGCTCGAATATGCCCATCTCGTGGCTTATGTCGAGGGACGCCGTGGGCTCGTCGAGGACCAGCGTGTCGGGCTTCTGAGCCAGCGCCCGGGCCACGCGGGCGCGCTGCCGCTCCCCGCCGGAGAGGGTGCCGAAGGGCCGGTCGGCCAGCTCGACGATGTCGCAGGTGGCCATCGCCTCCCGGACGGCCGCCCGGTCGCGGGCGGACTCGCCGCGCAGGGCGCCGAGGTGCGGGTAGCGGCCCATGGCGACGAGCTCCCGGGTCGAGAGGGGGAAGACCAGCTCCTCGTTCTGCGGGACGACGCCGACGCGGCGGGCGAGCTCGCGCCGGTCCCATTCCCGGACCGGGCGGCCGTCGTAGTCGACGGAGCCGCCATCGGGGTCGAGAGTGCCGAGCAGCAGGCGGAGGAGCGTGGTCTTGCCGCAGCCGTTGGGGCCGATGATCGCGTGGAACCCGCCTCGTGAGACGCGCAGGTCCACGTCCTGGAGGGCGGCGCGGTCGGCGCCGTCGTAGCGGAAGCCGAGGCCCCGGGCGTGGAAGATCACGCGGGCCGCCGGGTCAGCAGCACGACGAAGAGGGGAACGCCCACGAGGGCGGTGATGACGCCGACGGGCAGCTCGACGGGCGCGGCGACCGTGCGAGCGGCGGTGTCGGCGAGGAGGAGGAAGGCGGCGCCGGCCAGCGCGCTGCCGGGGAGCAGGAACCGGTGATCGCCGCCCCAGACCAGCCGGAGGGCGTGGGGCACGATCAGGCCGACGAAGCCGATGACGCCGGCCACCGCCACCCCGCCGGCCACCAGCAGCGAGGCGACCCCGTAGGCCACCCGCTTGACCCGCTCGACCGGCGTTCCCAGGTACAGCGCGGTCTCCTCGCCCACGGCCATGAGGTTCAGCGGCCGGGCGAGGCCGAGGAGCAGGAGGAGGGCGGGAGCGGTGTAGACGGCCAGGAGCCCGACGGACGACCAGGTCGCCGTGGCCAGGCTGCCCATCATCCAGAAGACGGCCGAGCGGAAGGTCTCCACATCGGCCAAAGTGAGGAGGAGCAGGATTACCGCATTGAAGAACGCCCCCACGACCACGCCGGCGAGGAGGAGGACGCGCATGTCGAGCGTGGTGTCGACCGCCGCGGCGATCCGGAAGACCAGGATGATGGCGGCCAGCCCGCCGGCGAACGCGGCGATCGGCACGACCCAGCCGGCCACGGCACCGGCGAAGCCGATCACGGCCACCGCCGCCACGGCGGCCCCACCGGACACGCCGAGGATGTACGGCTCGGCCAGGGGATTGCGGAGCAGCGCCTGGAAGACGGTGCCGGAGACGGCCAGCGCCGCACCGATGAGGATGGCGAGCACGGCCCGGGGGAGTCGCAGGTCGACCACGATGGTCCGGGTGGTCGACGGTCCGCGGCCGAGCAGTGCGGCGAGGATCTCGCTCGGCGAGACCGGCACGGCGCCCACACCGACCGCCAGGAGGAGCGCGGCGAGGAGGAGCGCGGTGAGAAGGAGGAGTCGGCTAGCCATCGCCGTGGATGAGGCGGGCGAGGAGTGTGGCGGCCCGGTCGAGGTCGGGGCCGGGGCGGTTCACCTGGTCCGGATCGACGGCGAACACGGCGCCGCGCCGGATGGCGGGGACATCGCGCCATCCCGGTCGCTCGCCCAGGAGCGCGGCGGGGTCCCCGGCGGCGGCGGACCCGACGAGGATGACGTCCGGGGCGCGTCGGACCACTTCCTCGAGGGAGATCTGTGGCCAGAGGATGTCGAGGTCAGCGAGGGCATTGCGGCCGCCGCCGGCGCGTACGAGCTGGTCCAGGAAGGTGCCGGGGCCCGCGGCCATGAGGGGGTCCATGCCGATGAGGAACAGCACCGACGGCGGCTCCAGCCCGGCTACCGCCACGCGCAGGGAATCCAGTCCCGTTCGGACCGCCGCGATGGCCGAGTCGGCGGCGGCCCGTCGGCCCACGAGCGTGCCGACCCCCCGGGCGACGGTCAGGGCGTCCTCGATGGACTCCGCGGGGGCGGCGTAGACGGCGATGCCGAGCTCCTCGAGGCGGCCCACGACGGACCGACTGGGGGCGTCCGGCCAGGCCACGACCAGGTCGGGCTCCCGTGCCACCAACCACTCGACACTCGGGGTGAGGCCGCCTCCCACGGAAGGGAGGGAGGCCACGGCCGGGTGGTGGTCGTAGTCGGTGCGGGCGACGAGCCGGTCGGCGGCACCCATGGCGATCAGCCACCCGGTGACGGAGGGCATCATGGAAACGACGCGCTCCGCCGGGGCATCGAGGGTGACCGTCCGCCCGGTGAGGTCCGTGACGGACACGGCGGTGTCCGAGTGGGCACCGGGCTGTGCCTGGCACCCGGCCAGGAGGCCCAGGGCGAGGAGCAGTCTGGAAGTCTGTGGTACCATGAAGCCCGTCTCCCTCGGCGGGAAACGGGCCGGTACGGACGCCAGTGGTCCGGATACGCACCCGTTCCCCTTCCCTCGAAGGGTCTCGTGTCGGGCACGGGCGGAGTCGGTCTCCTGGCTCGAGGCGGCCTCGCTGGCCTTCCCGGGATCCTCCCAGTGGCGTATCGAGCGGGCCTTCCGGACGCGTGGTCCGGGCCTCTCACAGTGGCGGGGCCGCGCCGGCTTCTCACCGGCTTCCGGTGGACCCCGTCCGTGTTATGTACGGACGGAAGTTACGGTCCGGACGGACGGCAGGTCAACCGTGGAGTGGGGGTGGCCCTGTGCGGGTCAGGGCGTGCCGTCGCCGGCGCTCCCGGAGTCTGGCGGTACCGTCGAGCCCAGGGGTCCGGAGCGGGGTCGCGTGGACCGTTGCGGCGTCGATGTCGGGGTCGGTGCCCGGTCCGCGGCCGTCGAACCCAGGGGCTGACCGGAGGTGGTATCGACGGGGGCGGTGACGGTGACGGGGTCGCAGCGGTCCTCGAAGGCCTGGCCCCAGCCCTCGTCGTGCCTGTCGATGGCCGCGTACCAGCTGTTGCGCGTCCCGAAGACCTCGAGGAGGAGCTCGACAGCCCCGTCGCGGTCCCAGTCGAGGAAGTCGATGGTCCGGGGCGCGGCCTTGCCCTCGGCGGTGTAGCTCGTGAAGTCGACGTATGCGGTGTCGTAGCCGGTCTGGGCCCGGGGTGTGTACACGATGAAGAGGGAGTAGCCTTCGTCGTCGTGGCCGATGGTGAGCTCGTCGTCGACGAGGAAGGTGGCGGTGAAGGCGAGGTTACGGGTCTCGGAGACGGGGAAGGGCTGGATCTGGCGGCGGGCGCGGGACCAGTTCGGGAGGGGCGCTTCCCGGGCCCGGATGGCCCGCTCGGCGAGGATATCGCCCACCACCTGCATGCGGGACGCGACCTCGATATCCTGGCCGATCATGCGCCCCTCGGGCGCCTGGGTCCGGGCCATTGCGAGGAACTCGGTGACATCGCCGGCGTCGCCGCCGATCTCGGCGGCGCCCGCGGCTCTGGGCAGGCGCCGGCATGCGGCGGTCGGGACCCAGGCGGAGTCGATGGCCAGGGTGCCGGCCCGGCGTCCGTGGCGGAAGAGGGTGAACTCGGCGCCGTCCCGGAGGAACGCGGTGATGAAGCGCTCGCCGAAGGCGTCGGGGTCGTGACCCGTGGTGATCGGACGAAGCTCCTGCTCGAGGATCTCGCCCACGGGAACGAGGGTCAGGCCACCGGCATCACGGAGGACGTGGTAGAGGATCGGGCCCTGGGGTAGCCGGTCGGCAGCGTCGGCCTCCGCGACGCTCGGTCCCGTCTTCGGCGGTGGGGGAACAATGGACAGATCGAGGCCGCCCCATTCCACGTTGTCGCATGCCGCGACAGCGATTACCATGAGGAGAGTTGCAGAGCGGAGCACCGCGGCGCCCCGCCGTTTCCAGGTTGTTTCCGTCTTCACCGTAGGCACCCGCGGAAGGTAAGGAACCGCCGATCACCGACGCAATGAGCGGAAAGGCGATGGAGGGCTCCATGTCTCTGGGGCCGGCGGAGTTCCGCCGTGTCCTGGGCCATTTCGCCACCGGCGTGACGGTCGTGACGACCCGGGCGCCGGGCGGACCGGTCCGGGGTCTCACGGCGAGTGCCGTGGCCTCGGTCTCTCTGAACCCGCCCCTCGCACTGGTCTGCGTCGACCATACCGCGGACACCCATGACGCGATCGAGGATTCCGGCGTGTTCGCGATCAACATGCTCGCCGAGGACGCCGAGACGCTGGCCCGGCGGTTCGCCGACTACCCGGCGGAGACGAAGTTCGAAGGGGTGGCGTACCGGCCGGAAGCGACGGGTGCGCCCGTGCTGGATGCGGCGCTGGCGTGGGCCGACTGCGATCTCCGGTTCAGCCATGATGGCGGCGACCACACGATCTTCGTCGGGGTGGTGGTGGCCGGGGACGCCCGGGAGGGTGCACCGCTGCTCTACTATCGGGGAGGGTACCGCAGGATGGGGCCGTGAGCTTCCGGAGTCGGTGGCCCCGGACGGCGGCGGCGACCGGGGTGGGCTTCGCGCTGGGGGCGGGGCTGCTCGCCGCGGGCGCGCTGCTGCTGTACGGGGAGCGCGGCTTCCTCGGCTCGGCTGGTGCGCTGGTGGCCGTGGGACTGGTATCGCTGGCGGCGGGGCTGTGGGTGGGCGCACCCGATGGCCCCGCGCCGGGGCACCAGCGGATGCTCGGCCGCTGGATCTTCGCGGTGGCGGCGCTGGTGATCGCGTCGTTCGTGGCCAGCTTCTGGCTCGGGTCGGAGACGATCCAGTCGACACGGTGGGGCGGGCCGGCGGCGCTGGTGCTGCTGCTGGCCGAGCCGGCATACGCGATGGGCGCGCTGCTGGCAGCGTTGGAGGCCCGACGGAGGGCATGGCTCGGCGGGCGCTGGTACGTGCTTCAGGTGCCGG
>CAYMLW010000198.1:0-7913 GCA_964391035.1 uncultured Gemmatimonadaceae bacterium
CAGCCGTCAGCCGTCAGCCGTCAGCCGTCAGCCGTCAGTACCCGGCCGGCCGCTCCGCACGCTCCATCGCCCAGGCGATGAAGTCCCGGATGTCCTGGTTCGACATGACCAGGTCCTCGGTCCGCAGATACATCATGTGGCCGCTGCGGTAGCCCTCGAAGCGCATCCGATCCCGTAGCCGGCCCGACGGGTCCAGGTGCCAGAGGGTGTACTTCGCGCCGAAGTAGTCGGTGCCGCCGTCGTAGTACCCGGACTGGATCATGACGTGGAGGAAGGGGTTCTGGGCCATGGCCTGGCGCAGGTGCTCGCCCGTTTCGTCGCCCTCCCGGTTCCACGGGTGGACCGGCCCGAAAACCCAGTAGCGCAGGTCGGTCTCCCAGCCCAGCTCCTCACGCAGGTACTCGTTGATGGCCGGCGCGAACGAGTGGTTCCAGGCGGCCATGGCGGGGTCGTAGTCGTACTGTTCGCCGGCATCCATCCGGTCCACGCCCCGATACCGGGCGTCCAGGCGGCCCACCGTCAGCCCCCGGTCCCGGAGCAGCTCCTTTCGGAACGCGCTCACCGGCACGGCCAGGTTGTGGCCCAGCACGAAGCCGGGCGACAGTCCCGACCACCGGCCGACCCTCTCGGCCAGCTCCGCCTTCGTCTCCGCGTCCAGCGATCCGCCCCGGGCCAGGGCAGGGAGGTACGTGTCCAGCGTGAACGCCTCCACCTCCGCTAGCAACTCGCCCAGGTCCCGGGCCTGGAGGTCCGGCGCCAGGGCGTCGTGGTACCACGACGTGGCCGTGTAGTGGGGCAGGTAGAGCGCCGCCCCCACGGGGCCGTCCCGATCGATCCCCAACCCTGTCGGCGATACCAGGATCACGCCGTTCAGGTACATCCAGTGGGCGCCCTGGAGCCGGCCGGCCAGGCCGGCCACACGGGTCGTCCCGTAGCTCTCGCCGATCAGGAACTTGGGCGACGTCCACCGGCCCTGTCGGGAGACGAAGGTGTCGATCCACGCCGCCAGGTACTCGACGTCCTCGTTCACGCCGAAGAATTGCTCCCGGTCCGCGTCGTTGACGATCCGTGAGAAGCCCGTGTTGACCGGGTCCACGTAGACGATGTCCGCTACGTCCAGGATCGAGTGCGGGTTGTCCGTCACGCCGTACGGCTGGATCGGGAAGCCCTCGTCGTCGATGGCCAGGTGTCGCGGGCTCGTGTATCCCATGTGCATCCACAGCGACGCCGAGCCCGGCCCGCCGTTGAACGAGATCATCAACGGCCGCCGGCTACGGTCCCGGACGTCCGACCGCTGGTAGTAGACGTAGAAGAGCGACGCCGTCGGCTCGCCGTCCTCGTCCCAGGCGGGCTGCGTCCCCAGCGTGACCGTGTACGGCACTCGTTCGCCGCCCATCTCCGCTTCCCGCTCCAGCGTGACCGCCGTGTCCACCGGCGGCAGGACGACGGGGCCGCGGATGGGATCGGGCGCGGATCGGTCCGCCCGTCCAGCTTCGTCGGGGGCGTGCTGTGCGGGCAGCGGACCCGCTGCGGCGAGGACGAGGAGGAGCGCCGGGATCGGTGCCAGGACGAGACCGGGGGTGCGGTGCGTCGGCTGCATGATGGTGGTCGGGTGCGAGGGAACGGTCGAGTCGCCCAAAGTGGCGCCGTCGTCGACCGGGGGGCAAGCGCCTCGCGGAGGGCGGGCGGAGCCGGACGGGCCGAGACCGCCCGCTGGTGCTTGCCAAAGGAGTCGTGGAGCCTTTGATTGCGTCATGATCGTCCCGATCCAGCACTCGTCGCAGGCCTCCACGACGCCGCAGCGAGACGCTGCGTGTATCGTGGACGCCGCGTAGCCGATCACACAGAACAGGTGCAGACTCCCATGAGCACGGCCAGCACGGTTCGCCGACTGAGTGTGGCCCTCGCCACAGTGCCTTTTCTCGCCTGCAGCCAGGGCCCGTCGCCCGAGGTCCAGGCCCAGCTCGATGCCCTCCAGGCTCAGCGCGACAGCCTGACCCGGGAGTTGGCCCTCCAGGACGAGTACGTCAACTCCCTTTCGCGTCAGATCGAGGAGGCTGTCGGAGGGATGGAGGGCGAGGGCGGCTCGGAGAGCCTGGGCAATCTGATCGGCACGCTCCGGGAGGACCTCGTGACGGCGCGCACCCAGGCCGACGAGGCCCAGCAGCGGATCGCGGTCCTGAACCGCCGGGCCGCCAACCTCCGCGACTCCCTGGCCACGGTCAGCCGGCGGGCGGAGGAAACCGCAGCGGCGCAGCGAGACTCCATCGCCGCCCTCGTCTCGGCCGCCGAGTCCATGGACGCCAGGATCAGCGAGCTCGCGGACACCCGGGCCGGCCTGGAGGATTCTCTCGAGACGCTCGAAGAACGGACGTTCACCACCTACTACGCCGTGGGAACGAGTGACGAGCTCCTCCGGCGCGGCGTTCTCGAAGAGGAGGGTGGCGCCCGGATCCTGCTCGTCCTGTGGCGCGCCGGCGAGACGCTGGTGCCTGCCCGGGACCTGGACACCGACGACTTCCAGGCCATCGACTCCCGACAGACGACGACGATCGAACTCGCTGCCGGGACCTACCGCGTGGTGTCGCGGCACGACACCCGGTACCTGGAGCCGAGCCCTGACGGCGACGGTCGCTTCACCGGCGAAAGCTTGCGGATCACCGATCCGGACGCCTTCTGGCGCTTCTCGCCTTTCCTGATCCTGGTCCAGGAAGACTGACCCGCCGGCTTCAGAGCCCGGGGGTGCACCCGGCCGCGGCACGCGAGCGGGCGCGACGGGCACACCCCGGGCCCCTCCCGCCTCAGCGGACGGGCCCGACCACGCCCCGGTCCACCGTGATCGGCGCGCCCTCCAGCGGCTCGCCATCCACCGTCACCTCGCCGCCCGGCCCAGCCTCCAGACCGTGTTCGGCGAAGTCGTCGATCGTGATCTGCTCCGGGCCCGGCTCGCCCATGGACGCAGTGGTCAGCCGCGTCCCCGGCTCCGCGTCCGCGAAGAGGAGCCCCAGGCGATCCTCGCCCTGCGCCGCCAGCAGCATCCCCTGGCTCTCCTCGCCCCGCAGCCTGGCCGGCTTCAGGTTCGCCACGACGACGATCCGCCGGTCCGCCAACTCGTGGAATTCGTACTTCCCGGCGATGCCCGCCACCAGCTGGCGCTCCTCCGAGCCCAGGTCGATGTCCAGGACGATGAGGCGGTCGGCGTTCGGGTGCTCCCGGGCCTCGATCACGCGGGCCACCCGGAGGTCGAGGGGCGCGAGGGCAGGGGATCCGGCGTCGGTTTCGGTCATGGTCTGTGCTAGCGGATGTAGTAGGCGAGCCCGAAGGCGGCGTAGTTGACGTTGTCGTCGTCGAGGGCGAGTCCGAATTCCGCGATCAGGTCGAGGTCCTGGGCGAGACGGATCTCGGCGCCGGGGACGATATAGGTTCGGGTGAAGTCCTGGTCCAGCTCATCGAACCACTCCTTGGACCAGCTACCGCCGACGATGAACTCGATCCCAGATGTGACTTCGGCGCTCACGATGGTCGCCAGGTCCAGCGCCTTCGAGCCGAGACGCTCGCCCCGGTCCGCGATGTGGCCACCCGCGACCACCGACAGATCGACGGGCCCGTTCAGCAGCCACACCTCCGCGTCGGCACCGTAGAGGTTGAAGCCGTCGAACACCGCCACCGAGCCCTCGATATCGAACCGGTTCACCAGACCGATCCCGATCCGGCCACCGGTGCCCCACATGTTGTCCGCATCGCCCTCGGCCAGGAACACGATCGGGTAGCCCGCGACCTTGAAGTTCCCCGGGTTGATGGTCTCGGCCGAGTTCAACAGGAAGGTCTGGGCCTCCCCCACCTGCGCACAGCCCAGCGCGAGGGCCACGCCCGTCAGTACGACCGCCGGAACCCTCATCGTTCTCGTCCCTCCAGTTCGGGTAGGTCCACCACTACGGTACGCCCCTCGCCCGTGGGGGCAAGGGGCCCACGGGTCTGCCCACGGGTCAGGCGGTGGTCGGTCGACGGGTCGGCGATGGGTGGCCGGGCGGCGCCTCAGCCCTCTGCCTCCAGCGGCTCGCCGTCGGGGAACACCCGGGCCAGCTCCGCCCTCCAGTGCGCCGCCGCCGCCCCGACATCCGCGGCGGCATCGCCCCACCCGCACACCCACACGGTGACGTCCCGGAGCGACGGGTCGTGATGGGTCGGGTCGATGGTGAGACGGATGAGCCCGTCCCCGGGGCGGTGGGCCACCGCCGCCAGTTGCCAGGGCGGCGACCGGTCGAACACCTCGGCCGCCACCGCATCCACGTCCAGTTCACCCGTCAATCGGTCCCACGCCACGGCCCGCTCGAGGCCCACCCGCCGCCGGATGTAGGCCGCTCGCCGGTCCTCGTCGGCGTGACGCTCCAGGTAGTGGCGGAGCTGCCGCAGCTCGAACAGCCAGCCCAGCCGTGTCCCTTCCACCAGGTCGTCCCAGTCCGCGTCCCCCGGGAAGCCGGACGTCACCGCCCGGACCCGGGTGATGCCCCCACTCCCCTCCAACCAGTAGTCCGTGATCTGGACATGGCCCTCGCCCCAGCCCCACGACGTCTGGAGATGATGCGGCGGCTCCCACGCCCGGATCTCGCTCCAGCCCGCCATCTCACCGCCCCAGCTCATGTAGATCCGGCCACCTTCGCCGGCCGCGCCCGGTGGCTCCACCTTCGCCTCGAGGGGGAACCACCGCTCCAGCTCCTCGGACTCCGTGATCGCCCGCCACACCCGCTCCACAGACGCCGCGACCTCGATCCGACCCTCCGCCCTCCGCTCACCGCTCATCGTCCGCCTCCTCTTCGGTTCTCGCCTTCGCTCCGGGACCGGGATAGGCGCCCGCGAATACACGGAACGTACGCCCGCCCGGTCCGGCCGTGTCGTATCGCGCCACGACCTTCGCCACCGCCCGGCTCAGCTCCGCCGCGAACCCGTTGAAGTCCCCGGGCTCCGCCAGCCGGACCTCCGTGCTCAGCCCCGTCGTCGCCAGCCGCTTCCCCGACGACCGCGCCCGCTCCAGCAGTGCCGCCAGCTCACGGATGCCCCGCGACGCCAGTGCCACCAGGTACGTCGCCGAGAACCGGTCCCCGTCCAGCGGCTCCGGCGACAGCTCCCCCAGTGACCCCGGGTCCAGCGCGAACCGCCGGGCCACGACCCGGTACACCCGCTCCCTCGCGCCCCGCCGCTGGCGCTCCTCCGCCACCTCCAGGAGTCCCGCCTCCGCCAGCACGCGGAGGTGATAGTTCAGACGCTGACGCGTGTCCCCCAGTCGCCGCGCCAGCCCCACCGCCGAGTCCGGTCGCTCCAGCAGCGCGTCCACAAGACGACGCCGGCCCGGATCCATCAGCACGGCGATCCGCTCCGGCTCCCGCAGCACTTCCATGTCCCCCCGGGTAGGCTCCATGGCACCCACGCTACAATGGAAAAAGATATTTGTCAATACGGCGGGTGGACGGGCTGGCCAGGCCGACCGATCGGGGCCATTCTTCGCGTTGGAGCACGACACCGGGGTGTACGCCGAACACAGAGAGGAGAGGCCAATGTTGCCGAACCCGAGCTCGATGCCGGTCCTGCGAGGCGGGGCCCGATCCGTCGCCATCGCGCTGTTCCTGTTCCTGGTCGTTGCCGCCGCCGCCGTCGGGCAGCGGGTGCCGGGCGGTGAGTGGATGCGCTACGTGGACGTCGAGGAGGCGGGCTTCGACCCGCGGGGGCTGGAGGCGGCCCGATCGACGTGGGAGGGGCTGCCGTCGTCGGCGTTCATGGTGGTGGCGGATGGCGCGGTCGTGGCGGCTTGGGGCGATGTGGATCGCCGCTTCATGTGCCACTCGGTGCGGAAGAGTTTCCTTTCGGCGCTGTACGGGATCTACTGGGACCGGGGCGAGATCGCGCTGAACAAGCGGATGTCCGACCTGGGCATTGACGACTACCCGGACCCCCTCCTGGACAGCGAGCGGGAGGCCCGGATCCTGGACCTGCTGAAGGCCCGCTCGGGCGTCTTCCATCCGGCCGCCTATGCCGGTCGCACCGACTCGCGGCCCCGGGGCAGCGAGGGACCGGGTCGCTACTTCGCGTACAACAACTGGGACTTCAACACGCTGGCGACGATCCTGATGCAGGAGACCGGCGAGGACGTCTTCGAGGCCTTCGACGAGTATTTCGGTGGGCCGCTGGGCATGGAGGACTGGCGGGTCTCGGACGGCTACTACCACTACGAGCGGGACAAGTCACGGTACCCGGCGTACCCGTTCCGGCTGTCGGCCCGGGACGCGGCGCGCTTCGGGCTCCTGTACGCCCGCGAGGGGCTGTGGGGTGACGACCGGATCCTGTCGAAGCACTGGGTCCGTCGCAGCTCGGCGCTCTACTCCATCGACAACGACATCGTGGGCTACGGGTTCATGTGGTGGGTCTACCGGGAGCCGCGCTTCGACCGGTACGGGATGTACTCGGCCCTCGGCGTCGGGAACCAGATGATCGCGGTGCTCCCGCAGCTCGACATGGTGGTCGTGAACCGGGCCGACACGTACGAGGGCGAGGGCACGCCCCTGCGGCCGCTCCTGGACCTGATCGAGCAGGTCCTCGAGGCCCGGACCGGCGCCCCGGCGGCCGACGCCGCTCTGGTCCCCCTCGAAGTCGAGCCGGATCCCCTCATCACGAGCGCACCCGACGACGCGCTCGAGCCCTTCATCGGCGAGTGGGCCTACCCGCCGGCGAGCCTCGGCCTGCCGGATCAGACCACGGTCGACATCACGCTGGGCGACGGCCACCTGGTCGGCCATTCGCCCGTCTCGGGCAGGTTCAAGCTCTACCTCCAGCCCGACGGCACGCTGCACGAGGAGGACAGCCTCGAACGGTACTGGCCGATCACGGGGCCCGACGGCGGCGTGACCGGGATCGCTGACGCGACCGCCATGGTCCGCGGCGCGCTGGTCGCGGCCGGCGGCGGCGACATCGGCCGGGCCCGGGCCATGGCGGGCCAGGTCGACGGGCACGCTGGCCTGCTCGGGCAGGTCGGTCGGGCGGTGATCGATCTGCTGGCCGACGAGGGGTCGCCGGAGCGGCACGTCCGGGGGCTCCTGGAACGCAACCCGGTCGGGGCGGTGGCCGGGACGATGGACGCCATCGGGTCCGACTACGTCGACATGGGGATGATCGAGCCGGGCATCGAGGTCCTCGAACTCAACACCCGGATCTTCCGCGACCGGTACCGCGCCTGGAACAGCCTGGGCGAGGCCTACGACGCTGCGGGCGACCAGCGCCGGGCGATCCGGGCCTTCGAGCGGGTGCTGGAGCTGGACCCGGACAACCAGGAGGCCCGGGAGGCCCTCGCGGAGCTGGGATCCGAGAACTGAGATCTGTAATCTGTAATCCGAGCCTCAGTACTCCCCGAACAGGTCCACGTCCGGCCAGGCCCGCCCGTTCAGCAGCGATCCGACGTCGAGGATCTGCTCGTTGGAGGCCCAGTCCCGTCGGCGATTGATGAAGAAGGCGAAGGACACGCCGTCGGGCCGGCGCACCAGCAGGGAGTAGTGCCCGGGCGCCTCACCGGAGTGCTGCCAGAACTTTCCGGCGGGCGTGGTGCGGATGTACCAGTGGAGGCCGGCGTAGTAGTCGTCGTCGGGCCAGAGCGTTTCGTTCCGGGACTCGATCAGGGCGCGGCTGGTGGCGTCCAGGAGCGGCGTGGTGCCGCCGAGCCCCTCGATGGCCCGGCTGAAGCGGAGCAGGTCGGGCGCGGTGGCGATCCAGCGGCCGGAGGCGTCGGCGTACTCGAGCTGGTTGGGCAGGAAGTCGTTCGGCTGCCCGTCGGGGCCGTGGTACTCGACCTCGCCGGGCGCGCGCTCCCGTGAGTGGCCGTACCGGAGGCTCTCCGCGCCGGCCGGTTCGAACAGCGTGGATCGGACCCA
>CAYMLW010000199.1:0-7879 GCA_964391035.1 uncultured Gemmatimonadaceae bacterium
CGTCGTGCGCTGGGCGGGACTGCGGCTCGAGGTCGTCGACATCGACGGCAGCCGCGTGGACCAGGTGCTCGTGACCCGGAGACAGGACGCAGAGCCCGACGACATTCACTGGAAGTGGTGACGGCTTTCACGTCATCACGACTCGAAATCGATCAATGGCTTGATGATGTTGTCCTCCTTCGTCTCCATCAGCCGGAACGCCTCCTCGATCCGGTCGAACGGGAACGTGTGCGTGGTCATCGGCGTCGGGTCGACGCGACCCGTATCGAGCAGCCGCAGCAGGCGCGTCAGACGCAGGCGGCCGCCCGGGCACAGACCCGTGACGATGTCCTTTTCCGCCATGCCGACGCCCCATCCCTCGCGGGAGAACTCGATCATGTCGCCCTGGCCGTGGTACCCGGCATTCGAGATCACGCCGCCGGGCTTCGTCACCTGAACGCACTGGTTCAGGACGTCGGTCGAGCCCAGCGCCTCGATGGCCGTATCCACGCCCTCACCGTCCGTGAGCTCCATGATCTGCTCCACGGCATCGCCCTCGGTGAAATCCACGATCTCATCCGCGCCGTACTTCCGCGCCAGCTCCTGACGCTCGGGCACCGACTCCACCGCGATGATCCGACCGGCGCCCCGCAGCGCCGCGCCCTTCGTGGCCATCAGACCCACGGGGCCCTGGGCGAACACCGCCACCACGCCTCCCACCGGGATCTGACCGTACTCGGCTGCCATGAAGCCCGTGCTCATCATGTCCGCTACATACGTGGCCGCGTGATCCGTCACGCCGTCCGGGATCCGGGCCAGGTTTGCGTCCGCTTCGTTCACGTGGACGTACTCCGCGAACGTGCCATCCTTGATGTTCGCGAACTTCCAGCCCCCCAGCGCACCGCCCGACTGCGACGGGTGACCGTCCTGCGCCGCGTCCGAGCCCCAGTCCGGGGTGATGGCGCCGATGGCCACACGATCGCCCGGCCCGAACCGCTTCACCTCGGCCCCGACCTCCTCGACCACACCCACCACCTCGTGCCCGAGCGTCAGGTCCTCTCGCTCGCCGATGGCGCCGTGGACCGTGTGGATGTCCGACGTGCAGACCAGGCCCTTCGTCGGACGGACTATGGCGTCGCTCGGACCCGCCTCGGGCCGCTCCTTCTCGATGATCCCGACCGCGCCGATACCCTTCATCACGAATGCCTTCATCTCTCGCTCCCCTTTCCGTTTCGATCGTCGCTCGCAGGGCTCGCCACCACCCCTCCAAACGCACGAGCCGTTCCGGCGCCGCATCTCCCACACGGACGGCACGGGCCCCTCCCCCGCTCCCAAGCCCGCTCCGACGCTCCTCACGATCACCCTTGACCCGCCGATACCCCTCCATGCATCCTCCCGAATACAGCCCGAACGACGACTGGATTCCGTTTCCTGTCCCTCCTGGCCCGATCCACCTTCTCACACGTGCGAGACTCTCTTCAGCCATCAGGTGCCAGCCCTCGATGTCGCCGACGGGAGCTCGACGACCGGTTGTGAACCCGTTCGAGCCGATGCTCCGGGACCGGGGGATCGTCTTCCTCGATGGGGGCCTGGCCACCGCGCTGGAAGACCGCGGGTACGACCTGGACGGCCCCCTCTGGTCCGCCCGTGTCCTGGTGGACCGGCCCGAGGAGATCGCAGCGGTGCACCGGGCGTACCTGGAGGCCGGCGCCGACTGCATCATCACGGCCAGCTACCAGGCCACGCCGCAGGGGTTCACAGAGGCCGGCCTCACCGAACCGGAGGCGCTCAGCCTCCTGGACCACTCGGTGCGGCTGGCCCTGGCCGCCCGGGACGCGCTCTGGGAGGGCGCGGCCGCCGAGGCGAGATCACGGCCGCTGGTGGCCGCCGGGATCGGGCCGTACGGCGCGTACCTGGCCGATGGCTCCGAGTACACCGGCGACTACGACCTCGACCAGGCCGCCCTGGCCGCGTTCCATCGGCTCCGGTTCCACCGCCTGGCGGAGAGCCCGGCCGACCTCCTCGCCCTCGAGACCCTCCCGTCGCTGCCGGAGGTCCGGGCCCTGGCCGGGCTCCTGGCGGAGACCGACGCCTGGGCCTGGTTCAGCTTCAGTTGCCGCGACGGCCGCTACCTGCGGGATGGATCCACGGTGGAGGACGCGGTCCGGGCCATCGCCGACACGCCCCGGGTCGCCGCCATCGGCGTGAACTGCACCCACCCGCGATACGTTCCCGAGCTGGTCTCCCGGATCGGCGCGGTGACGGACCTGCCCGTGCTGGCGTACCCCAACTCCGGCGAGGCGTACCGGCCGGAGACGAAATCATGGTCCGGCGGGCCGGACAGCACCGGCACAGGGTGGACGGACGGGGCGCGTTCATGGGTGGAAGCCGGCGCATCCATCGTCGGCGGCTGCTGTCGGGTCGGGCCGGAGGCCATCCGCGCGCTGCGACGCGCGTTGACGTAGGGACACTTCCCGGCTGACGTTCCCCTGTCACCGGGGCGAGACGGCGCCAGGCCGGCAGCGGCAGGAGCGTCCGCCCTTGAGGACGGATGCACGAAATCGTACGCTCCCCGGTCATGGGAGATTCCGTCAGAGACGTTGCAGGACCGGTGCTGGTGACCGGCGCCACCGGCTTCATCGGACGCCGGTTGGCGGCGAGGCTCGTCGCCGCGGGAATCCCGACCCGGGCGCTGGTGCTGCCCGGCGATCCGGTACCACCGGCATGGGGGAGCGGGGTGGGCGTGGTGACCGGCGACATCCGCGACCCCGACGCGGTCGCAGCCGCCGTGGCCGGGTGCCACACCGTCTTCCACCTGGCCGCCCACGTAGGGGACTGGGGGCCGGAGCGTGTGTTCCAGCAGGTGACCGTCGAGGGCACCCGCCACCTGCTGGCAGCGGCGGAGGCAACCTGCAGCCGTGTCGTGCTGACGTCGAGCGTCGTCGTCTATGGCCACCACCTCGGCCGGGAGCGCTGCCACGAGGGCGTAGCCATGGGCCGGCCCTACGGTCCTTACAGCCGGGCCAAGCAGGATCAGGAGCGGCTGGCCCTGGAATGGGCGAGGGCCGGACGTTGCGACGTGCGCGTCGTGCGCCCGTCGAACGTCTACGGGCCGGGAAGCGGGCCCTGGGTGATCGGGGTGACCGGGGTACTGAAGACTGGCAAGCCCTCGCTGATCGGGGGCGGCGGCCAGAACGCCGGGCTGGCCCACGTGGACAACGTGGTGGACATCCTTCTACGGGCCGCCGGCCACCGGGCCTCCTCCGGCGACGTCTTCAACGCGTGCGACGAGCTACCCGTCACCTGGTCTCGATACTTCGGGGACCTGGCCGGACTCGTCGGTGCGCCCGCCCCCCGGTCGGTGCCGGGCTGGCTCGCGTGGCCCCTGGCGTGGACCATGGAGACCGGGGGAAGAGCCCTGCGGCTGGCATCCCGCCCACTGCTGACCCGGGAAGCCGTCCATCTCGTTTCGGCGGATCACGATGTGCCCGCCTTCCGGGCCCGGGATCAGCTCGGCCACCGGCCGATGATGGGATACGCCGAGGCTCTCACGGAAATCGGGGACTCGCTGCGGGCCTGATCCGGGCGAGCTCCCCAGGTCGGCCCCGCTCAGCGTCCGAAGACGTCAAGGACCGGCACGCTCAGCCCCGGGAACGCCTCCCCACCGTCGATCCGATCCCCCTCGCGCAGCAGCCGGGCCTCCGACGCGGACGGGTGCACGACCACGGTCCGGGTCCGCGGGTAGACCACCCATACCTGGCGCGCACCCGCGTCGAAATACTCGCCGACCTTCTGCTGGATCTCCATGGCGGCGTTGCTGGGAGAGATCACCTCGACCGCCAGGTCGGGGGCGCCCTCGTACCAGCCGGTGGGCTCGCCGTAGCCCCGGTCCTCCCGGAGATAGGCCACGTCCGGCCCGCGAACCGTGGGCGGGTCCCGACGGAGGATGAAGCCCACATCGGCGGTAGCCATCCCGCCGTGGGCGTCCCCGTAGTCCAGCAGGATACGGCAGAGCCGCGCGACCACGTTCCCGTGCGGCCGCTGCGGCCGGGGCTCCCGGACGATCCGGCCCTCCACCAGTTCGAGGAAGTGCTCGTCCTCCTCCGGCAGCGCGACGAACGCCTCCAGCGTCCAGCGCCGCTCCGCCGCCGGCCTCTCCCCTTCGCATGTCGCCATCGTCCCCCCTTCCTCTCAAAGTAGCCTCGCCTCACCGGGGCACTCAATGGCGGAACGGGACGGGGGCCGGACTGGCCGGGACGGCCTCCTCTATCACGGCGCCGGACGTTGTGGGGAACGTTCGCCGCGTGGACCCTCCCACCCCGGGCGAAGTCCCGGCGGATCTGCGGGTTGGCGGCGTACTTCCGGTCCGGCCTCCCGGTGACCTCTTGCCCTCGCATCAGGGCGAGGAACTTGCGCCCAGCCGCCTGATCGTGGCACCCTGACGAGACACAAACAGCAGCCGTGAGAACCGACGAGCCATGGCGAACGACCCACGCGCGGGGCAGCCGGTCCCGCCCGACCGTCTGACGGATACCGCCGCGCTCCGCTCGGCGTTCGAGACCCGACAGCCCGACCCCGAGGTGGCGGCGCAGCGGGTCTCGTTCGGGACCTCGGGCCACCGGGGCACGGCGCTCGACACGACCTTCAACGAGGCCCACAACCGGGTCATCGCCGCGGCCGTAGCCGACTACCGTGCCAGCCGACGTGTGGAGGGGCCGTTGTTCGTGGGCAAGGACACCCACGCGCTGTCGGAGCCGGCGTTCGAGGTGGTGGTGGGCGTGCTGGCGGCGGCGGGTGTGGAGCTGCGGCTCGACGCGGCGTCGCCGTACACCCCCACACCGGTGATCTCCCACGCCATTCTCACCTCGAATCGGCAGGCGGGAGCCGGGCGGGCTGACGGGCTGATCCTGACGCCGTCGCACAACCCGCCGGAGGACGGGGGGATCAAGTACAACCCGCCGCACGGCGGCCCCGCGAGCGGGGAGGTGACCTCGGAGATCGAGGACCGGGCGAACGAACGGCTGGCCAGCGCGTCGCGAGTCGACCGGCTCTCCATGGATGCGGCCACGGCGATCCCGCGAACCCGGAAGGAAGACCTGCGGCGCCGGTACATCGAGGACCTCGGTGCAGTGCTGGACATGGAAGCGATCGCGGCCGGGGGCGTCCGGATCGGCGTCGACCCGCTGGGCGGCTCGTCCGTCGACTACTGGGACGAGATCGCCGACACGTACGGGCTGGATCTCGAGGTGGTGAACCCGGACGTGGACCCCACCTTCTCGTTCATGCGCCTGGACTGGGACGGGAAGGTGCGGATGGACTGCTCCTCGCCGTACGCCATGGCGGGGCTCATCGACCTGAAAGACCGCTTCGATGTGGCCATCGGTCTGGACCCCGACGCCGACCGCCACGGGATCGTCACCCCCGGCGCCGGGCTCCTGAACCCGAACCACTACCTGGCCGTGGCGGTCTGGTACCTGTTCCGGAACCGCCCCGGCTGGCCCGCCTCGACGGGCGTGGGCAAGACGCTGGTGTCCAGCTCCATGATCGACCGGGTGGCGGCCGCCCTCGACCGCCCGCTCGTCGAGGTGCCCGTCGGGTTCAAGTGGTTCGTCGACCCGCTGACCGACGGCCGGATCGCCTTCGGCGGCGAGGAGAGCGCCGGGGCCACCTTCGTCCGGCGCGACGGACGCCCATGGACCACGGACAAGGACGGGATCCTGCTCGGCCTGCTGGCGGCCGAGATCACGGCCCGGACGGGCAAGGACCCGGGCGAGCACTACCGCGATCTCGAGGAGCGCTTCGGCGCCCCGGTCTACGAGCGGAGCGATGCCCCGGCCACGCCGGAGCAGAAGGCGGCGCTGAAAGCGCTCTCGCCGGACGACGTGGTCGCCGAGGAGCTGGCGGGCGAGCGGATCGTGGCCCGCATGACGCGGGCGCCGGGCAACGATGCCCCCATCGGCGGCCTGAAGGTGGCTACGGAGAACGGCTGGTTCGCCACCCGGCCGTCAGGCACGGAGGACGTCTACAAGATCTACGCGGAGAGCTTCCGCGGCGAAGACCACCTCCGCCGGATCCAGGAGGAAGCCCGCGAGATCGTGCAAGGGGCGTTCAACGGCGAATGACGGCGGGGCCGGCGGTGGCGGCCGGGATGAAGCGGCCGTCCCGTGGGTACAGCGCGGTCTCCAGCCGGTGGACGCCCGGCACGTCGCCCAGCATGCGCCGGCTGCGCAGGTAGCGGCGGGTGTTGTAGTCGTCGTAGAGCGGGTCGGCCGGGTCCACGCTGCCGATCATGACGCGGCCGCTGGAGTGGACGAATCGGCCGTCGCCGATCCACATGCCGACGTGAACCACGCGCTCGGGCGTCGAATCGGTGGCCGGGCGACCGAAGAACAGCAGGTCGCCGGGTCGCAGGTCCGAGAAGTCACCGGTCTCGTCGACCGGCACGCCCGCGTGCACCTGCTGCGACGCGTCGCGCGGGAGGAGCAGCCCGCCCTGCAGAAAGACCGTCCTGGTGAATCCGCTGCAGTCCATGCCCTTCGGAGACGTCCCGCCCCAGAGGTACGGGCGGCCCAGGAGCGCCAAGCCGGCGGCCACCAGCGACGACTCCGTGGCCCGCACGCCCGCGAGCCACTCCGCGTACGGCGCCGCCTCCGCCTCCGCGACGTAGCCCACGCGGCCATCGGGGTAGCGCACGTGGTGGAAGCCGTCCACGCCGCCGAGCCGCTCCAGCAGCCCGCCAGTCACGAGGTCCGACACGGGCGCTGCGTCCGGCGCCGGCCGCGCCCGTGAGACGCCCGCGGCCTCGAGGTAGATCACCTTCGCCGCGCGCCGGTGTGCCTCGATCTCCGCCGCCGTCACCCGCTGGACGCCACCGCCATCGACCCACGCGATGTAGCCGTCCGGCGCCTGGACCATCAACCAGCCGCCGCGGCGGTCCAGCACGCGCAGCGGCGTGCCCAACGCGACCTGGGTCGCCAGCTCGGCCGAGTGGCGCGGCTCCGACCGCAGGTTGGCGACGGAGTTGTTGACCAGCGCCCAGAGCTCCGGGGCCAATGCGGCGTCCGGAAGCCGCCGCACCGAGTCCTCCCAGGCGACCCGGTGCGCGGCCAGCGCCCGGGCCAGGCGCTCCATCGCCACCGGCTGGTCCGTGGCACCGGTGAGCCGGACCCGGTCCCCGGCCCAGCCAGGCTCCACGTCGAAGCGCGCGACGCGCCGGTCCGGGGCGTGGTCGGCCCGGATCGCCGACAGGCTGTCCGCCAGGAACCCGGGCAGCGCCCGCTCCGCTCGGACGGCCGGCCCGGCCTCCGGCGGACGCGGCGCCGGCCCCGCTGACCCCGCGCAGCCCGTAGCCGCGGCCGCGGCCGCCAGCAGGACCCCGGCCGTCAGACCCATCCGCACCCTTCGCAGCTCCATCAACACGCTTCCTCCATCGTTCGCCCGTTTCGACCAGGCCCCGCTTGGCGCGACCCCTACCGGACCAGGAACCCTCCCCCTACCGGACCAGGAGCCCGCCCCGCTGGTAGATGTCCATCTGGACCTCAGAGAAGCTGCCCGGAACCGTCTCCCCGCCGGGCAGCCGGATGACCTGGTTGCGGAGGTCCACCTCGATCTCGTCGCCGTCCTCCAGGCCCCGGGAGAGGAGGTCCGCCGTCACGATGGGGAAGCCCTTGTTGATGGCGTTCCGCTCGTAGATGGCGCCGAAGGACTCGGCGATCACCACGGACACGCCCAGGCTCTCGAAGCAGTCCACCGCCTGCTGCCGGGACGAGCCGGCCCCGAAGTTCTTGCCGGTCACGACGATGTCCCCGGGCCGGACCTTCTCCGCGAAGTCCTCCCACCCCTCGAGGTTGTCGAAGGTGTACTGGCCCATCTCCGCGATGTCGGTGATGGTCAGGTACCG